>WSYA01000052.1 GCA_009773615.1 Gallionellaceae bacterium
GATCATTCAAAAATACGCGCACATAGTTGACCGCCACAAAAAAATCATCGGGACGCGTTTACGAAGTCCAAATAACCAATTATTAGAGGTGCCCTTAAGTCGAAAAATGTGGTTTTATTTCGTGCCTTTCGTATTTTTCGTGGATAGTGACTTTTAGGAAAAAATTATGTTAGCAATCATCGGCGGTACCGGCCTCGACCAACTCGGTAATCTTAAAATTACCCATCGGCAGGTGATACGCACGCCTTACGGCGAGCCATCTGGTGCGCTGACTTTCGGCACGATCAACCAGCACGAAATAATGTTTCTCGCGCGTCACGGTTACGGCCACACTATTCCGCCGCACGAAGTGAACTATCGCGCGAATCTATGGGCGTTGTATGAGCAGGGTGCCAAGCGTGTCATTTCGGTTGCCTCGGTGGGCGGCATCCGTGCTGACCTGACTCCCGGAGCGGTGGTGGTTCCCGACCAGATCATCGACTACACCTACGGGCGACCTTTTACCTATTTTGATGGGCGCGAGCGTCCTGTCACGCATATCGACTTTACGCAGCCGTATACGCCGGACTTGCGCAAGCAGATATTGACTGCCGCCGCACTCGCGCAAGAGAAATGTCTGGACGGAGGCGTATATGCGGCCACGCAAGGGCCGCGTTTGGAGACGGCGGCGGAGATCAACCGTTTGGAGCGGGACGGAGCCGACATGGTGGGGATGACCGGAATGCCGGAGGCCGCGCTGGCAAGAGAGCTGGGACTCAGCTATGCGGCCATTGCCGTGGTGGTGAATTTTGCGGCGGGGCGTGGCGACAGCCGTGATGCTATCAACCTTGGAACGATAAGTCTGATCGCCGAACCGGCAATGGCCAGGGTGAGAACTATTCTGGGGCTCGTGGTGGAATCCGATGGCGATTAGAAATATATTGCGTATGGGCGATGCGCGTTTGTTGCGTCGTGCCGCAGAGGTGCGTTCATTCGATAGCGCGGAACTGAAAGAGTTGCTGTGCGATATGCGCGACACCATGCAGGCATTGGATGGCGTGGGCTTGGCAGCGCCGCAGATCGGTATTGATCTGCGCATCGTGATCTTCGGTGTGGAGAGCAATCCGCGTTATCCTGATGCGGAAGTTGTTCCTGATACCGTGCTCATCAATCCCGTAATCACATTTCTATCCGATGCAAAAGAAGACGGTTGGGAGGGATGTTTGAGCGTGCCGGGTATGCGCGGACTGGTGTCGCGTTTTACGCATTTGCGTTATCAGGGATTTGACCAGTTCGGCGCCTTGATAGATCGCACCGTGAGCGGATTTCATGCGCGCGTGGTGCAGCACGAGTGCGATCATCTGGACGGGGTGCTTTACCCGATGCGCATTCAGGATATGCGCAATTTCGGTTTTAGCAGCGAGTTGTTTCCCGATGCCGACGTACGGGACGAATAATGAGAATCGTTGAAGCAGCAGAGTCGCATGTGATTCGTAATCTGTTTTTTGCATTTGTAGCTTTGCTGCTAGTGTTGCTGATGGGTACTGTCGGGTACCACATTCTGGGCGGCGACAAGCATTCCTGGCTGGATTGTTTCTATATGACTTTCATCACGATTTCGACCATCGGTTATGGCGAGATCGTCGATGTCACCGGCTACGAATACGGCAGATTATTTACGATTTTCATCGCGATCACCGGTATCGGTGTGTTGGGCTACGTGCTATCCACCCTGACGGCATTCACACTGGAAAGCGACCTCAATGAATCTTGGCGGAGAAAGAAAATGCATCGACGAATTTTGCAAATGAAGGATCACTACATCGTCTGTGGAGTCGGTTTGGTCGGTAGCAACGTGGCGCACGAACTAACCTCCACCGGGCGTGCCTGCGTTATCGTGGATTCCAATATGGAGACTATGCAGCGTTATTTGGATACCCATCCGGGGCAGCTGTATCTGCACGGGGATGCAACGGACAACGACGTGTTATTGGCGGCAGGGGTGTTGCGCGCACGCGGTGTTTTCGCGGTGGCGCATGACGACAGCCAGAATCTGGTGATCAGTCTCAGCGCCAAGCAGCTTAACCCCGAATTGCGGGTGGTGGCGCGATGCCATGATGTGAAAAACGCCGAGAAGACACGCCGCGCGGGAGCCGACGAGATTGTTTCGCCCGACTTTACCGGCGGGCTGCGCATCGTTTCTGCGATGGTCAGGCCGCATGTAGTGTCGTTTCTGGACGACATGCTCAAGTCCGAAGCGAGCGTGCGCATGGAGGAGATCAACATCCCCGCAGAGTTGTCGGGTAAGCCGTTGACCGTCCTGTATCACGGCAACAAAGATTGTCTGGTGCTGGCGCTGCGCGGTGCCAACGGCTGGCTGTTCAATCCGTCTGTACAGCATGTCGTGCAAGGCGGGGACGTGCTGATGGTGATGACAAGTCCGGCGGGCAGGCACAGGCTGGAGCAGCTGATGCAGGGCGCGGTGTGACCTGGTCACGATTGTCTATTGAGCCTCATCGAGAAGCTTGACGAATTGTTTGGCGATTTCCGTGGTACTGAATTTCTGCACTACCCAGTCGCGCCCGTTTCTTTGCATCTGTATGCGCAATTGCTTATCTCCGGCCAAGCTCAGAATAGCATCGCGCCAGGCGGGCACATCCCCGGTGGGAATTAGCAGCCCGGTGACATCCGGCTTAAAGGTTTCAGGCAGGCCTCCATTGTCGCTGCACAGTACCGGAATGCCGCAGGCCTGAGCCTCGATGGATACGCGCCCGAAAGCCTCGTTGCCGATGGTTGGAACGGCAAGCATATCAATGGCCGCATAATAAGGCAGCACGTTTGGCGACCAAGTGTGCCAAGTGTGCCGGGTTGCAAATCCCCCTTTTTTGACTTTTTCCTTAAGGTCTTGCACTGCCAGCCCGTCGCCGACCCAGATCGCTTTGAGTTTGGGTGCTTCTTTCATCGCCAGATTGACCGCATCGCAGAGAGGGAGCATGCCTTTGTCCGGGTGCATGGCGCCGATAAAGCCGAGCACAATGTCGTCTTCGGTAAAACCGAATTGTTCGCGACTTGTTTTGCGCAAAACCGAATCAGGATGAAAGTATTCCATATCGATAGGGTTGTAGAGCAGATCGATTCGTGTCGCATCGACACCGCGGGCGATGAAGTTGCGGCGCATGTGCTCCGAAATGACGATGAAGCGATGGGCTAGGCGCGGGATGAAGTGATGGGTGAGAAAGCGCAAGGGATAATCCATGTGTTTGAACAGCGCCAGCTTTACGCCGCGCAGGCGCGCAATCACCGCCAGAGGCCAATATTCCTTGCTGAAGCTGCCGACGATCCAATCGGGCTCGAAAGCGTTGATCGCGCGCCACACCGCGATGATTCCGCGCGGGTCGAAAGCGTTGCGGAACACACCGCTAAAGAGTTGCACGCCGCTGCCTGCCAAACCGTTATGGATAGGCGTGCCAGGACGCACGACAGCGGCCACCTCGTGCCCCGCCGCCAGCATCGCCTTAGATAAGGTGACCAAGTGACTCTCGGTGCCGCCACCGCCGTAATGCGTACCCACGAACAGCAGTCTCATCCGCGCTTATCCTCGTAATTGCCCAACAGTTTAAAAATAAAAAGATGCGGAAAAGTGCTGCCGCTCACCAGCACGCGGCGCAACAGCATCGCATTATCGCCAGCCCGCGCGCGCCCGCGTTGAACCGTGGTGGCGGCCTCAAATCCCGCTTGGCGCGTGGCGGCAACCACGCGCGCGTCCAAATCGCCGTAGGGGTAGCAGAACTGCGTGACCGGCTGACCGAGCAGTTTTTCCAAATCTGTTTTACTGCCCGCGATCTCGTCTTGCAGTTCGGCATCCGTGCAGCCCGTCAGGCGCGGATGCGTGCGCGAATGCGCGCCGACCTCCATGCCGGCCGCTTGCCATGCGCGAACTTGCTCATCGTTCATCAAAGATTTGCGCACATTCAGTGATGCCGCATCCCAGTCGTTGTATTGCCCGGTACGCTGGCTGATGACATAGCATGTGGCGCTGAAGCCGTGTTTTTGAAGGATCGGCAGTGCCTGCTCCAAGGTGTCCACATAGCCGTCGTCGAAGGTGATGACGGCCACGCGTCCCCGCTTTTCGCCGCGCAGATACGGCATTGCGGCGGACATGGATAGTCCTTTGTAGCCGAGCAGGCGCAGCATAAACATCTGCCGCGAGAAAGCGCCGGCGCGCACATACAGATTGCGCAGCCGCGCGCCCACTGGCGGGACGCCGATGTTGTGGTACATCAGGATGGGAACGATGCTCAAGCCTTGCTTACCAGTTCGCGCAACACAAACGGCAGTATGCCGCCGTTCTTGTAGTAGTCCACTTCGATCGGCGTGTCGATGCGCAGCAGCAGCGCGACGTTCTGTTTGCTGCCATCCTTGCGCGTGATGGTCAGCGTCACATCCTGTTGCGGCTTCAGGCTATCGTTGATGCCGAGCAGGTCGAAAGTTTCGTCGCCGGTGAGGTTTAAAGTGGCGAGGGTGTCGCTGCCTCTGAACTGCAACGGCAACACGCCCATGCCTACCAGATTGCTGCGGTGGATGCGCTCGTAGCTCTTGGCGATGACAGCTTTTACGCCCAATAGCTGCGTGCCTTTCGCGGCCCAGTCGCGGCTGGATCCGGTGCCGTATTCTTCGCCCGCGAAGATCACGGTCGGGGTGCCGTCGGCGATGTGTTTCATCGCGGCATCGTAGATCGCCATCTGTTCGCCCATGTACAGGGTATAGCCGCCTTCGGTGCGAGAGCCGTCTGCGTTGAGCGGCAGCATGAGGTTTTTGATGCGCACGTTGGCGAAGGTGCCGCGCATCATCACCTCGTGGTTGCCGCGCCGCGAGCCGTAGCTGTTGAAGTCTTTTACTTCGACCTTGTGTGCTTGCAGATATTTACCGGCGGGCGTGGCGGGCTTGAAGCTGCCCGCCGGGCTGATGTGGTCGGTGGTAACAGAGTCGCCGAACAGCGCCAGCGCCTTTGCGCTCCTGATGTCGCCGACCTCGGGTGTGGCTGCATCGAAGAACGGCGGACGCGCGATGTAGGTGGAGTCGTCCCATTGGTAGCGCTCGCCGGTGGGCGCGGAGATCGCGTTCCACAGCGGCAGGTCTTTGGTCAGATCGGAATACAGGCGGCGATACATCGCCGGATCGGCGGCGAACTTCATCACGGTTTGAATCTCCGCGCTGTTCGGCCAGATGTCTTTCAGGAAAACGGGTTGGCCATCTTTGCCTGTACCCAGCGGCTCGGTGTCGAGGTTGATGTTCATCTTGCCCGCGATGGCGTAAGCCACCACCAGCGGCGGCGAAGCCAAGAAATTGGCCTTGATGTTGGCGTGAATGCGCGCCTCGAAGTTGCGGTTGCCGGACAGTACCGCTGCCGCAATCAAATCGTTCTTGACGATGGTTTCTTCCAGTTTGGCATCCAGCGGGCCGGAGTTGCCGATGCAGGTGGTGCAGCCGTAAGCGGCCACGCTGAAGCCCAGTTGCGCCAAGGGTTCCAGTAGTCCGGCGTTGCTCAGATATTCGGTTACCACGCGCGAGCCGGGAGCCAACGTGGTCTTGATATGCGGTGCCACGGTCAGACCTTTTGCCACAGCCTTCTTTGCCAGCAAGCCAGCCGCCAGCAGCACGCCAGGGTTGGAGGTGTTGGTGCAGCTGGTGATTGCGGCGATCAATACATCGCCGTTGCCGATCTTGATGTCGTCTTTGCCGGTGGCATAACGGGTGTTCAGTTTCTCGGCGGGCTGGTTGAAGCCGTTCTCCGCGACGGGTTTGCTGAACAGCGTGTTGAACGTCTGTTTCATCTTGGACATCGCGATGCGATCCTGCGGACGTTTCGGTCCGGCCAGCGACGGCTCGATGCTGGCGAGGTCTAATTCCACCACGCTGCTGTAGTCGATGCTGCCGTCCTTCGGCACGCCGAACAGACCTTGCGCTTTGAAGTAAGACTCGAAGGCATCCACTTCATCAGCGGTGCGGCCGGTGTTGCGCATGAAGTTCACCGTGACTTCGTCCACCGGGAAGAAGCCCATAGTCGCGCCGTATTCCGGTGCCATGTTGGCAATCGTGGCGCGGTCGGGCAGGGTGAGCGCGGTAGTGCCTGCGCCGAAGAACTCGACGAACTTGCCGACCACCTTGTGCTTGCGCATCAGTTCGGTGACGGTGAGTACCAGGTCGGTCGCGGTAACGCCTTCGCGCAATTTGCCTTTCAGATGTACGCCGACCACATCCGGTGTGAGGAAGTACACGGGTTGGCCGAGCATGCCCGCTTCCGCCTCGATGCCGCCCACGCCCCAGCCGACCACGCCGATGCCGTTGATCATGGTGGTGTGCGAGTCCGTGCCGACCAATGTATCGGGATAAGTCACGCCGTCCTTTTGCAGCACGCCGCGCGCCAGATATTCCAGATTGACCTGATGCACGATACCGATGCCGGGCGGCACGACCTTGAACGTGTCGAATGCCTGCATGCCCCATTTCATAAAGCGATAACGCTCGGTGTTGCGCTCGAATTCCAGTTCCATGTTCAGCTTCAGCGCATCGGGGCGGTTGAAATAGTCGATTTGTACCGAGTGATCCACGACCAGATTGACGGGAACCAGCGGCTCGATCACCTTCGGATCGCAGCCCTGTGCGGCGGCGGCATCGCGCATCGCGGCGAGGTCGGCGAGCAGCGGCACGCCGGTAAAGTCCTGCAACACGATGCGCGCCACGATGAAGGGAATTTCTTCGGTACGCGCCGCGTTCGGCTTCCAGTTCGCCAGTTCGCGCACATGCGCTTCAGTTACCTTCTTGCCGTCGCAGTTGCGCAGCACCGATTCCAGCACGATGCGGATGGAAACGGGCAAGCGCGAGATTTTGCCGATGCCTGCGGCTTCCAGCGCGGGCAGCGAATACAGCGTGGCTTGTTTGTTATTGGCGAGATTGAAAGACTGGCGGGTATTGAACAGGTTATGTGACATGGCGAATAGCTCCGAAGTGCGAAACAAAAAGAGGCGCGATTATAGCGCAGGGGTGCTCAGTCCGCGACGACCGGTGCGGGGGCGGCAGCGCCTTGTTTCGGCGTGCGCACCAACAGCAGCAGCGGCAGCATCAGCACGAAATTCATGGTGGCGAACCAGAAGCTGTCGATGTAGGCGATGTTCTGCGCTTGATGCATGACGGTTTTGGCCGTGAGCGCGATGCCTTGCGCATCCTGCGTGCCCAGATGCAGCGGGGCGAGATAGGCATGCAGCGCATCGCTATACGGCGTGATTTCGCCGCGCAATACTCCCCAGCTTTGTTGCGCGCTGCGCGAAAAATACGTGGCGATGACCGAGATGCCCAGCGCGGAACCGACGGTGCGGATCAGGCTGTAGATGCCGGCAGCTTCCGCTGCTGTCGCCTTGGGCAGAGTGGAAAAAGCCAAGGTAGAGATGGGCACGAAGATCAGTCCCATGCCCATGCCTTGCAAGATCATCGGCGGGAGCAATTCGGCAGCCGTGATGTCGCCGGTGAAGCGCGTCATCAAATAGTTGCCCGCGATGCTGCAAAAAATGCCGACCAGCACGAAATTGCGCGGCGGGAATCTGCCGGAAAATTTACCCACGAAAATCATCACCAGCAGCGAAGCCAATCCGCGCGGTGCCATGTATAGCCCTGCGTCGAAGGTCGGGTAGCCGAGGAAGTTTTGCAGGAACAGCGATTGCAGCACCATGCCGCCGAAAAAGCCGACGCCGATGGTGGTCATGATCAGGCTGGCGACCAGAAAATTGCGGTCTTTGAAAATGCGCAGATCGAACAGCGGATGGTGTTTTCCGGTGAGCGTGTAAACGAGGAAAAAGATAAATGACAGCGCGGCGACGACGGCGGAAAAGATCAGCGTTTGCGAACTGAACCAGTCGTCCTGATTTCCCCGGTCCAGCACCAGTTGCAGCGCGCCTATGCCCACTGCCAGCGAAGTAAAACCCAGCCAGTCCATGCGACGTTCTTTGGTCGGCGAGTCGGGCACATAACGCACCGCGAGCATGAATGAGGCGATGCCGACGGGCAGGTTGATGTAAAACGTCCAGCGCCAGCTGACTACTTCGGTCAGCCAGCCGCCCAGCGTGGGGCCCAAGATGGGCGCGACCATCACACCCATCGCCCAGATCGCCATGGCTTTGCCGCGTTGTTCAGGGGGGTAGGTTTGCAGCATCACCGATTGCGACAGGGGCACCAGCGATGCGCCGAATACCCCTTGCAGAATGCGAAATAGCACCATCTGTGTGAGGCTGGTTGCCATGCCGCACAGGGCGGAAGCGACGACGAAGCCCGCGATGCAGATAAGCAGAAAACGTTTCTGCCCCAAGCGGTCGGTGAAAAAACCGGTGAGCGGCATGAAGATCGCCGAAGCGACCAGATAAGACGTGAGCACCCAGCTGATGTTGTCCGGCGTGGCGTCGAGTTGCCCCGCCATGTTGGGCAGTGCCACGTTGACGATGGTGGTGTCCAGCACCTGCATGATGGTTGCCGCCATCACGGCGATGCTGGTGAGTAAGCGGCTTTTACCCATGGGGTGCTATTTCAGTTGCACCGTCACAGTCGCCGTTGCTCCGATGCGCAATGGGTGTTCAGCATCCGTCGGCGCAAGTTTGATGCGCACCGGCACGCGCTGCGCGATCTTCACCCAGTTGCCGGTGGCGTTCTGCGGCGGCAGCAGCGAGAAAGCCGTGCCCGTACCCCCGCTCAGACTTTCCACCGTGCCTTTGAAATGCTGGCCGGAATACATGTCGATCTGGATGTCCACATCCTCCCCCGGATGTATGCCCGCCAGCTCGGTTTCTTTGAAGTTGGCCTCGATGTGAAAGCTGTCCTGCGCGATCAGCGCAAACAGCGGCACGCCTGCGCCGACCAGCGATCCGGCAGTAAGTGTGATGTTGCTGATCTGGCCGTCTTGAGTCGCTGCGAGGTGCGTGTGTTCCAGATCGAGCTTGGCCTGTGCGATGGCGGCTTGAGCCTTCAGTACATCGCCGCGCTCTTCGGTCTTCTCCGGCGCGGAGAGCGCCTTGGTCAGCTTCGCGCGTGCCTGATCCAGCGCCGCATGCAAAGCCTGCACGCGCGCCAAGGTGTCGTCGGCCGCCTGCTGGGTGAGGAAGTTCTGTGCGACCAACTCCTTGTTGCGTGCGTGACTGGCGCGCGCATTGGCAAGGTCGCTTTCCATTTGCGCGACTTGTGCTCGTGCCACGCTGATTTCCGCGTTGTCCTGACGCGCGCTTTGCTGGGCCAGGGCCAGATCAGCCTGCGCGCGGGTCAGCGCGATGGCAAAGGGTTCCGGGTCGATATCGAACAGCGCATCGCCCTTGTGTACGTACTGGTTGTCTTTAACATGCACTGCGGTGACACGCCCGGCGACCAGCGATGCCACACTCACCACATCCGCGTTGATGTAAGCGTTCTCGGTGCTGCGCGTGCTGCCTGAGAAATGCACATAGGCAAAGCCGCCGAGCGAGGCGACGAGCGCCAGTGCGATGACGATAGGTATTTTTTTTGCGGCAAGACGTTTCATGCGAGTGCTCCCAGTTTGCTGCGTATATTGTTCAGTACGTCGAGTGCGGTTTTGATCTCCGCCTGACTCAATCCGGCCAGGACCTCTTTGCGCAAGTCGGCAGCGTAAGAGCGGATTTCTTCCACGACTTTTTTCCCCGCATCGGACAGGTGCAGATGCTTGACGCGGCGGTCGGTTTCGCTGCCGCAACGCTTGAGCAGCCCTTCCTGTTCCATGTGGTCGACCGACCTGACCAGCGTGGCGGCCTCTATGCCCATGTGTTGCGCCAGCTCACGATGGGTGCAGCCGTCATGGCGCGAAAGGTGCAGCAGCAACAGCCAGCGCGAATGCGAAAACCCCAATGGGCGCAGCCGCCTGTCCAATTCGGTGCGCCAAGCGTGGTTCACCAGAAACATCGACTCGGAAAATTGTTCGTTCAGCGATTTCATTATTTTAGTTGGCGGGCTAATTGTTGGCTTGCTAAGTATTTTGACGAATAGGCAAGGAACTTGTCAACTTGGTGTGAAGTCCAGCCATTACGATCCGTTTTGCCCGAAGAGTTTAGTGAAGAACAGTTGGGCAAACATACCTTCAAGTACCTTTCAGGTGGAGAACTTCTTAGAAAAGGCAATGATGAGACCGCATTTGCAGGGACTGATTTGGCCCACGTTCGTTGGCAGGATGTTTGGTATCCAATTGGCACATCAATGGGACTTAAGACTTATGAGCTATAACGGAATTTGCGTCGGACGCCTAACAACCGCCCCAGAGCTTGCACGTTGAACGTCTGTTCCTGAGCACTAAGCTGACTCACCTGAAACGGCAGCTTTGGCCGAGGATGAGACGCTCAGGGCGCGCAACACGCATTAGGAGATGACCTCAAGCCGCTCTGACTTCATTCAGTAAGTCAGGATGGCGATCCAGTCCACGTAGGGCGTAATCATTATTGCGCTACATTAACATTTCTGGTGCAATGCACTACGTTCACTGCCCCCGTCCTTAGCGTCGTGGAAGTTGTATAAATATTTATTGAGGAGATG
The DNA here is from genome assembly GCA_009773615.1 of Gallionellaceae bacterium. Classification (GTDB taxonomy): domain Bacteria; phylum Pseudomonadota; class Gammaproteobacteria; order Burkholderiales; family Gallionellaceae; genus PALSA-1006. Next base: position 10,555 of record WSYA01000052.1, read on the forward strand.
CTCATGGGTTATGCCGAATTGATTGCACTCGAAGTGCAAAGTCTGCCCGCCAAATCCCAAGCAGAGGTACTCAGCTTTGTCGCTGCGCTTAAAGCACAGGATAAAGCGTCTTTGTTGCCTACGTTGACGCCTGAACAAACCGAGCGGCGCGATGCGATGATGAAAACGCTCTCGCCTTTTTCGGCGGATATGAAGGGTTTTGTTTTTGATCGCGAGGAAGCAAATGCCCGGCGGTAAATTTTTTGTTGACTCTAATGTGGTTCTTTACGCATTAGGGGATGACCTGCCGAAGAAATTTATTGCTGCAACTTTATTGGCTGCACACCCCACACTTTCAACACAGGTGCTTGCCGAAACTACTCATGTCGCGCGTCGTAAACTGGGGTTTTCTGTGGAGCAAGTGCAAGGTGCACTGGCTTCTTTCCACAGTGATGTGGAGATTTGCGTCATTACCGAAGCTGTATTTGATGATTCTTTGAGTATTGCTTTGCAGTATGGCTACTCTACCTACGATAGTTTGATCCTTGCTGCCGCACTCGCGTCAATGTGTGAGACTCTCTACAGTGAAGACATGCAGCACGGTCAGATCATTCACGGCAAATTGACTATCATCAACCCATTTAAAATATTGACTGCGTGAGTTGGTCATTTTGGCACGTCGCATCAGGACGAAGTTAAATCTCTTTGGGTTCGATTCCTCGCCGCTGGCGACATAGTGTTTTCGTAGGTCGGGATTCATCCCGACGTTTTTCCTTCGAATCACGGACACCTGTCGGGATGTGCCCGCAAGGAGCAGGCCGAAGCCGTACGGTGCTAAAGCACCAACGCATTCGCTCAGTCTCGACCTACGAAAATCCTGCTACCAAATACCCCACAGCAAGCTACGGGGGGGTATTGTTTTTGGATTCAGGACTTCGCTGGAACGACGTCCTGAAAATGGATTATTTGATGCGCCCGTTACTCGGAAAAAAACGCGACAGCCTCGCCCGCCTCGCGCGTGCGCTTGAACGGCGGCAGGCTTTGCCAGATGCGCTTGCCGTAGTGCTTGCTGATGAGGCGCGGGTCGCAGATCATCAGCACGCCGCGATCGCTTTCGTCGCGGATTAAACGTCCCGCACCCTGCTTGAGGTTGATCACCGTGCGCGGCAATTGGTATTCCATAAACGCGTTGCGTCCCTGTTTGCTGATCTGAGCGATGCGCGCCGCCAGCACCGGGTCGTCCGGTGAGGCGAACGGCAGTTTGTCGATCACCACCAGCGATAGCGCTTCGCCGCGCACGTCGACACCCTCCCAGAACGATTGGCTGCCGAGCAGTACCGCGTTGCCGTGCTCGCGGAAGCGGCTCAGCAGTTCGTTGCGCGAGCCTTCTCCCTGAATCATGATCGGGTACTTCAGATTTTTGCGGTCGAACTCGGCCTGCAAAATTTCATAGGCGCGCTGCATGGCGCGCAAGCTGGTAAACAGCAAAAATGCGCGGCCCTTGCTGGCCTCGATCAAGGGCATCGCGGCCTGCATCACCGCCTCGGTATAGCCGGGACTGTTCGGTTCCGGCATGTCCTGCGGCACGTACAGCAGCGCCTGTTCCTGATAATTGAATGGACTGTCCCAGCAGGCGGTGCGCGCTTCCAGCAAGCCCATTTCGGCCTGATAGTGGGCGAAATTTTGTTTCACCGCGAGCGTGGCGGAAGTGAATATCCAAGCGCGCGGATGGCCGCTGATCTGTTTGGCGAAAATTTCCGCGATGGACAGCGGTGTGGTGTTGAGCACCACGGTGTGGTGGAAGACTTCCAGCCAGCGCACCTTGTCCACAATGTCGCCGTCCTGCCATTGCTTGAGTTGTTGTGCCAGTGCCTGGCCGCGTTGCTTGCAGTTCTCCAAGCCTTCGCTGCGTTCTGCTTGCTTCTCAAGCAGATCAGTAAGCGCTTTGAGTTGTTTGTTCAGAGCGGCGAGTGCGTCGGTCCAGCCGGGCAATTCCAGCGTGGCATTGGCGGGCATACGCCCCTCGTTCTTTTTGAATACCAGACGCAGATCGCGCGCGGATTTTTCCAGCGCATCGCAGGCCAGCGGCAGCGGTGCAAAATCCTTCGCGCTGGTCAGCGCTTCCAGTTGGCTGTCGCGGGCGAGGTCGAGCAGTTGCGAGGTGGAAATGTTTTCGCCGAAAAACAGGCTGGCGGTTTCCGGCAGCTGGTGCGCTTCGTCGAAAATGACCGTGTTGCAGGCGGGCAGCAACTCGGCCACGCCTTCATCGCGCAGCATTACATCGGCAAAGAACAGGTGGTGGTTTACTACGACCACGTCGGCTTCCATCGCTTCCTTGCGCGCCTTGAGTACGAAGCATTCCTTGTGCTGCGGGCAGTCTTGTCCCAGACAGTTTTCGCGCGTGGATGTTACCTGCATCCAGATCGGTGCATTCTCGGGCACGTCGGCCAGGCCGCTCTTGTCGCCGGATTGAGTCACCTTGGCGTATTTCGCGATTTTGCCTAAATGCTTGATGTCATCGCGTGTTTTGAACGTGCCTTCGGTTTGTGCGCGCTCCAGATGGTAATGGCACACATAATTGGAGCGGCCCTTGAGCAGCGCGATGGAGACGGGAACTTTCAGCGCATCGCGCACGGTGGGCAGGTCGCGCTGAAACAGCTGGTCTTGCAGGTTCTTCGTTCCGGTCGAAATGACCACCTTGCCGCCGGCCAGCAAGGCGGGCGCGAGGTAAGCGAAAGTTTTGCCCGTGCCCGTACCCGCCTCGGCGATCAGTTGCCCATTGGCGTTGATTGCTTCGGCGATGGCCTGCGCCAGTTCCACCTGTTGCGGACGCGCGCGAAAATTTTCGATGTGAGCGGAAAGCGCGCCATCGGGGGCAAACAGGGCGGAGATTTGTTCGGATGTAAGCAAAGGGTAGCGATCTAAGGCAGCAGGGTAAGGGGCGTTGGATGCCGCAAAAAACAGGGTTCCGATTTTACGCGAAATCCGGGTTGTTCATGCGCTTGATATTGTCTGGCTGATAGCGGGGTATTGGAACAAAAAAATATGGCCCGTGTTGGAGCTACCCGGCTGGGTTTGGGATGCTTGATCGGATACTTGAGGACAAGCGGAGTGTCAAGTTTTCAAACCTTACTGTTCTGATACCATGCTGCTTGTTTTGTTCTCTGAAATATACAAAGCGAGATACGATGTGATCAATAAAAATGTAGATGGAAACCAAGGAGAAATGAATGAGGGTTGATTTGAGACTTAAACAACTTGTCGCCGTTATATGCTTGGCGGCCTTGACGGGCACAGCGTATGCGGCTGAAAGCACGCTCGATCTTACGTTGCCAGCGAGTCGGCTTTATAGCCAAGATACTCCATCTTTTATGTTAGCAGCGAATGATGCCGGTGTCGCTAAAGCCAACACTGAAACTGTGCAGGCGACACCGTCAGCAGAGTTTGAACCCAAGTTGCTATCAGGGAGCAAAATTCACCAATACCTTGGTATAGGCACGGTCGTGCTGGCAGGGCTGAGTTTTGCGACGCACATCCACCCGGCGGATCCGAACGGACCGCGCGATGTGAACGGTACGCATGCGCAATTGGGTAAGGCAACTGCGGTGATGGCGTTGGCCACGGTGGCAACGGGTTTGTATGCTCACTGGGATGACTTCAGTTTGGAAGACGGCTGGTCCGATCCGGATAACCTTCATGTGCTGTTGGCTACCACCGGTGCGGCTTTGATGGCATACGCGATCGAGAAATCCGCAAGCCAGAGTACGGGGACGGTCAACCATGCGGCCATGGCCGAATTGGGCGCTGTCGGTATGGTCATTGCAATCAAACTGACTTGGTAATGGAGAAAAAATGAAAAATAAATTCAAGTCAGCGGCTTTGCTGTGCGGGCTGTTATGGACGAGCTGCACCGCTATGGCCGAAGAGAGTCTGGTGACGGCGATCTTCACGCCGTTCCGCCAAAAAGAAATCGTCCCCG
>WSYA01000002.1 GCA_009773615.1 Gallionellaceae bacterium
TCAGGAACCGTGACCATTTCAAGATCGCCATCTATTTCCATTGCGGCGGCCTTGATCTGTATCCGGCTCAGGTTACCCACGGGAAAGTCTGATGAACCTGAATTTGTAAAAAAATGAGCAGTACGCCGTAGTGGGCAATTAACAAGGGAGGCTTCGGCCTCCCTTGTTTTTCGTCTGTTTTATACGCTTTTTGATACACTGCACACCTGTAAATTTCGTTTCTAAAGCGCCATAGATTATGCGTTTGAGCACAGGGAAAGTAGACGCAATCAAGCGGGAAGCCGATGCGGCTCAGCGCGGCTTTACTATGATTGAATTGGTTACGGTCATGATCATCATCGGCATTCTCGCCGCTGTAGTGCTGCCGAAATTTTTTGATCGCGGCACATTCGATAGTCGCGGATTCCATGACCAAATGATTTCGACGTTGCGCTATGCGCAGAAAACGGCGATTGCACAGCGCACCACCGTATGCGTTGTGGATACGGCGACTGAGATTGGTTTGTTCGCAGCGAACTGCACAACGCCGTTTAACGTGCTTACTCCGCAACGATGTTCTACCGATGGAGTTGAATACCGGCACAAGGTTTGCACGCCAGCCGGGGTGTCAATAACCTCGGCACACGGGAGCTTGAGCTTCACTGCTCTGGGCAGCACTCCCACTCAAAAAATATACACGGTGAGCGGCTATGCCACGGACATCACGGTCGAGGGGGAGACGGGCTATGTGCACTAAACCGTCGCCCATGACGCAGCGCGGCGTCAGCCTCATCGAGCTCATCATCTTCATCGTCATCATCAGCACGGCGTTGATCGGAATCATATCGGTGATGAATTTAACCTCTGCCCATAGCGCTGACCCTCTGATCCGAAAGCAGGCCTTGGCGATTGCGGAATCGTTGCTGGAAGAAGTGGAGCTGATGCCGTTCACTTTTTGCGACCCTGATGATGCGAATGCGGCCAGTGCAGTGAGCGATACGGGTTGCATTGGAACTAATCAGGATAATGCGGGCGGTGTTTTGGGGCCAATCCCAGTTACAGAGTCACGCGGTGTCGTTGGCACGGCTGACCCTTTCGATAATGTGGCGGACTATGCTGGTGGAGTCGCTGGATACACAATCAATCCTGCTACCGACATTGCGGGCAATGCCTATCCTGGATACAGCGTAAAGGTAACGATGCTTCGTGTGGGTGCCGCATTCTTAGGGGGGGCTGTGTCGGCAGGCGCAGCATTGCGTATCACTGTGACCGTCACTGGCCCAGGTAATACTTCCGTTGAACTCGACGGCTATCGCACGCGATTTTCTCCGAGGATATGATGAGGCGATCAGCCAATTTTCAGGGCGGATTTACTCTAGTCGAGATGATCATCGTGATGGTCATTACGGGCATCATCGGCGGCATGGTGGCGATGTTCATCCGTGCGCCGGTGCAGGGCTACGCAGACAGTGCACGCCGTGCCGACATGAGCGACATTGCAGATACGGCACTGCGGCGTATTTCGCGTGATCTGCGTTTGGCGTTGCCCAACAGCGTGCGGGTGACCGGCACAAATACTATTGATTTTCTTTCCACCACCGGCGGCGGGCGCTATCGTGCCGGGGCCGGGGGGGCGAATGACGAACTCGACTTTACTGTTGCAGATACTTCTTTTGAGGTGATAGGAGCAATGCCGGCAATGGTGGCGGGTGATCAGATCGTAGTTTATAACTTGGGCATTCCCGGAGCGGACGCCTATCAAAATAACAATAGGGCCGCTTATTCCTCCAATGCGGGGGGCGTGATTACGTTTGCTGCTGGAAAAAGGTTTCCCCTTGAGTCGCCCGGAAAGCGTTTTAATGTCGTGCGTGAACAGGTGCGTTATATTTGCGACATCGCGACGGGTAACCTGACGCGCTATTGGGGATTTCCAATAGCTCCGCCTTCTACTGGAGTTCCTGCGGGAGGCTCTAGTGCCTTGATGGCCAGCCATGTGAGTGCCTGTAATTTCACATATGACTCCAACGTGGTCGCGCAACGCAATGGCTTGGTGACAATGAGGCTGTCCATCACCGAGAGCGGCGAAACCGTGACGCTCTACAGCGCGACCCATGTGAGCAATTTGCCATGAAAAAAACCTTGGGAGCCATGCGGCATAAGACCCAGCGAGGCTTCAGCCTCGTGACCGCAATCTTTCTGCTGGTCGTGCTGGCCGGGCTGGGCGCGGCGATGTTGACGTTTTCATCGGCTCAGCAGCAAAGTTCTACATTGGATATTTTGGGTTCGCGCGCCTATCAGGCTTCGCGTACAGGCATCGAGTGGGCGGCATACCAAGTTGTGCAAGCTAGCGGGGCGACATTTGCATCGGGTTGCAGGGGGGCAACTACGGCGGCTCCGCAAACTGCAGCCCTTTCTCCCTTGGAGGGTACGTTGCGCCCTTTTTCGGTATCCGTCTCATGCAATGCGTCATCGGCAGTTGAAAGTGCCACCACGGTATGGTTGTATAGCATCACTTCAACCGCATCGGGTGTGGCGGGTGCGACAGCAGGTTCGCCGGACTACGTCGAGCGGCAGATGACGGTTACAATTGCCCAGTAGTTTTTGGCTGTATATGGGACGCAATGCGATCAAATCAGTCGAATGGGGTAGGGGAAAGAGGTTGCATGAATACGAAGGGACGTAACAACCTAGGCGCGGGTAATAAGGGCAAGTTGCGCATACAGGCTAGCGCGGGCGAACTCGTTAAGTCGTTTGCGTTGGTTCTGTCATTCGCAGGATCGTTGTTGGGGGCGACAAACGCGAATGCGTTGGCGTGCACGTCTGCTGCAACCGGCAACTGGAGTGTTGCAGCAACTTGGGCTGCACCCTGCAATGTGGCGGGTGGCCCGGTCGCTGCCGATACCGTGACCATCGCTGCTGCGCATACCGTGACAGTTGACGTGAATTCTGCAGCAACAAGCATTGCCGTCGCCGCCCCATCCGTTGCGATGCACGGCATCAACATTAATTCCGGTATTGTTCTGAGTGTGAGCGGTGCTATCACTATGACCGCACCCGCTGTTAATCTTCGCACTTCCACTATTGCGGTGGGAAACGGCACGCTTAATGCCGGCAGTATTGCCATCGGCGGTGGCACGGGCACCAAAATCAGCCAGGTAACTGTGGGCGCTACCGGTGTTATCAATGTTACCGGCGCGGTTACTACGAGCGGAACCGCATCTCAGTCCAGATTTATCGCTACTGGAGCCAGTACCATAACCATAGGCGGAAACTTTGGCCCCGGTGCTTTCACGCCCGGTGCCAGCACTTTGACCGTTAGCGGTAACTTCACCCCAACAGCCATGGTGGCGAGTACCGGGACAGTAATCTTCGCTGGTGGTGTGACACAAACTATGCGGGCTTTAACGACTTACAATAATATTAAAGTTAATAAATCTGCCGGCGCATTAAGTCTGCTTGGTACCACCACTATCGGCGGAGCGCTTTCTGTTGATGCCGGAACATTCACTGTCGGCGCGTTTACCTTGACAGTCACCGGAGCAACTGCCGTCAGCGGTGTCTTGAACATTACCTCTGCAACCGGGACGAAGACGTTTGTCGGTGCGGTGACGGTCAACCCGGGTGGAACTTGGACCAACACCACGGAAGCAGTTACTTTCCGTGGTGGCGTTACACATAACGGTGCAGTTTTTACGGCGGGAACGGGGGTGTATACCTTTAACACCACAGCTGCCCAATCAATAAATTGCGCGACAACGTTGACCATCCCACGCCTTAGTGTCACCTCGCCTACCGTCCTCACTAATAATTGCAATTTGACTGTTAGTACTGCCTTGGCGGGAACCGGTAATCTCGCCAATGCCGCTACATTAAATATAGGTGGTACCTCGGCCATCACCACGCTTACTGCAACTGCCGCTGGCAATACAGTCAACTACACTGGTGCAGCACAAACAGCGAAAGTGACGACATACAGCAACCTTACCCTTTCAGGTTCAGGGGCGAAGACATTCGCCTCCACCCCCACGGTGAATGGCATTCTTTCGATGGAGGGTGCCGCCACCGTTTCAGTCGCGCCAACGTATGGTGCAGCAGCAACGCTGCGATACAACACGGCAACTCCAAGAATTGCCGGAGTGGAATGGATCACCCCTTTCGCTGCAACCGGAGGCGTGATTATTGCCAATAGCGGAGCGATCACATTAAATGCGTCCAAAGTTTTAAATGCTTCAGTCCCGCTAACCATCATCGGTGCGAACAATCTGATCACGGGTGCGAATACTTTGACACTGGCGGCCAGTTGTGCGGCCAATGGGGGAAATGGGAGTCTTACTCGCACCAGCGGTTACCTGATCGGCAATCTGCAACTTACATTCCCGATTACCGCCAGCACTTGTATTTATCATGTGGGTGACAGCACAGGGTATGCCCCCGTGACGGTGGCATTAGGTGCAACGACGGGAGGGACGCTCACGGGCCGTGTCGATGCGGGCGATCACCCCGATACAACTTCAAGCGGCTCCGGTATTGATGCGACAAAGAGCGCTAACCATTACTGGGCGCTCACGCCCGGTACGCTGCCGTCTTCCGTCACTTATGCGGCGACCTTTCAGTTTTGCGCCAGCACTGCCTCATGCTCTGCGACCGAAGTGGATGCTGGTGCCAACACCGGCAGTTTCAATGTCGCCCTCAAGTCTTCTGGGATATGGTCTACGCGGACTGCGGGCACAAGGAATACCTATTCCACGCAGGCGACCGGCATCACCGGTTTTGGCGAGTTTGCTGTCGGCGAGATATCAACCAACAACTGTTTCTCCGATTCTTTTACAGGCGTTGATGGGGCTTCGCCCGGAACTAACTGGTCGGTGGGTAACAAGACAGGGACATTCGGTAATCCAGTCATTTTCGGCAATCGCCTACGGCTTACCAACGTCTCTACAGGTGTTGCGACTTGGGCGACATTGCAACGCATGATTCCCGCCGTAGGCAATAAAGTGACCTTGGTGTTCGATCATTTTGCCTATGGCGGTACTCATGCAGACGGCATCGGCGTAATTCTTTCCGATGCATCCGTTGCCCCTCAGGCTGGGGCCTTCGGTGGGTCGCTCGGCTATGCACAGAAAGGCTATACCCCGATTTCCGATTGCACCACTGTGGGGGGGTGTCCGGGTTTTGCGGGCGGCTGGCTGGGCATCGGCATCGACGAATACGGCAACTATTCGGCCAATACGGAGGGTCGCTATGGGGGCTCGGCGACAGCGATACCGAATGCGCTGGCGCTTCGCGGCTCCGGTAGCGGCATGTCAGGGTATCGTTTTTTGCAGGGAACCAATACGCTCAGTCCCGCAATCGACTCGGTAGCAGTACTGGTTCCCCCGCACCGCTATCGCATCGTGGTCGATCATACCGATGGCATCCATGCATGGACATCAGTCGAGCGCGACACTACCGGAGGCGGTACTGCCTACTCGATTCTGCTTGGCTGTCCTCCTGGGGTGACGAGCGGTTGCACGGCCTTGGATGTTAAAGATCCGGGCTATAGCCAGAACGCCGTGCCAGCCAACTGGAACCTGTCCTTTACCGGTTCTACGGGGGCGGCCACCAATATCCACGAAATCGATAACCTGAGCATCTGTACTGTACAGGGGCTGGCGATTCCCACTCTTCACCACATCAAAATCGAGCATGCTGGCATCGCCTGTACGAGCACTCCGGCGACGGTGACCGTGAAGGCTTGCGCCGACGCGACTTGTTCCTCGCTCTATATGAACAACGTGACGGTTAGCCTGAGCACGACGGGCGGCACATGGACACCCTTGTCCCCGATTACCGTCACTGGCGGTCAGGCGACAGTAACGCTCACCGATGCGACCGCTCGTACGGATACGCTGGCCGCGACGGCAACTTCGCCCACCGCGAGCTCCGCAACGGTTTACTCGCCAAGCAACAGCCTGACCTTCGCGGCATGCACGTTCGATGTGATCGAGGTGGGCGCAGCCGCGAATACGCCGATTTTCACCAAGCTGGCGAACTCGGCTTTTAATCTGGATGTATTGAAGTTGACTGCGGGTAATCAGTCGGTAACAGCGGTTGCACTTGTTGATGCCAGCAGCGGTGCATGCAGTACTTATGCGCTTCTCGCCAATACGAGCACTGCGCTACCTTCCGCTTTCAGCAACGCCACACCGCGCAAGCCATTCAGCTTTACTTACGCCAATGCCGCACCCAATGTCCGTGTGCGCGTGACTACAGCGGGGCCCAATTATTCCTGTTCCTCGGACAACTTTACCATCCGCCCTCAGTCCTTTGCGGTGACGAGCAGCGCAACCCAGACGGGCAGCACTGGCACGCCTGTCTTTCGGGCGGGAACGGATACTTTCTCGCTGACCGCGACTGCGACCAGCCTCTATACGGGTACACCCAAGCTCAATTCCAGTCTGGTTACCACCAACTTAGCTAACTTGGGAACTCTGACTTCAGTGGTGTTTCCACCTGCCGCTCTCGGCGTTTCGACAGCCAGCGGGTTTACCTATTCTGAAGTGGGCAACTTCAACTTGTCCCAATACGCGGTATATGACGATGCCTTTGCTCAGGTGGACTCAGTGAAAGGCGAATGCACTTCAAATTTCAACAATGGCCCCGCTGTGGGGGGCAAGTTCGGTTGCATGTTCGGTTCGGTCGCTGCCGGGCCCTTCGGTCGTTTTGTGCCGGATCATTTTACGGTGGTCGGTGCCATCAGCAATGCCTGTGCGGCGGGAGCTTTTACTTACATGGGGCAACCTTTCACGCTTTCCACTAATGTGGTCGAAGCCAGAAATGCGGCGAATGGAGTGACAAAAAATTACGTTGCGCCCTATGCGTCCGGCTCCGTCAGCTTCGGTGCCGAGAATGCCGACAATGGCGCCGACCTTGTGGCGCGACTTACATTGTCGGCTGGCAGCTGGACTCTCGGAGCCTACACGCTGGCGAGCGCGAACGCTATGTTCACTCGCCCTACTACTACGACATCCGATGCTACTTGGGGCTCCTTCGAGTCTCTGGATATCGGCCTCAAGGTGACTGATGGTGATGTGTCTACCGTGCCCATAATCAGCGGTGCCGATATGAACCCCGTTGCGGCTGGCGGCAGTAGCTTTACCTATAAAAAGTTTTCCGGAAGCCTGCTGCGTATGCGCTTCGGCAGATTGAAACTGTCCAATGCGCATGGTTCGGAATTGCTCAAGCTGCCGGTTCAAGTGCAGGCGCAGTATTGGAATGGAACGGCTTTTGCAATCAATGCGGCGGACAGTTGCACCGTGCTCAGTTCGGTCAATATCGCACTGGGGAATTACCAGCGTAAAACGGGGGGTACTTGGATAACATCGACCACGCTGGCCAATACAGCCGCTATTGCAGGGGGGTGGCAAGTTAATCTGGCTAAACCCAGTTCGACGTTTACGGGCATGGGCAGCGTGGATGTGTGTGTCGATCTGGGCTCCGATCCGGTAGGCGGGACAGTATGCTCGGCAACCGTTGCGAATCTGCCCTACCTGCAAGGCTTATGGTCGCCGGGTACGGCTTACGATAACGATCCCGCTGCACGCGCCACGTTCGGCGTATACAAAGGCAACAACGAGTTCATCTACCTGCGCGAGAACTATTGATGCAAGGCGCTTGCTCCATGCAAGTGCAACCGCACCGGGTTTTTGTGGGAAAATGCTCGCGAGCTGCGGGTCATTTGCTCCGGCCGTAAAGTGTTATTGAAGAAAAGATTTTCATGCGACGATATTTTTCATTTGCAGCAATGTTGGTTTGCTTCCTGTTTGTTGTTCCGTCTTATGCTGCCGAGACAGATGCGCCACCGGTTCAGAACCTTTCCAACGACGCGGCTCCGCAACCCGCCGCCCTGTCCCAGCCAGCTGAGGAAGCAAGCAAGGTGGAGGTGATCGGCGAACTTGATCCCTATTACACCAACTTGGGGTTCAATATTCCGCTCACGGACAAACCGATTCCCACCATCAAATCGACCAGTGAGACTGTGATCTATCGCGAACTCATTCAGGGCTCGCTTATTCCGCGCTTCATGCTGGTGGAGGCCAGCATCTATCCGATGCCCTTGTTGGGTACGTATCTCAAAGCCAATGAACCGAATTTTTATGGGGAAGGACGGGTAGGGCGAAGTGGCATTAACATCATCGAATCCGCCACGGCAGGCTTTCAAGAGCCTTGGGCGGTGTCGGCTTTTTTTGGCAATATCGCAAAGATCGTGAGGCCGGGTGAAGTTCGCACCGGGACCAACATCGGCTATACCGGCTATCTCATCAGCGCAGGCAGCAAGCATATCAAGAGCAACAGCATGATCGACGACCATTGGCTGGAACTGGAATGGAAAATCAAAGGTAAGGTCGATTATTTGGACGAAAAGTTGGGGTGGAGCTTTCGCGTCGGGACAAAGCTGCACGATAATAAAAACATCACCGATGTGATTTACGTCAGCGTTTTTCGCAGTAATTTAAATGCGCACTTCCCGTTTTTAAGCTGGATCAACAATTCGGCGCTGGACGTGAAGCTGCATTTTTCCGAGAGCACCTCGCATCTGGTGCGCCAGGAATATATCGTGGGGAAAAAATATCCCAAGATCGGACGGGCTTATACGCCCACTTTGGACGTGGGCGTGGTATGGTCGAGCCCGGAAGAATATTTAGGGATATTGCGCACAAGCGATACTGACACTTGGACGCTGGTGTTTCGTCCCTCGGTGCAATTTTAATATCCGGTATAATAGTTGAGATAAATCCTGTGGTATATTGCGCATCAATGGCCGCGCCATTTCGCTATTCATTTTCGCTAATTTTGAAGGAGACACCATGGAACATACTTTGCCCGCTTTGCCCTACGCGATGGACGCGCTACAACCGCATATGTCCAAGGAAACATTCGAGTACCACTATGCCAAGCACCATCAGACTTATGTGACCAACTTGAACAACCTGATCAAGGGCAACGAATTCGAGAACGCCACGTTGGAAGACATCGTCAAGAAGTCATCCGGCGGCATTTACAACAATGCGGCGCAAGTGTGGAACCATACGTTTTTCTGGAATTGCATGAAGCCGAACGGCGGCGGTGCCCCTACCGGCGCATTGGCCGAGGCCATCAATAAAAAATGGGGCAGCGTCGACGACTTCAAGAAGGCGTTTCAAACTTCCGCCGTGGGCAATTTCGGTTCCGGTTGGACATGGCTGGTGAAGAAGGCCGACGGCTCGCTGGACATCGTCAACATGGGTGCCGCCGGCACGCCGCTGACCACGGGCGACAAAGCCTTGCTGTGTGTGGATGTGTGGGAACACGCGTACTACATCGACTATCGCAATCTGCGCGCCAAGTTCGTGGAGACCTTCCTCGCAAATTTGGTGAACTGGGATTTCGTGGCGAAGAATTTCGCGTAATTGAAACCAGGTAGGAGCGGGCCTTGCCCGCGAATCATTTGATCGCGGGCATAACCAGCCACTTGCCAGCTTGCTGGCTTAGTGGAATGGCTAGTAGTTTCATCAAGGACAGCTCCTACAAATAGGTTTTAAAAATGTGAGTTGCACCAAAGGCCGGATTCTTCCGGCCTTTTCTTTATCCGCAGGAAGGCTGCTACACTTCTGAACATGAATCTCAAACTCCTTCTGCTCAACCGTATTCGTTTTGCGTTTGCCGCATTTTCAAATTTGTTGGCACGCAAATGGAAACGGAATTTCTATGTGTATCTGGCAGTGCTGTTCACGCTCTTCGCGCTGCTGGATACGGCCTTTTTGCATATCGGCAGCGAGATACGCACGGTCACTTTCGACGCGATGGTGCGCTATCGTCTGGCACCGCCCAAGCCCGACCCCGATATCGTGATTGTGGATATCGACGAGGCGAGTCTTTCCGCGATGTCCAAGCAATACGGGCGCTGGCCGTGGCCGCGCCGGGTGCTGGGCGAATTCGTGGAGCAGGTGGAAAAGCAGCACCCCAAGGCGGTGATATTCGATATTTTGTTCAGCGATGCGGATGTGTTCAATCCGAAGAGCGATGCCGCTTTCGATGCGAGCATCGCTAAAACCGGCAACACTTTTTTCCCCATGCTGCTCATTGATTCTTCCGACGATAGTTTGCGCCAGGTGAAGATCGCGCAAATTCCCGGAGCCATGCCGGTTCCGGATGAAATGCAGGAAGCCGATGCGACGATCAACATGATCCTGCCGCATTTCAAATCGGCCATCGACGGTGGCCGTCTGGGCACACAAAACGTGATTCTGGATTCGGACGGCGTGGTGCGCAACTATCCCGTGTACTCCGAAGGCTACGGCTGGCAAGTGCCCTCGCTGCCGGCGCGCATCGGGCGCGAGTTCGGCTGGCCCGCGCCGACGACCGACCACATGCTGCTGAACTGGCGCGGCAAACCTTTCAGTTATCACTATGTGAGCTTTGCCGATGCTTATCTGGCTATGACGGGCAAGGGAAAGCTGCGCGCGCCGGATGAGTTCAAAGACAAGATCATCATCATCGGCTCCACCGCGCCGAATCTCTACGACGTTCGCGCCACGCCGATGGCGGAGATGCATCCCGGCGTGGAGGTGTTGGCCACCGCGATAGACAACTACAAGCACGGCGACTCGCTGCGTTTCCCTGAGGGGCGCATCTGGTATCTGCTGATTACGCTGACCATCATCTGGCTCACCGCATGGGCGTTCCGTCGCGAGGAAGGGCGCGGAAATGTGGACACGCTGTTCGGTCTGTCGCAGTTCATCCTGATCGCGTTTTCTTTTGCCAGCATCAACTTCACCGACACTTACATCAATCTGGCGGGGCCGGTGATGCTGGGCATCGCCTATTTCACTCTGGCGCGTCTTTACGCGACGGCCACCGAGCAGGCGCTGGAGCAGAACATGGTGAGCGCGGCGTCGTCGCGCAGCGGCGAATTGCAAGCCACGCTGTTTTTGCTGCGCTTCGACACCAGGCGCAACGTGATCTCGGATGGCATGCTGGGAAAGATACGCCTCGGCTTGCAACGCTTGGGATCGGCGCGCAAAAGCGTGGAGGTGATGAACGGCGCGCAGAAAGGCTTGTGGGGTTTGTTTGAAAAAACCATCGCAATCTCCTGGGTGGCAGATGTCGCAGACGAGGCCGCACAAAAGGCGATCCGGGAAGATGTGGAACAAGTGTTGAATGGCTTGCAACCCTTGCTGCGGCTGCATCTTCTGCATGTCGATGGCGCGGTGAACCATGTGCTGCATCAGGGCAATGTTCACGGCGGCGAGCGTGCGGCGGAAGGCTGGCGTTTGTTGTTCGCCGAGGCACTGCTCAAGTGGGAAGAAAAGCGCGAGTTGGACAAGCAGGGCGAGTAATTTGCCCGGATAATTTATCTGGCATCAACTCTTACCCCCATCCCAACCTTGTCCCCTCATAGGGAGAGGATTAGGGTGGGGGTAAGTCCATTTAATGTGCTGAAGCAGGGTTCATTTTTTGTGATCCGTTGAATCTACCTCGTCATCCACTCTATACAAGTTATAGCGCGCCTTATAGAGTTGCGGATCGAGTTGCAGCGCGGTGATGAATGCGTGCCGCGCCTCGGTGTGGCGGTGGGCGAGCAGATAGGCATATCCCAGATTGTTGTGTACGCGCGCTTTGTTCGGCGATTTCATCACCGTGTCTTCCCACAGCGCGATCTCGTTGGCGTAATCCATATTGCGCAACACGGTGAGGCTGGCGAGGACGATCAGCAACGCGGCGGCGCTTAGTTGCAAAGCTCTGGTGCTCAGCCAAAGCGTCAGCTCGATGGCGAGCGCGAGAAACAACGGCCATCCTGCCAAGTACATCTGTCTGTCATTGGCAATGTCGAGACGCGGCAGGAACAGGTGCAACGGTATTAGTTGCAATATCACCCAGGCCAAGGCGAAGCTGACCCACGGACGTTTGCGCCAGCAGGCGAGCATGAGCGCGAACAGCGCCGCGAAGAATAGCAAGGGCAGCAGGCTGGCGGAAAAATCACGCTGCAATTGCAGGCCGGAATCGATGTTCAGCCACAACGGTGCGGCCCATTGCCGCAGCAGATAAGCGAAGGCATAAAGTTGAGTTGCCGCGTTTCCTTGCAGGGAGTTGAGTTGGGCACTGCGTTCCATTTGCGATAGATAGCTGTCGCTGAACAGAAAGAACAGTGCGCCCAGAATCAGCACCAGCCAGTTCGCCCACTGCGGTTTCAGGGCGCGTTGCCATTTGCCGCCGCAGGCACATTCCCATAACAGCAGCGCCAGCGGAAACGTCACGGCGGTTTCCTTGACGCTCAGAGCGATGATGAAGAGCAGTGGGGTCAAGCCATACACCTTGAGCTTGTTTTGCTGCATGCGTCCGCTGATGTAAGTGAGCAGCCCGGCCAGATAGAGCAGCGTCATCAGCGACGTGGAGCGACCGCAGATATATGTGACAGCTTCGGTATGGATGGGGTGTGCGGCGAACAGCAGCGCGGCCAGCAAGGGCGCATTTTTAAACGTATCCGCCTGCCATTGCTGACGCACGAATTCCTTCGCTAGCAGATAGACGAGGTACGCGTTTGCCAGATGGATCAGCATATTGGTCAGGTGAAAGCCTGTCACGCCCATGCCCATCGTCCAGTTGAGGGTGTAGCTGGCTTTGAGCAGCGGACGTATGCCCAAGGTCAGCCCTTGCATCCAGCTAGCCCATGAATGTACGCGCGGATTGTTGACGATGACTTTGTAGTCGTCGAATTGAAAGTCAGCATTAAACGCATTGGCATAGCAGAGCAATACCGCGAATGCCAGCCACAGCAGCACGCCGATATTGGTCTCAGTGCGTGTTATGTGCATGAGCGAATGCCAGATCAAGAATGTCCGCCGCATCCCACCAGCGGTCGTGTCCGTGCAGCATCACCAGCAGTACTTTATGTTCACCGCGCTTGGCGTAAGCCACTAGACACTTGCCTGCTTTGGCGGTATATCCGGTCTTGAGGCCGAGTGCGCCGTCGTAGCGCCCGATCAGCGCATTTTTGCTGGATAGCTGGTATGGCTTGCCGTCCAGCGTGGTGATCTTCGTGTGTTGCTGCGAGGTAAGCGGCAGCAGTTGCGTATGTTGGAGCAATTCGTGCGCCAAGCGCGCGAGATCGTGAGCAGATGAATAGTGGCCGGGCGCATCATGACCGCACGCATTCTGAAACCGGGTACTGCGTAATCCAAGTTCATGCGCACGCCGGTTCATATGCTTTACGAATGCAGCCTCGCTACCGGCCAGATGATCGGCCAGCGCGTGGCAGGCATCATTCGCCGACTCGATCAGCGTGGCGGCGAGCAGGTCTTGTACGAGGAAGCGTTCGCCGGGTTTGAGGGCGAGGCGCGAGCCGGTTTCGCGAGAGGCAGCGCGGCTGATGCTTGCGGTGTCCTTCAGTTGGTTTTGTTCCAGCACCAACAAGGTGGTCATTAATTTGGTCAGGCTGGCTGGTGGCAGGTGTTTTTCAGCCTGTCTTTTCCATACGACAGCGCCATTGATCTCCACCAGATAGGCATCGGCGACTTGCGGAAACGGATCGGGCTGGGCTGCCGCCCAAACTAAAGGGGATAACAACCACAGCCCGATGAATATCCAAGTGCGCACTTAAAACCCGAACACGCCCTTCAGTTTTTTAGCACCTTCCAGCATATTGGTGGAGGTGCTGCTCTCATTGTCTGAATTCTCGGAATCATTTTGGTTCTCATGTGTCTTTGACTTGTTCGGCTTGGTATTTTTGGAAGCAACATTGGCCGAACTGCCGCCCGTATCCTCCTCTACCATGTTGCCGCCCATGCACTGCTTTAATTTGTCGCCCCCGGTATAGCCGCGCCCCTCGCACTCCTCGCGTTGGCGCATCCATTCGCGGTAGGCTTTGGCCTCCGCCGGGCAATTCGCATCCAGGAAAGATTGAGGGCCTTTACGCGCTGTAGCTTTGCATAGCGACTTCTTCATGCTGTCGAGATTCAATTTGCACGCCTTGACAGGAGAGGAGCTTCGCTGATGAGCTTGTTGATAACTTTGATCTTGTTGAACCAGTTGTTCATACGCGGCCAAATCATGCGGAACATCATTGCGCATCACTTGGCACAGTGCTTCTTTTTTACTTGGGCAAACAGGTGTTTGCCCGATAAACAGGCTGGAATTATTCACCCACGCGGAAGTGTTGTAAGCCGATGTATCGCAAAGCTTGTCCATCTGGCCTTTTCTTAGCGCTTCATGCTCTTTGACCTGTGCCTGCATCTTTTTACTGGCCTCTTCCGAATCGCAACTGCCGCCTATGCGCTTGCTGCTTGAGGTCATGCTCATATCCGTGTCTGTGCCGCGCGATTTGCCCGAAAAACGCATCTTGCTTTCGCTGGCGTTAGCGCTGACGGTTTGTTCGCCGGTGCCGGTCATGATCTCGCCGTCGCGGTCGCAGCGCACTTTAAAGGTGGTCTTCTTGCCGACTGTTTTAATGTCGCTCATTTGACAGTCTTTGTCGCCGGAGGATTTTCGGGGATCGTTTTCATTGCCTTTGGCAATGCAAACTTTTGTAGTGGTCGCTGGCATAGCGAAAGGCATGCCCGGCATTTCCATCTTTGAAGTGACTTCCCAATACTCCCCTGGAGCCGCATACGCGGTGGAATTTATCAGGCCGGTAAGAATTACCAGAATGGCAGTGAGGTGTTTGTTCATGATCGCTCCCCGAGGTTGATTTGTTTTGCTGCGCCGGACAGATTCTTTGCTTTCTGCATCGAGTCGTCAAGCGCAGCGAAAATCAGGCCGCGCGCTTAAAACTGGTTTTGAGAGCGGCGACCATGGCGGCGATGCGCTGCTTGGCGAGCTGATAAGTCTGCCAGCGATCCAGATAGGCGTGGATATGATCGCGGTAATACATCACTTTTGCGTATAGGCGCGCGAACCAGTCGAGCTGGAGCAGGGCCGGGCGGGTGAGGTTAAAGATGCGCGAGAACAGGGCCATGCCCGCGAGTTTTGCGAGCACGAAAATGCTGCCACCGATCAGCCAATGCCCGGCCGCCATGGCGTGCAGGCCGGCGAGTTTGGCGGGGATGAGGATCAGGCTGGGCAGCAAAAAAGTGAACAACGCCCAGCGCGGTGGTAGCGCGGCGATGCGTTGTTCGACGGCGTGGACGAAGTGCACCGCGCCCAGCCGTGCCATGAGTTTCGCCGTCCAGTCCCAGATGGCTTCTTCGATGAGGAACACGATGGCGGCGAGCCAGATGAAGGGAGCGAGCAGAGGGTGTTTTAGTTTTTGCATAAGGTTGGTTGTTGCATGCGAATTTCGTGACCGGATTCTAGCAAGGGTTTGGTAATATCCGTTCCTGATTTTTTGGGATACAGAGCAGATGAATCCGACGTTAGTTTTTGATATTGAAACCATTCCCGATGTGGACGGGCTGCGCAAGCTGCACGATCTGGACGAAGCGGTGAGCGACAAGCAAGTCGCGGAAATGGCTTTCCAGATGCGCCGCCAGAAGACCGGCAGCGATTTCATCCAGCATCATTTGCAGCGCGTCGCGGCGATCTCCTGCGTGCTGCGTGAGGGCGACACCTTCAAAGTGTGGTCGCTGGGCGAGCCGGGCGAAGACGAGGGCAGTATCATCAAGCGCTTCTTTGATGGCATCGAAAAATACACGCCGCAACTGGTGAGCTGGAACGGCGGCGGATTCGATCTGCCGGTGCTGCACTATCGGGGCCTGATCCACGGCATCCAGTGCCCGCGCTACTGGGATATGGGCGAGGACGACAAAGACTTCAAGTGGAACAACTACATCAGCCGCTACCACTCGCGCCACCTCGACCTGATGGATTTGCTGGCGATGTACACCGGACGCGCCAATGCGCCGCTGGACGATCTGGCCAAGCTGATCGGCTTCCCAGGCAAGCTGGGTATGGACGGCAGCAAAGTGTGGGAGGCGTACCAGCAAGGCAAGCTGGCCGAGATACGCAACTACTGCGAAACCGACGTGGTGAATACCTACCTAGTGTTCGCACGCTTCCAATTGATGCGCGGCCAATTTACGCAGGCGCGCTATGAGCAGGAATGCGAATTGGTGCGCAGCACTTTGGGTAAATCCTCCGAGCCGCATTGGGCTGAATATCTTGCGGCGTGGCCGTCGAAAGTTTGACGTTGGCACGTTTGCATCGCGTCTGGTTGCCGCTGGGCTGGTTTTGGGTTGCCACGGTATTCTATCTTTCGCTCATGCCGCATCCGCCCGAACCTGTTAGCTTCCAAGGAGCCGATAAATTCGAACACGCGCTGACCTACGTCTTCCTCATGCTTTGGTTCTGCCAAATATATGGGGCGCGCAAGCAGCGCGTAGTGGTCGGCATGCTATTCGTTGCGATGGGCATCGGCATCGAATTTTTGCAGGGCATGACCGCTTACCGGATGTTTGAATATGCCGATATGATGGCGAATACAACCGGTGTGGCAATCGGTTGGGTATTGGCGCAAACCCGTATGGGATGCGTGTTAACGATGTTGGAAAAAAATGGCAAACACTGAACACGTAGTAACGATCGAATCGCTCGACCAGGACGGTCGCGGCGTCGCGCACCATGACGGCAAAGTTATCTTTATCGAGGGTGCGCTGATAGGCGAGCGCGTCACCTACTCCTCCTTTCGCAAAAAGCCCAGCTTCGAGAATGCCGTGGCAACGCGCATCCTCAAGACCTCGTATACGCGCGTTGAGCCGAAGTGTGCGCATTTCGATATGTGCGGCGGTTGTTCCATGCAGCATCTGGATGTGCGTGCGCAGGTCGCCGCCAAGCAGCGCATCCTCGAAGACAATTTGCAGCGTATCGGCAAGGTCAAACCCGGCATGATTCTGGCGCCGATCTACGGCGAAGCATGGGGTTATCGCCAGCGCGCGCGCCTGTCGGTGCGTCATGTGCTGAAGAAGGGTAAAACGCTGGTCGGCTTTCACGAGAAGCGCAGCAGTTTCATTGCGGACATGCAGCATTGCGAAATATTGCCACTCAAGATCGCCAAGCTGTTACCCCTGTTGGCACAGCTCAACGAACAGCTTTCCATACGCGACCAGTTGCCGCAGATCGAAGTGGCAGTGGGCGAGCATGTCGATGTGCTGGTGCTGCGCATCATGCAGGCGCTCACTCCAGCCGACGAAACGCTGCTCAAACAATTCGCCGACACACATCAGGTACAGTTCTGGACACAGACCAAAGGGCCGGAAACGGTAAAACCGTTCTACCCCCTAGATGCGCCCGCGCTCAGTTACAGCATGCCGGAGTTCGGCGTCACCATGCCGTACGCGCCGACCGAATTCACGCAAGTGAACAGCACGATGAACCGGCTCATGGTGAGCCGCGCACTGCGTTTGCTCAACCCGCAACCCGATGAACGCATCGCCGATTTTTTCTGCGGCCTGGGTAATTTTACTTTGCCCATCGCGCGCAGCGGCGCGCAGGTGTTGGGCATCGAAGGCAGTGCCGCACTGGTGAAACGCGCCGGAGAGAATGCTGCCTATAACGCGCTTTCCGGTAATGCCAAGTTCGGCGAAATGAATCTGTTCGAGATGAATGAAGCTGCGCTGGCCAAGCTGGGGCATTTTGATAAATGGCTGATCGACCCACCGCGCGATGGTGGGCTGGAGCTGGTGCGATCTATCACGCCGGAGACCGCACCGCAGACCATCGTTTACGTGAGTTGCAATCCCGCCACGCTGGCGCGCGATGCGGATGTGCTGGTACATGAGAAGGGTTACGAGCTTAAAGCGGCGGGTGTGATGAATATGTTCCCGCATACCTCGCACGTCGAATCTATCGCGGTGTTTGTAAAAGCATGAGCGGCTACGATGATTTTGTCAGTGAAGCACTTGCCCGCGTAAGCGAAATTATGCCGTGGGATTTGAGCCGTGCGCTTGCTGCCGGAAGCAAGCCTCTCCTGCTTGATGTGCGCGAACCGTCCGAGTTCGCCATGCTGCGCATCCCCGGTTCGATCAACGTGCCGCGCGGTATTTTGGAGCAATCCTGCGAATGGGATTACGACGAGACAGTGCCGGAGTTGGCCGCAGTGCGCGAACGCGAGATCGTGGTGATCTGTCGCTCCGGCAAGCGCTCGGTGCTGGCGGCGGACGTGATGCAGCGGATGGGGTTCAGTAACGTGGCATCACTCAAGCTCGGTATTCGCGGCTGGAACGATGCCGAGCTGCCGCTGGAAAATGTCAGCGGTGATGCGGTGGATGCTGATGCGGGAAATGAGCTGCTGGCATCGCGTGTGAAGCCGGAGCAGCGCAAGCCGAAGTGATTGGCAATTTAAGTTTTATCTGCTGTGCGTGAGGACTGGAATTCGCAGGCCAAAGCTGTCGTTCTCAACAAATGATAGTGATGGCTGCTTTACATATCTTTCCAGATAACCCCATTTTCCGAGACTAGGTCGAATTATCTAGATATTTTGGGCTATGTATTTAAACTAGGCATTGTGGTTCAATGCGCTTCGGAATCTGCGTCTCCTTTTGCATAATGTAATAATAGAGACGCAGGAATAATAAATACACAACACTCACTACGATAGGTGCGAAAAGTGCCTGTCTCAATATTAAAAAGGTCCGGCCCCATGGGTCTCTACAATATCTGTTAGCTGTATAAAGTTACCATCGATAGAATAGGAGAAGATCATGTCAGCAGAAAGCAAGTGCCCCTTTCACCATGCCGCCGGTGGCGGCACGTCTAACCGGGACTGGTGGCCAAGCCAGCTACGCGTCGATCTATTGAACCAGCATTCGGAAAAGTCCAACCCCTTGGGCGAAAAATTCAACTACGCCGAAGAGTTCAAGAAGCTGGACTACAAGGCGCTCAAGGCCGACCTGGTCAAGCTTATGACAGACAGCCATGACTGGTGGCCTGCCGACTTCGGCCACTATGGCCCGCAGATGGTTCGCATGGCCTGGCACAGCGCCGGCACCTACCGCACCATCGACGGTCGCGGCGGCGGTGGCCGAGGTCAGCAGCGCTTTGCGCCGCTGAACGCCTGGCCTGACAACGTCAACATCGACAAGTCGCGTCGCCTGCTCTGGCCCATCAAGCAGAAGTACGGCCAGAAGATATCCTGGGCCGACCTCTTCATCCTGGCCGGAAACGTGGCGCTGGAGTCCATGGGCTTCCGTACCTTCGGCTTTGCGGGCGGTCGCGAGGACGTGTGGGAACCGGACTTGGACGTGAACTGGGGCACGGAGATGAAGTGGTTGGGCGTGGATGCCAAGGATCGCATTGGTGACAAGCGAGAATTGAACGGACCTTTCGGTGCGACCCACATGGGTCTGATTTACGTGAACCCCGAGGGTCCAAACGCTAGCGGCGATTACATGGCCGCGGCCAAGGACATCCGCGAAACTTTCTACCGCATGGCCATGAACGACGAGGAGATCGTCGCGCTGATCGCCGGTGGCCACACCTTCGGCAAAGCCCACGGCGCGGCCCCCGAATCGCACAAAGGTCCGGAGCCCGAAGCCGCACCGATCGAGGCGCAGGGCCTAGGCTGGAACAGTAACTATGGCAGCGGCCACGGCAAGGACACCATCTCCAGCGGTCTAGAAGTGACCTGGACCAAGACTCCTGCGCTGTGGAGCAACAACTTCTTCGAGAACTTGTTCAAGTACGAGTGGGAACTGGAGAAGAGCCCGGCCGGTGCCAAGCAGTGGGTGGCCAAGAACGCCGAGGAGATCATCCCCGACGCGCACGTCAAGGGCAAGTTCCACAAGCCCAGGATGCTGACCACCGACCTCACCATGCGCTTCGACCCCGAGTTCGGCGAGATTTCCAAGCGCTTCCTCGAAGATCCTCAGACCTTCGCCGAGGCCTTCGCCCGCGCCTGGTTCAAACTGACCCACCGTGACATGGGGCCGAAGGCCCGCTACCTCGGTCCCGAGGTGCCGAAGGAAGACCTGATCTGGCAGGACCCGCTGCCCGCAGCCAGCCATAAGCCGACGCCAGCCGACATCGCCGATCTCAAGACCAAGATCGCCGCATCCGGCCTCTCGGTGGGCGAACTGGTTTCCGTGGCCTGGGCTTCCGCCTCTACTTTCCGAGGTGGTGACAAGCGCGGTGGTGCCAACGGTGCGCGTATCCGCCTCGCGCCGCAGAAGGACTGGGCCATCAACAAGCCCGTGCTCAAGGCCATGGCCAAGCTGGAGGAAATCCAGAAGGCCAGCGGCAAGGCTTCGCTGGCCGACGTGATCGTCCTGGCCGGCGTGGTCGGTGTGGAGCAGGCCGTCAAGGCCGCCGGCATGGAGGTGGACGTGCCCTTCGCACCGGGGCGTGTGGACGCGACGCAGACCCAGACCGACGCGGCATCTTTTGCCGTGCTCCAGCCCGTGTTCGACGGCTTCCGCAACTACGGCCGTGGCAACGAGGGCACTCTGACCGAAGCCATGCTAATCGACAAGGCCCAGATGATGACCCTGACCGCGCCCGAGATGACGGCTCTAGTCGGCGGCCTGCGCGCGCTCGGCACCAATGCCGACGGTAACCAGCACGGCGTGTTCACCGATAAGGTAGGTGCACTCACGACCGACTTCTACGTCAACCTGCTCGACATGGGCACGGAATGGAAGGCAACCGATGCCAGCGCCGAAGTCTTCGAAGGCAAGGATCGCAAGAGCGGCAAGGTGAAGTACACTGCCACGCGCGTCGACCTAGTGTTTGGCTCCAACTCGGTGTTGCGCGCCTACGCCGAGGTCTACGCCGAATCGGACGGCAAGAAAAATTTCGTCAAGGATTTCGTCGCCGCTTGGACCAAGGTGATGAACCTTGACCGTTTCGACCTTACCAGCTCACGATGAAAGACAGCTAACAGCGGATTCCAGCGGACGGCGCTATGCGCCGCCGCTGAACCGGAGCGTTGAATGTCCGGTATTGATTGGGTAGCAGAATAAATTCTGTCCCGGTCGAAAGGTTCGTTTAGGCCGAATTTTAGACTAAGAGCCAGTTCAATCCACAGCTCAGGTGCTCTTTAGCTTCAGCGCCTCGCCCTCAAACCCGATTCCGTCCCATCCTGTTTTCATGAAATTCCTGATGTTCTGATGATCAGTGCCATCCGGGTGTTTGAGCACATCGTCGCGGTAATACGCGCCGAAGCAATGCAGGGTTTGCTGTTGCGATAAGCTTTGTTGCTTGGCAAACGAAAACAGTTTGCACGAGCCGGAGTTTTTGCCCGCTTCGTTGAGCAGGTCGCCGTTCTTGAAAGTGGTCGGGGTAAAGTCGTACAGCGTTTCTATGAGTGCGATGGTGTCGTTGAAAGCGATGCTGTCGGGTGCGTCGTGCAGGCGTTGCAGAAAATCATTCAGAGTCATTTTTGTTCCAATGTGTTTGTCGTCGCCACAAGAAAAAGGCGGCTTGCGCCGCCTTTGGGGACTGCTTGTGCGAGGTGTTAGTCCTTCTCGCCCGCGAATGCCATCAGCAGGCTCAGCAGGTGGACGAAGATGTTGTAGATGTCCAGATACAGCGTCGTGGTCGCCATTACGTAGTTCGTTTCGCCGCCGTGAATGATCTGGCTGATGTCGAACAGGATGTAGGCCGAGAAGATCAGCACGGCGATGGCCGAAATGGTCAGCGACAGCGCGGGAACCTGGAAGAATATGTTCGCCAGAGATGCGATCACTAGCAGGATCACGCCGATGAACAGAAACTTGCCCATGAAGCTGAAGTCTTTTTTGGTGACGGTGGCGATGGTTGCCAAGCTGAAGAAGATGATACCCGTGCCGCCCGCTGCCATGCCCACCAGTTGCGCGCCGTTTCTCAGGTGCAATGCGTGTTGCAGGATGGGGCCTAAGAACCAGCCCGCGACGAAGGTGAAGCCGAGCAGCGCGACGATGCCCCATACGCTATTGCGCAGGGCGGAGACTGCGAACAGCATGCCCATCATCACGGCGAACATCATCAGCGGAGCCATGATCGGGTGCTGCGCCATGAACGAAAAGTTGGTCGCCAAGCCGACGAATGCGCCTATGATCGTAGGGATCATGGTCAGCGCCAGCATCATGTAGGTGTTGCGCAACACTTTGTTCTGTTCCAGTCCGATGACGCCGGTTTGTGTAAGGCTAGGAAATTGCATGATTTTTTCTCCAAGTGAACCGTTTAACGAAAGGGATGCCCAGATTGTTTCCTGATACATCTCAAACAACGGACGTGAGACTACAGAAACGGTATAAAAGTTGCAATCGCACCCGATAAATTATCTATCGAAGGCACTTTAACGATAGGGGCGACTTCGGGTATGATGCGCGCCTCTTGAGTCGGCAGGTTGATTTAAGCGTCAAAGTACGGAGGTTTGGGTGAGTGGTTTAAACCAGCAGTCTTGAAAACTGCCGAACAGAAATGTTCCGTGAGTTCGAATCTCACAGCCTCCGCCAAAACGCGTTATTGCTAGCCTCTAAAGAGTCATTGCTTCCTAATTCTGTAGGGGCGCATTTTCTTGTTTCCCCAATAGGGAGTCGTTACATGAAATTCAATTTTCCCATCATCATCATCGACGAGGACTTTCGCTCAGAAAACGCCAGCGGCCACGGTATTCGTGCGCTCGCCGATGCGATCGAGAAAGAGGGCATTCAAGTTGTCGGAATGACGAGCTACGGCGACTTGACCTCGTTTGCCCAGCAGCAAAGCCGCGCATCTGCCTTTGTGTTGTCCATTGACGACGAGGAGTTCGGTGCGGGGAGCGAGGAAGAAACGGAAGTGGCGTTGCGCACCTTGCGCGCCTTCGTGGAAGAGATCCGTTTCAAGAATTCTGACATTCCCATTTATCTTTACGGCGAGACGCGCACTTCGCGCCATATCCCCAACGACATCCTGCGCGAGCTGCACGGTTTCATTCACATGCACGAGGACACGCCGGAATTCGTGGGTCGCCACATCATCCGCGAGGCCAAGTCCTATATGGATTCGCTGGCACCGCCGTTTTTCCGCGCGCTGGTGGACTATGCGCAGGACGGTTCGTATTCCTGGCACTGCCCCGGCCACTCGGGCGGCGTGGCGTTTTTGAAATCGCCGGTGGGGCGTATGTTTCACCAGTTCTTCGGCGAGAACATGCTGCGCGCCGACGTGTGCAACGCGGTGGACGAGTTGGGCCAGTTGCTCGACCATACCGGCCCGGTGGCCGCTTCCGAGCGCAATGCAGCGCGCATCTTCAGTGCGGATCATTTGTTCTTTGTCACCAACGGCACCTCGACTTCCAACAAGATCGTGTGGCACTCGACGGTGGCGCCCGACGACATCGTGGTGGTGGATCGCAACTGTCATAAATCCATTTTGCACTCCATCATGATGACGGGGGCGGTGCCGGTGTTTCTCACGCCGACGCGCAACAACTTCGGCATCATCGGGCCGATCCCGATGAGTGAATTTCTGCCGGAAACCATCCAGCGTAAGATCGACGCGAACCCGTTCATCAAAGATAAGAAGCGTAAGCCGCGTGTGCTGACTATCACGCAAAGCACCTATGACGGCGTGTTGTACAACGTGGAAACGTTGAAGCAGATGTTGGATGGCAAGATCGACACGCTGCATTTCGACGAAGCGTGGCTGCCGCATGCCACCTTCCACGACTTCTACAAAGACATGCACGCCATCGGTCGCGACCGTCCGCGCGCGAAGGAGTCGATGATCTTTTCCACGCAGTCCACGCACAAACTGCTGGCGGGTCTGTCGCAGGCATCGCAGATTCTGGTGCAGGACAGCGACTCGAAAAAACTCGACCGCGACTGCTTCAATGAAGCCTATCTGATGCACACCTCGACCAGCCCGCAATACGCCATCATCGCCTCGTGCGACGTGGCCGCCGCGATGATGGAGCCGCCCGGTGGCACCGCGCTGGTGGAGGAAAGTATCGCTGAAGCGCTCGACTTCCGCCGCGCCATGCGCAAGGTGGATGCCGAGTTCGGCGTGGACTGGTGGTTTAAAGTGTGGGGCCCGGACTATCTGGTGGAAGAAGGCATGGCCTCGCGCGAAGACTGGATGCTGAGTGCGGATGACCGCTGGCACGGTTTCGGCAAGCTGGCACCCAACTTCAACATGCTAGACCCGATCAAGGCCACCATCATCACGCCCGGGCTGGATGTGGACGGCGACTTCTCCGACGAACTCGGTATTCCCGCCGCTATCGTCACAAAATATCTCGCCGAACACGGCGTGGTGGTGGAAAAATGCGGCTTGTATTCCTTCTTCATCATGTTTACCATCGGCATCACCAAGGGGCGTTGGAACACCATGGTGACCGAGCTGCAACAGTTCAAAGACGACTACGACCAGAACCAGCCGCTGTGGCGCGTGCTGCCCGAATTTATCGCCAAGAATCCGCGCTACGAAAAGATCGGACTGCGCGACTTGTGCGATCAGATACACGGCATCTACAAGGCCAACGACGTGGCGCGCCTGACCACCGAAATGTATTTGTCGGACATGATTCCGGCGATGAAGCCTTCCGATGCGTTCGCGAAAATGGCGCACGGCGAAATCGAACGCGTGCGCATCGACGACCTCGAAGGCCGCTCCACTGCCGTGCTGTTGACACCTTACCCGCCCGGTATTCCGCTGCTGATCCCGGGCGAAGTCTTCAACAAGACCATCGTCGATTACCTGCGTTTCGCCCGCGACTTCAATAAGCGCTTTCCCGGCTTCGAGACCGATATTCACGGCCTCGTGGCAGGCGAAGTGGACGGGCAGCGCGTGTATTACGTGGACTGCGTGAAGTAATATTTGTCCGGTTGTGGCAGACAAAAAGGCAGCGCTTGTGCGTTGCTTTTTTGTTTTAGGGAGATTGCGACTATTCGGGAGTCACTGATTTGTTCTTCATCCTCGCGAAGGGGGGCTTGAGGTTTCGATTCACCGGTATCAGAAACAATGGTTCAACTCAACCATGTGCAAATCCGCGCCGATTTTACCGGACCCGTAAGTGCCCGCATCAGAATAATGCATAAACCTGTAGCCAATCTCAATTCGCCGGTACAGAGGGGTTCCGACACCGAAAGTCAAAGCGAACTGAAGCGGGCCACCAAAGTCTTGATGCATGAAGCGATGCCTGCTAAGCAACGCCAGTCCAACGCCCATTTCGACTTTGACTTGCCCATCTTGCCTGCCGAAAGCAAGCGTAGGAATAGCAGAAGTGACTATCGCCGTTTTGTTCATCCCTCTAAGGACACCTGCGTGTGTTAGCAGCCTTGCACGCGCCCCCCATCCTGATCGAGATTGGCGCTCCCATGGCAACAGAAAGCTCGCCACAATGTCGAATTCATGAAACGATTCCGGCTGTTCCTCGCCTATTACCCTAGTTTTTTCGCCAATCTGTGCTCGAACACCCAAGCTCCGCAACTCCATGTCCGCCGCGCGGCTGTGCCGAGGTGCAACGAGGAAAAACATCGCAATCGTCACTGCAAGCCCAGCAACGACTGAAAACTTTATGTTTTGGCACTTATGCCCATCAACATTCTCAACGGTAATCGCGTGGCTCATAGTGGTGCTATTCGGCAACAATCAAAGACGTCAGCATGCCCTTGCGGACTTCTAGTCGAACAAGATCAACTTTAAGCAAGTCTTTCATCAATGCAGGGTAGAGGGCTGCCGTACAAATTGTGATGTCATTTGTAACTCCTTGATCAACAAATTAGCGAGCATCCTAACATGGCATTTCAATAGCGCAGAACAGCTGTATTTTAATGCGCTGTATTTGCATTGCGCGGATGAAATGTCACTGGAACAGCTGTCGGCGGCGCTGATTTCAGAACATGTTTCTTTGCTTTGCCCATCACGTGCATCTCGCATTTCTTGCAGTCGAACTCCAACCGTAATTTCTCGCTGCCGTTGATGAGTGTCATCGGTTCGGCGCGCACTTGGCCTTGCACGCCGATGATGCCTTTGGCTTGTTTGGGGCACAGGCTCAGGGAGTAGCGGATGCAGTGGCGGGTAATCATTAGGGCGACGTCGTCTGCTGCCTAGTGCGATTCGTAGGCGGTGGCAATGAGTTTTACGCCGTGCTTGGCGTAGAAGTTGCGCGCGGCGCTGTTGTAGACGTTGGAGAGGAAGGTGAGGGACTCTTCCGGGTATTGCGCGGGCGGTTCGGCGGCGGATTTTTTGGTGAGCGCTTGCTCCCATGCGTGGTCGCGGTTGCGGCTGATAGTAACTCCAACGCGCAATCCGTTTAACGTGTGCATCGGTTCGTTCGGATACACACGCCAAACTTTTCCCTTGCGCTCGACCACATTGGCTTGCAGCCCCAGCACTTCGCGCTTGCGCAGATAATTCAGGCCGTCACCGTTGGCGAGAGCGTCATTCGCTTCCATCTCAAACCAGCTGTTGCCGATCTTGGTCACTGAGCCCAGTTCCAGTCCGACGAAGGTGGACGTGTCGAATGCGCCGATGTCGGCTTTGCGGCCGTTGGAAAAATAATCCGTCGTGCCGCGATGGAATGTTTTGTCGGGGTCGGGGGCGAACAGGAGTTTGGTTTTTCCGCTGGAGGCGGCGTGTAGTTCCGGGCGCTCGTCGAGTATCTCGTCGAACAACTGGCGATAGTGGCCGGTGATGTTCTTCACATATTGAACATCCTTGTAACGCCCCTCGATCTTGAAGCTGCGCGCACCCGCATCAATCAAGGCGCGCAGGTTGTCGCTCTGGTTGTTGTCCTTCACCGACAGCAGATGTTTATCGAAGGCGACGATCTGGCCTTTGTGGTCTTCCAGTGTGTAGGGCAGGCGACACGCTTGCGAGCAATCGCCGCGATTCGCACTACGTCCCGTGTGTGCGTGGCTGATGTTGCATTGGCCGGAATAGACGACGCACAGCGCGCCGTGGATGAAGTGTTCGATGACGGTGTCGTTCGGCACGGCAGCGCGCACCTTGGCGATCTCTTGGATGGTGAGCTCGCGCGCCAGCACCAGTTGCGAGAACCCGACATCCGCTAAGAAGCGTGCCTTCTCTGGTGTGCGGATGTCGCACTGGGTGGAGGCGTGTAGATCTATGGGCGGCAGATCGAGTTGCAGAAGTCCCATGTCTTGCACGATGAGTGCGTCCACCCCCGCGTCGTAACAATCCCACGCCAGATTGCGTGCTGACTCCAACTCGGTATCGTGCAAGATGGTGTTGAGCGTGACGAATATCTTGGCGTGGAAGCGATGCGCGAATTCAACCAGAGAGGCAATCTCTGCGATGGAGTTACCCGCTTTTTCGCGCGCACCAAATGAGGGGCCGCCGATATACACCGCATCCGCGCCATGCAGGATGGCCTCGCGGCCGATAGCGGCGGTCTTAGCAGGGGTGAGTAGTTCGAGGGTAGGATTCAGTTGTGACATGTGGCGGGATTATACAGAGGCGCAAGAGGCATTCCGCCTCGAAGCGTGTTGGCTATCAACGTCGGTGCGGACACTTTGTCTTGGTGCAATCACCGTAGATATGTAGCGAGTGATCGTGAATGGTGAAGCCGCGATCGGCCGCGATCTTCTTTTGGCGTGATTCGATGGCGCTGTCGTAGAACTCTTCGACGTGGCCGCATTGCATGCAGACGATGTGATCGTGATGGGTGCCTTCGTTCAATTCGAACACCGATTTTCCGCCTTCGAAGTTATGGCGCACCAACAGCCCCGCCTGTTCGAACTGGGTCAGCACGCGATACACGGTCGCCAGCCCGACGTTGTCGCCACTATCACGCAACAACTGATAGACATTCTCCGCGCTCATGTGGCGCTCTTGCCCATTTTTGAACAGATCCAATACCTTGAGACGGGGTAGGGTGGATTTCAAGCCAGCGCTTTTCAGGTGTTCCGGTTCCAGTTCGTTCATGCGAGTGTCCGTGGATGATTTTTTACATCATGCCAAAAAGTGCTTGCAAATGCAAATGAGAATGATTATCGTTCGTGTCAATGGAAAAATGATCGGCATAGAAGAATCTTTCCAAGAGTGAGTCACCTGAAACAAAATGAGGAGAGTGTTGTGAAAAAGAGAATGCGGTTGCAGATGTTCTTGGCGGGTTTTGTGCTATCGCCCTTATGTTTCGCGGGTCCGGCGGATTATGTGTACACGCCGCACATCGAACGCGGTGAGTTGGAGTTGGATATCAAGTATGGAACTGCCAATTCGAATGCAGGAGTGCGCCCACAGGCCGCCAGCATCGGTCTGGGCTATGGCGTGACAGATCATTGGTTCACCGAGGGATACCTGAAGCAGAAGCACAATGCAGGGG
The DNA here is from genome assembly GCA_009773615.1 of Gallionellaceae bacterium. GTDB lineage: Bacteria > Pseudomonadota > Gammaproteobacteria > Burkholderiales > Gallionellaceae > PALSA-1006. The sequence continues at coordinate 28,175 of WSYA01000002.1, forward strand.
GTGATAGCACCTACCTCGAATGGGAGAACCGCTTCTTGCTAGTCGGCGGCGAAGCGTCTCCTGTCGACATCGGATGGGTGACTGAATTGGAGGCGCCGATGACGAACGGCGCACCGTGGGAACTGCGAGCAGGTCCGCTGTTCCAATCCACGGCCGGGAAGCTGCAATTGAATGGGAACGTCATCTTTGAACGCGCCTTTGGTGGCGCGGATGAGGATAGCGTGGCGCAGGTGACGAACATCGGATATCAGTGGCAAACGCGATATAGAGCGGGAGGGACGTTCTATATCGGTATCCAAGGTTTTGGCGAGATGGGCAAGTGGGATCAGTGGAGCAAGACAACTGAACAGAATCACCGCATGGGGCCTGCGGTGTTCGGTAAGTTGGCATTAGGGGAGCATCAGGCGATCAAATACAACGCGGCGTGGTTAGCGGGCGTGACTGATGCGGCACCCAATACGACGCTTCGTATGCAGATCGAATATGAGTTTTGAGTGAGGCATTGCTTGAAAGAATAGAGGCCGACGCATTAGGTCGGCCTCTGTCGTATTCAAGTGTATAGAGATCAGATCAAACCCATCGCCACCAGCGCGATGAACGCTGCGAACAACACGAAGTGGCTGATACCTTCGATGGCGTTCGTTTCACCGTCATGCAAGTTGTTCATCACGGTGAGGAAGGTGAGCAACAACATACCCCCTTGTATCGGGGTCAGTGCCATGATGATGCGCTCGCCATTGAACAGCGCGATGGCCTCGATCACGGGCAATGTGAGCAACACGGTAGCGAGTGAGGCGCCCAACGCGATGTTGACGGTGGTCTGCATGCGGTTGCTTTGAGCAGCACGCAGCGCGGTAAGTATCTCGGGGCTGGCGGAAATCAACGCGACCAAGACGGCGGGGATGGACTTGGGTAGGCTGCTACCAGCGAGTCCGGCATCCAGCAATACTGACAACACTTCCGATAGCAAGCCGACCAGCACGATCGCGCCCAGCATGATGCCGACGTGAAGACTGTTCGGACTGTGCGCTTCATCGTGCGCCTCCTCATCCGTAGCGCTCGAATACTCGAAGAAGGTGCGATGCTCTACAGTCTGTAAGCGTAGAAAGCCCATATACATCACCGCCATGATGCCGATAGAGAAGATAGAGTAGATGTGCCATTTATCATCAGGCACAAAATCGGGAATGAACATGCCAACGCCGATGGCGACCAACAACATGGCGATGAACGAGTTGCCCGAATCGACGTTGTACTTACTGCTGCCGTGTTTCATTCCGCCCACGATGGCGGCCAATCCCAAGATGCCGTTGATGTCGAACATCACGGCGGCGAACACGGTGTCGCGTGCCAGCGTCGGGTTTGGTTCGCCCATCAGCAACACCACCAAGATGACGACTTCCACCGATACGGCTGCGATGGTGAGGATGAGCGTGCCATACGGTTCGCCAAAACGCACCGCCAATACTTCGGCATGGTGCGCGATGCGGAACGCGACGCCGATGATGGCCGCGAGGATTACCAGCAGCAATCCCCATAGCGCCATGCCACCGTGTTCGACTGCGCCGTGTTCAAGCGCAAAGCCCAGTCCGAGGACGAGGAGAGCGATAGCGATGGGGAATTCTGATTTGAGATATTTCATGAGCTTTCCTTAACGGTGTTGATACGTGACGAAATGATAATTCAAAACTTGCGGTGTTTCCTGTGAGCGTACTTCGCGTGCAGTCTCTGTCCACTCGCTTTTATCGAATGCGGGGAAGTGCGCATCGCCTTCCACATCCTGCTGGATTTCAGTGATGTAGAGCGTGTCCGCGAGTAGCAAAGATTGGGCGTAGATGTCTGCGCCGCCGACGATAAAAATCTCAGTGTCCCCGTCGCACGCCTTGATTGCATCGTGTAACGAATGCGCGATCAAGCAGCCTTCGATTTTAAGATTTTTATCGCGCGTGACGACCACCGTGGTGCGTCCCGGCAGGGGCTTGCCGATGGAGTCGAACGTCTTGCGCCCCATGATCATGTGATGCCCCATGGTTAGTGCCTTGAAGTGCTTGAGGTCTTCGGAGCAGCGCCAGGGTAAGGTGTTGTTCACGCCGATGGTGCGGTTGCGCGCCATCGCGACGATAAGGGAAATACTCATACTGCGACGGCTGCCTTGATTGCCGGATGCGGGTCATAACCTTCCAGCGTGAAGTCTTCGAATTTGAACGCGAAGATGTCTTTCACATCCGGGTTGATCTTCATGGTCGGCAGCGCACGCGGTTCGCGCGACAGCTGTTCGCGTGTCTGCTCCATATGGTTCGAGTACAGATGCGCGTCGCCGAAGGTGTGCACGAAATCGCCCGCTTTGAGTCCGCACACCTGTGCCATCATCAGAGTGAGCAGCGCATAGCTGGCAATGTTGAACGGCACGCCGAGGAAGATGTCGGCGCTGCGCTGGTACAGCTGGCAGGAGAGCTTGCCGTCCGCCACGTAAAACTGAAAGAAAGCGTGGCAGGGCGCGAGCGCCATCTGGTCGAGTTCGCCCACGTTCCAAGCCGAGACGATGATGCGGCGCGAGTCCGGGTTGTTCTTGATCTGATCGACGGCGATCTTGATCTGGTCGATCACGTGGCCGTCCACCGTTGCCCACGAGCGCCATTGCTTGCCGTACACCGGGCCCAGGTCGCCGTTCTCGTTCGCCCATTCATCCCAGATGCGTACGCCATTTTCTTTCAGGTATTTGATGTTGGTGTCGCCCTGCAAGAACCACAGCAGCTCGTGCACGATGGATTTCATATGGCACTTTTTGGTGGTGACCAGAGGAAAGCCATTTTCCAGATTGAAACGCATCTGGTGGCCGAACACGCTGATCGTGCCGGTTCCGGTGCGGTCGGATTTCTTGGTGCCGTGATCCAGCACGTGTTGCATGAGGTCTAGGTAGTTGCGCATGAATAACCCACAAAATCGATTAACCACAGAGACACAGAGACACAGAGAAAATCTCAAAACAAAAAAACGTAGGGGGTTGGAGATGATATCAACCACACTGTTGATGCAAAGAATGCTGTCTTGGTTTCCTCTGTGTCTCTGTGGTGAAATGTTTTTTCAGCGATAATGACAAAAATCATCATTTATCGAGGACGTAATGCTAGCACATTTGACCCTGACTCCCGTATTGCCAAAGAGCTTGACCGCGACGCACTTGCTGGTGTTGATGCCTAAATCCAAGGCCTTGCCCAAGGATGTGCCCAACGCCGAATTGCTCGCTGCGGTACTCAAACGCCGCGACATGAAGGTGGACGAATTGGCGAAATCTGCCGTCAGCGCCAGCGCGGAAAAAGGTTCGCTGGTGGCTTGGGCGATGCTGGATTTCGAACAGGATACGTTTGTGCAGCAAGTGCAGGTGCGCAAGGCGATGCAGTTGTTGCTGGAAGAACAGCCCAAGCAGATCACCATCGTGGTGCAAGGCGATGAGGCGCAGCGGCAACGCGCTGCCGAGTTGGGGGTGTACGGCGCGTGGGTGAACGGTGCTTTGCTGCCGGTACATAAGAAGAAGGACGAACGCAAAGCACTGAAGAAGATTGAGCTGATCGGCTACGGCGGTAAGTTTGAAAATATCAAAGCGCAGGCGGAAGGTAATCTGCTGTGCCGCGCGTTGACGGTGTTGCCGCCGAATGAATTGACCCCGGCCATCTATCGCAACCGTATCGGCGAGTTGGCAAAAGAGCATGGATGGGCACACGAAGAGTTCGACTTGAAAAAACTGCGCAAGATGGGGGCGGGCGCATTCGTTGCCGTGGCGCAGGGCAGCGCGGATGACGATGCGGCCATCGTGCATCTCTCGTATAAACATCCCAAGGCCAAGCAGGCTGTGGCGCTGGTGGGCAAGGGCATCTGCTTCGATACCGGCGGACACAACCTCAAGCCCGCGCGCTATATGCACAACATGCACGAGGACATGAACGGCTCTGCTGTCGCGCTGGGTATTTTGCTAGCGGCTACGCAGAGCAAGCAGGCCGTGAATATCGACTGCTGGTTAGCGCTGGCGCAGAACCACATCAGCCCCAAAGCCTACAAGCAAAACGACATCGTCACCGCGTTGAACGGTACGACCATCGAGGTGATCCATACCGATGCGGAGGGGAGGATGGTGTTGGCGGATACGCTCACGCTGGCCTCGCGCGCGAAACCGGACTTGATGATCGACTTCGCCACGCTCACCGGCAGCATGGCGACGGCGCTGGGTGCGCGTTACAGCGGCGTTTTCGCCACTAGTGACGAGTTGGCGCAGTTTGCCGTGAGCATAGGAAAACAAAGCGGCGAGCGTCTATGTACTTTTCCGCAGGATGAAGATTACGAGCCCGCACTCGACTCCAAAGTGGCCGACATCAAACAATGCACGCTGGACGGCGATGCCGACCATATTCTCGCTACGCGCTTCTTAAAACGCTTCGTCGAAAAAGACGTGCCGTGGCTGCACGTCGATCTTTCCGCCAGCCGTTGCGAAGGGGGGTTGGGGGCTGTAGCTAGCGAGGTGACAGGGTTCGGTGTGGCTTGGGGATTGGGGATGCTGCAAAAATGATGCTGCCTAATCTATCAAAACTCAAACCGAATTTTTTACCGCAATGGTTGTTCTGGTTGTTGCTTGTATCGGGCGGTGTGGTTGCGTTGTGCGTGGTTGTGATCGGATTGTGGGTCGTGTTCACGCAAGTGGATTTTATGTGATGTCTATTGCACTGCGAATGCCACGACCGCATAGCGCGCGAATTTTCCAATCATCATGAACAGCGCCGCGTAGAGAGGATTCAGCCGCAGCCATCCCGCCGCGACACACAGCGCATCGCCGATGAGCGGCGCCCATGCAAGCAGCAAGGCGGGCGTGCCATAACGCCGTACTTTCTCCACATGATTGAGCTGCTGCGTCATCGGCAGCATCCAGCCCATGCCGAACGAGATCATTCCGCCCAGCGTGTTGCCGAGTGTGCCGAGTAACAGCGCGGGCCAGAACAATTCGGGATGGAGTTTTAATACGCCGATCAGCACCAACTCCGAGCCGCCCGGCAACAGTGTGGCACCGAGCAGGCTGGAGAGGAACAGACCCCAGAGGCTGAGGTCGTCGCTGAAGAAGTGGGTGAGGGTGTCCATGGATGTAGGTGGGTTAGCGTAGCGTTAACCAATGACTTGGCCTTCGTTTTTTGACGGCTTAGTCAGATGGCTATGCAAAGCTACCCGACATTTGTCGCGGTCACTTTTAGGTCGGGTTACGCCCGATGGGCTAACCCGACCTATGGCTTTAATTAATGCCTTTTCTTTGGAGCCATCAGGTCGGTGATCGTGCCTTCCGCCATCTCGGCAGCGAAGCACAATGTCTCCGACAGCGTCGGGTGCGGGTGAATGCTGAGGCCGACGTCTTCCATGTCCGCGCCCATCTCTAGTGCCAGCACGCCTTCGGCGATCAGCTCGCCCGCATTCACGCCGACGATGCCCATGCCGAGGATGCGGCGCGTCTTCGGGTCGAGCAGCACTTTGGTTGCGCCTTCTTCGCGTGCGATGGAGAGCGCGCGACCGGAGGCTGCCCACGGGAACGAAGCCTTTTCATATTCGATGTTTTGCGCTTTGGCCTGTGTTTCGGTGAGCCCCATCCACGAGATTTCCGGGTCGGTGTAGGCGACGGAAGGAATGGTCAGCGGCTCGAAGAACGCTTTGTGCCCGGCGATATTTTCCGCCGCGACTTTGCCTTCATGCACGGCCTTGTGCGCCAGCATCGGGTCGCCCACGATGTCGCCGATGGCGAAGATGTGCGGCACGTTGGTGCGCATCTGCTTGTCCACCGGAATGAAGCCGCGCTCATTGACAACGAGCCCTGCGGCCTCGGCGGCAATCTCGCGCCCGTTCGGACGGCGACCCACGGCCATCAGCACGCGGTCGTAGAGTTGCGGCTCGGGGGCTTGTTCGCCTTCGAAGGTGACTTTCAATCCGGTCTTCAGCGCTTCGATCTTGGTGACTTTGGTTTTCAGGTAAATCGCTTCATAGCGTTTTTCGATGCGCTTGTGCAGCGGCCTGACTAAATCTTTGTCCGCACCGGGGATGAGCCCATCGGCGAGTTCGACCACGGAAATCTTGGAGCCGAGCGCGTCGTATACGGTCGCCATTTCCAGGCCGATGATGCCGCCGCCGATGATGAGCATGCGCTTCGGTACATCTTGCAGTGCTAGCGCACCGGTGGAGTCGATGATGCGCGGGTCGTCGTAAGGGAAGCCGGGGATGCGCGCCACGCTGGAGCCTGCGGCGACGATGGCATTGTCGAAGGTGACGATTTTCTCGCCCTCGGCGGTCTGTACGGCGAGGCTATTGGGCGAGGTGAATTTCGCCGTACCGCGCACCACCTGCACCTTGCGCTGTTTGGCGAGTGCGGCGAGTCCGCCGGTGAGTTTGTTGATGACGCTTTCTTTCCAGGTGCGGATGGCGTCGATGTCGATCTTCGGCTTGGCAAAGGTCACGCCGTGATGCGACACCTCGTCGGCTTCGGTGATGACCTTGGCGACATGCAGCAGCGCTTTGGACGGGATGCAGCCGACGTTGAGGCACACGCCGCCGAGCGAGGCGTGCTTTTCGATCAACACCACTTGCTTGCCGAGGTCGGCCGCGCGGAATGCGGCGGTGTATCCGCCGGGGCCTGCGCCGAGTACGACGACTTCGGCGTGAAGGTCACCTTTGACGAGGTTGACTGCGGGTGCCGCTGCGACTTGAGGTGCTGCAGCGGGAGCCGCCTGCGTTGCGGGCGCACTGGCAACCGGAGCAGGCGCAGCTGCGCTGCTTTCCAGCAGCAGGATCACCGAGCCTTCGCTCACCTTATCGCCAACTTTAACTTTCAGTTCCTTCACCACGCCTGCGGCAGGGGAGGGTATTTCCATCGTGGCCTTGTCGGTTTCCAGCGAAAGCAGCGTTTGCTCTTGCTCGACTTTATCGCCGGGTTTGACGGCGATCTCGATGACTGCAACGCCTTTGAATCCGCCGATGTCCGGCACTTTAATTTCGATGGTTTGGCTCATATTCACTCCAGTTGTAGGTTGGGTCGAGCGTAGCGATACCCAACATGAATGCTGCGAAAAATTGATGGGTATCGCTATGCTCAACCCATCCTACGAAAGCTGCTAAACCCTGATTTGCCCGCTACCCAATACAATATATTTCTGCGACGTTAATCCTTCCAGACCGACCGGGCCGCGCGCATGAATCTTGTCGGTGGAGATGCCGATCTCCGCGCCCAAGCCGTACTCGAAGCCGTCGGCAAAACGCGTCGAGGCGTTCACCATCACGCTGGCCGAATCCACTTCGCGCAGAAAGCGCATCGCCTTGGTGTAGTTCTCGGTCACGATGCTGTCGGTGTGCTGCGAGCTGTAGGTGTTGATGTGCGCGATGGCTTCGTCGAGGTCGGCGACCACGCGGATGCTCAGGATGGGCGCGAGATATTCGGTGCGCCAGTCTTCTTCGGTGGCCGCTTTCATCTGCGTGACCAGTTTGCGCGATGCATCATCACCGCGCAATTCCACGCCCTTTTCGCGATAGATGTCGCACAGTAGCGGCAGCACTCTCATCGCGACACTCGCGTTGACCAGCAAAGTCTCCATCGCGTTGCACACGCCATAGCGATGCGTCTTGGCGTTGTCGGCGATGAGGATGGCTTTTTCAAGATTGGCCTCGTCGTCGATGTACACATGGCAGATGCCGTCCAGATGCTTGATGACCGGCACCTTGGCTTCGTCCGAAATGCGTGCGATCAAACCCTTGCCGCCGCGCGGCACGATCACGTCCACATATTCTTTCATGGTGATGAGTTCGCCCACGGCGGCGCGGTCGGTGGTGTTGACTACCTGCACTGCTGTTTCAGGCAAGCCCGCAGCCTTGAGCCCCGCGTGAACGCAAGCCGCGATGGCTTGGTTGGAATGGATGGCTTCGGAGCCGCCGCGCAGAATTGCCGCATTGCCGGATTTTAAGCACAAACCTGCGGCGTCCGCCGTCACGTTGGGGCGCGATTCGTAGATGATGCCGATGACTCCGAGCGGCACGCGCATTTTGCCGACTTGAATGCCGGAAGGCCGGTATTTCATGTCGCTGATCTCACCGATGGGGTCGGGCAGGGCGGCGATCTGGCGTAAGCCTTCGGCCATGCCGTTCACGGCTTTTCCGGTAAGCGTGAGCCTGTCCACCGATGCGGCGTCCAACCCGTTGGCTTTCGCGGCGTCTACATCTTTCTCATTGGCTGCGATGAGTTTCGCGCTGTCCAGCAGGATGGCATCCGCGATGGCGTTAAGCGCATAGTTTTTTATGGACGTATCGGCTTGCGCCATCACGCGCGATGCGGCGCGGGCTTGCTGCCCGACGGATTTCATGTATTGCTTGATATCTTCCATGATGATTCCAGTGTTGCGAGTAGCGCGCATTTTAGCATCCCGCTTGCGATAGAATGCGCACCTTATTCAACCTCCCGTTCGCGGTGAGTGTTTTTCGTTCATCCGCCTTTGGGTGAACGAAAAATGTATCGAACCGCCATTAACTATGTCCGACATTCTGAAAAAAATCCTTGCGGTCAAAGCACAAGAAGTCGCCGCCGCAAAAATCGTCAAGCCACTGCCGCAATTGCGTACCGAGGCAGAACGGGCGGCACCCGTTCGGGGCTTTGTCGGTGCGATTCGTCAAAAAATTGTGGCAGGACAATCTGCCGTTATTGCCGAAATCAAGAAAGCCAGCCCGAGCAAAGGCGTGATCCGTGCCGATTTTCGTCCGGCGCAGATCGCGCTCAGCTATGCGCAACACGGTGCGGCATGTTTATCGGTGTTGACCGACGAGCAATTTTTTCAGGGCAGTGAGCAATACCTGAAGCAGGCGCGCGCGGCATGCGAGCTGCCCGTGCTGCGCAAAGATTTCATGGTGGACGAATACCAAATCTATCAGGCAAGGGCGATGGGGGCGGATGCCATCTTGCTCATCGCGGCTGCGCTGACGCTCAAACAGATGCAGGCATTCGAGGCGCTGGCACATCAGCTTGGTATGGCGGTTCTGGTCGAGGTGCATGACGGCGAGGAGTTGGATGTCGCGCTGCAATTGACCACTCCGCTGATCGGCATCAACAACCGCAACCTGCGCACTTTCGAGGTAACGTTGCAAACAACGCTGGGTCTGCTGCCGCGTATCCCGAGCGACCGCATTGTCGTCACCGAGAGCGGCATCTTTACCAGCGACGATGTGAAAATGATGCGCGACCGGCAAGTAAGCAGTTTCCTCGTGGGTGAGGCGTTCATGCGCGCTGACGATCCCGGCATCGAACTGGCTCGCGTTTTTACCCCCATCTGATTTTTTCTTTAGCACAGATTCATTACAAAATGATGACTATGCGCAGCGTTGTTGCGCAATTGAGACGTTTGCGTGAAATTTTTGTTACAAGCCCGGTTTGGAATTTTTTATTGGCATAATTCACCCCGAATTCTCACTCGAGGGGATTTTGATTCCGTGGGCTGCGAGCCGATGAAACCAACATTAACGTTTTTAAGGAGTTTATAAAGATGCAAAAGAAAATTATCGCTTTGGCTATCGCTGCAATCGTTTCCGCGCCAGCGTTCGCCGACAATGCAAACATGACTGTGTACGGCAAGGCAATTTTGAACATAGAGTCTGTTTCCAATGACAAGTCGACTCTTAGCCAAGCTATGCGTGTGCAAACCAATGCTTCCCGTTTTGGCGTGAAGGGTAGCGAAGATTTGGGCGACGGTATGAAGGCTTGGTTTCAATACGAAGTGCAAATCGATGCCGATGGCAATGCCGGTAACGGTGCAGGTAACGGCACTCGTAACACAGGTGTGGGTATCGACGCCGGCTTCGGCACGGTAATGATGGGTATGTGGGACACCCCATTTAAACTGGCACACAACAAGATTGAACTGTTCGACAACACTACAGTGTTCAGTGCAGTTAACTTGATTGGTCGCGCAGGCGGTACAGCAGCAAGCTACATCACACGCAAAAGCAATGTTGTTCAATACTGGTCTCCATCATTGGGTGGCGTGAAGGTGAACGTTTCTTACAGCCCGGATGAAGGTACTTCAGCAGGTGCTGCGACAACGCAGGGTTCTAACAAGAGCCAAACATCTCTGTCTGCTACTTATGATGACCATGATAGTGGCATCTACGTGTCGGCTGCTTTTGAAAACCGTCCGGATGCTTCCGTTAAAGCAACTACTGACAGTGCAGCGCGTTTGGTTGCCCGTTACTCCCTCGGCGATTTCTGGATTGGCGCGACAGTAGAAAGCATCAAAGTGAATACATCCGCTACTGCTAGCTATAATCAGTCTAACTCTGAGTTGGTTGGTTCGTACAAGCTGGGAGCAAGCACGATTGCACTTAGCTATGCCAAGGCTGGTAATACAGCTACATCAGCGACTGGTGCAAACCAAGTATCTTTGCGTTATGGTATGAATTTGTCTAAACGTACAGAATTGTTTGCTGCTTACACATCTCTCAAGAATGATACGGCTGGCGCATACGGCTTTAGCACGGGCACCACATTCGGTACTAATGCCGGTTCTACGCAATCTGCAACTGGTTTGGGTGTGATTCACTCTTTCTAATTGAACGCCCTCCTTGCGGGGGTAGGCAATCGGAAGTTAAAACGGGCACCTTCGGGTGCCCGTTTTATTTGACGGTCGGTTTGTAATTCTCTACATTGCACATCCGTTGTGATTCTATTTTTTTGGGGGGCAATATGCCTACTATCTCAATTTTCTATGGGATCATGATTAAGATGTACTGGGACGAGCACGCGCCCCCTCATTTTCATGCAGAGTATGCGGGCATCGAGGCCGTAGTGAATATTCAAACGCTGGAAGTTACTAAAGGTAAGCTACCGCGTGGTGCTGCTATTCTGGTTAAGGAATGGGCGATGCAACACAGAGAAGAATTGATGGAGGATTGGAATCTATGCGAAAAATTACAAACGCCCAACAAAATAGCGCCACTGGAATAACAACACAGGTTCCTTGGCGAGTATGCAAAGTAGAGGCGCTAGCCGCGTTCAGGTTTTATGTGCAGTTTGAAGACGGCACGGATGGCATCGTCGATTTGGCTCGATTTTTAGAACAGGATTGCGGTGTGTTCAAGATGTTGCGCAATGTGGAAACATTCAACGCGGTCTATATAGAGCACGGCGCAGTGACGTGGCCGGGTGGGCTCGATCTGGCACCGGACAGGATGCATGATGAGCTACAAAATGCAGATGTTTATGTTGTTGGGAGATGATTGTGCTGAATTTGGAAGGTTTGATCGTCGAATTCGATAAAGGATTGCGCACGTTGCTGGCCAAAGCGCCGACGGCGCGACCCTATCCCGATGTGCGGTTGGAAGAGGCCTCGATGGATGAGGCTGAAAAGAAACATGCTGCGGCACTGATGCGCATTAACCACACGGGTGAAATATGCGCCCAGGCTTTGTATCAGGGGCAGGCGCTCACTGCGCGCGATCCCCTGGTGCAGGAGAAATTAAAGCAGGCTGCCTGGGAAGAAACCGAGCATTTGGCGTGGACATCGAAGCGTGTGGATGAGTTGGGCAGTCATCTGAGTGTGCTGAATCCGCTTTGGTACACGGGTTCGTTGGCGCTCGGGGCGGTGGCCGGTTTGCTGGGCGACAAATGGAACTTGGGCTTTCTGGCGGAGACGGAGCGACAGGTTGGTGCCCACTTGCAAAGCCATCTCGACAGTCTCCCCGCGCAAGATGTAAAAAGCCGTGCCGTGGTGCAGCAGATGTATGTGGATGAAGTCAGCCATGCCGATATGGCGATTGAGCTCGGCGGTGAAGAATTGCCGTTGCCGGTGAAACTGGCGATGCGCGGAATGTCTGTGGTGATGACGCGGACGGTGTACTGGGTGTAGGGCGGTTTTTTGTTGGGGCCAGCAAGCTGGCTCCAACAGGAAGGCCGCTTCCGGCGGGTAATCCTAGTTCAATTTTCCTATTTCAGTTTCGATCCAATCTTCCACCTGACGGTTGATCTCGTCAGCCTTGAGCCCCTTCGGGTTGATCGGCTTGCCGATGCTCATGATGACGGTGCCGGGATATTTGAGGAAGGATTGGCGCCCCCAGAATTTTCCGGCATTGTGTGCCACGGGAACGACCAGAGCGCCGCTGGATTCGCCCAGCATTGCGCCGCCGATCTTGTATTTTCCGCGCTTGCCGTAAGGCATGCGCGTGCCTTCGGGGAATACGACCACGCAAAAACCGGCTGCGAGGCGTTGCTTGCCTTGCTCCCGCAATTGTTTCATCGCTTCTTTGCCTTTGCTGCGATTGATCGCGATGGGGCTGGTGAGCGCCAAGCCCCAGCCGAAGAAGGGCAGGAACAATAGCTCGCGTTTGAGCACCCACACCTGTGGCGGGAATACGGTCTGCAACGCGAAGGTCTCCCATGCCGATTGATGTTTGCACAGTATGATGCAGGGCTCCTGCGGAATGTTTTCTTTGCCGCGCACTTCCATGCGGATGCCGCATACCACGCGCAGCAGCCACATCATGCTGTAGGCCAAACCGGAAATGATGCGATAACGCGTGAGCGCATCGAACGGAAAAGTGAACAGCGAAAACGTCGCGTATATCGGCGTCCAGATCAGTTGCAGCAACAGAAATATCAGCGAGCGGACGAAGACCATGTCAGGAAAGAATGTGGGTGACGGCTGCCGCCAGATCAGGGAAGGTCAGCGTGCCATCGGGCAGGCCGCCCTTGGCTTGGGTCTTTGTTCCCTTTCCAGTGAGCACGAGGAATGGCTGCGCACCTAGGCGTGCGGCGGCCTCTAAATCGCGCAAAGAGTCGCCCACTGCGGCAACGCCTTTGAGTTCGATGTTGTAGCGTTCGGCGATCTCTTCGATCATGCCGCTCTTGGGCTTGCGGCAGTGGCAGTTCGCTTCGGCAGTGTGCGGGCAAAAGAACACCGCATCGATGCGTCCGCCCAGCAAGGCGCAGGCTTTGTGCATCTTGTCGTGAATTGCATTCAGCGTAGACATATCGAATAGGCCGCGACCGATGCCGGACTGGTTGGTGGCAACCACCACACGATAACCCGCCTGGCATAAGCGCGCGATGGCTTCCAAGCTGCCCGGAATGGGCTTCCATTCTTCCGGATTTTTGATGAATTGATCGGAGTCGAAATTGATGACGCCGTCGCGGTCGAGGATGATGAGTTTCATAAAAGCAGTCGTTAGTCGTTAGTGGGTAGTCGTTAGTTGGGGGGCGCAGGTTTTAACTCAAAACTAGCGACTACCGACTAACGACTGCATTTAAGCTGCCAACTTTGAAATATCCGCCACCTGATTCATCAGCCCGCCCAATTGCTGCAACAGCGCGGCGCGGTTCATGCGTACGGCTTTATCTTCCGCCATGACCATCACCTGATCGAAGAAGTCGTCGATGAACGGTTTGAGCGTCACCAGCGCTTTCAGATTCTGGCCGTATTCGCCGCGATCAAAATAGCGCTGTGCGAAAGGGGTGATGTCCTGCATGGCCGCATACAGGTTGCGTTCGGCTTCGTCGGTCATCAGCTTGGTGTCGATTTTCGCATTGCTCATCGCGGCACCGAGTTCTTCCTGATTTTTGCGGATGATGTTTTGTACGCGTTTGTTGGCGGCAGCGAGATCTTTGGATACGGACAGCGCCGCAAAGGTGCGTACACCGTGAAGGCGTGGCAGGGCTTCATGCAGACGCCCGCCCACCGTATACAGCACGGCTTCGATGTGCGATGCCTCAAAGTTGCGGTCGCGCAAATAGCCGCGCAGCCGATCCAGCATGAAGCCTTCAACATCTTTAGCCACGGTGACGCTCAGCATGCCTGAGGGGAAGTTCTCCGCCGCGATTTTGAGCAGCAGCGGCAAGGGCAGGTCGAGCGGGGTCTCGATCAGGATGCGCAATACGCCGAGCGCATGGCGACGCAAGCCGAACGGGTCTTTGTCACCTGTCGGCACTTGCCCGATGCCGTAGATGCCCAGCAAGGTCTCCAGCTTGTCTGCCAAAGCCACCGCGCAGGCGAGCTTGCTTTGCGGCAAGCTGTCTCCGGCGAAACGTGGGTGGTAATGTGCTTCGATCGCTTCCGCGACTTCTGCTTTTTCGCCATCGTGCAGTGCGTAGTAATGCCCCATCACGCCTTGCAATTCCGGAAATTCGCCCACCATGTCGGTGATCAGATCGGTCTTGCAAAGACGCGCGGCCAGTTCCGCATCCCCTTTGTCCGCGCTGAGCAGGTGCGCGATACCGCCGGCGAGAGTCGTGATGCGTTCTACGCGCTGCAATTGCGATCCCAGCTTGTTGTGGTAGACCACGTGGCCCAGCTTTTCGACACGCGATTCCAGTTTTTGCTTGCGATCCTGATTGTAGAAAAAACGCGCGTCGGCCAAACGCGGACGTACCACGCGCTGGTTGCCTTCGATGATGTGATGCGGGTCACTCACCTGCATGTTGGAGACGATGAGGAATTTGTTTAGCAGCTTGCCGTTGCTGTCCAGCAATGGAAAATATTTCTGGTTTTGCTGCATGGTGAGGATCAGGCACTCCTGCGGCACTTCGAGGTATTCCGACTCGAACTCGCCGACATATACTTCGGGCCATTCCACCAGCGCAGTCACTTCGTCCAGCAGCGAGCTCAGCACGCTGCGGTCTTCGTTGGACATGCTGAGCAGTTTTTTCAGATCGAAATTCGCGTGGCCGATCCAGATTGCGTTGAGCGACTCGGCATGTTTGTCGAGCTTCACTGCGATCATCTCGCGGCGTTTTGCGAAACTCGCAATTACCAGCCCTTCGTTTTCCAGCTCGGTCTCGTAGCTGTCGGCCTGCGCGATGGTGACCGGCTCGGCGACGAGGAAGCGATGCCCGCTGGTGACATTACCGCTGTGCAAACCGAACGCCTCGACCAGAATGACGCGGCTACCGTGCAATACCGTCAAGGCATGCACCGGACGCACGAACTGGTGGTCGGAGTCGCCCCAGCGCATGAGTTTCGGAACCGGAAGTTTTTTCAGGGCTTGCACGACGATGTCCGTCAGGCAGTCATCCAATGATTTGCCTTTTTGTTCTATCTTGGCGGCGAAATATTCTGCCTTGCCGTCGCTGACGCGTACTAATTGCTCAAAGGTCACGCTGGCGGAGCGCATGAAACCTTCCAGCGCTTTGGATGGCTTGCCTTCCGCATCCAGTCCCGCATTCACGGCAGGACCTTTGCGTTCGATTATGCGATCGGCCTGCAAAGAGGCGACATTGGTGATGGTCAGCGCCAGGCGTCGCGGCGTCGCATAAGGTGTGCATTCGCTGTCTTCACCCGCCAGTGCCTGTTCTTTCAGTGCGCCGAATACCTCGTCAGCGAAAGTGGTGGAAAGTTTTTCCAGCGCCTTCGGCGGCAGCTCTTCGGTGAGCAGTTCGATCAATAGGGTTTGTTTCATTATTTTTTCTCCCCGTTCTTGAGCATCGGGAAGCCGAGTTTTTCTCGCGAATCGTAATACGCCTGTGCCACGGCGCGCGATAACGTGCGCACCCTGCCGATGTAACCGGCGCGCTCAGTCACCGAAATCGCACCGCGCGCATCCAGCAGATTGAAGCTGTGCGAGCACTTCATCACCATCTCGAAACCGGGCAATACCAAGTCGGTTTCGATCAGGCGTTTGGCTTCGCTTTCATATTCGTTGAAATGACGGAACAGCATTTCGATGTTGGAATGCTCGAAGTTGTATCTAGATTGTTCCACTTCGTTCTGGTGGTACACGTCGCCGTAGGTGATGACCGTGTCGCCGTTCTTTGCCCACACCAGATCGTAGACGTTTTCGACGCCTTGCAGATACATCGCCAGACGCTCCAGCCCGTAAGTGATCTCGCCCAGCACCGGCTTGCATACCAGCGAACCGACTTCCTGGAAATAGGTGAACTGGGTGACTTCCATGCCGTCCAGCCACACCTCCCAACCCAAGCCCCATGCGCCCAGAGTAGGGGACTCCCAATCGTCCTCGACGAAGCGAATGTCGTGTTCGCGCGTGTTAATACCCAAGGCGCGCAGGCTGTTGAGATACAGTTCCTGAATGTTGTCGGGCGAAGGTTTTAACGCCACCTGAAATTGGTAGTAATGCTGCAAGCGGTTGGGGTTCTCGCCGTAACGCCCGTCCTTGGGGCGGCGCGAAGGCTGCACGTAAGCGGCACGCCAATGCTCGGGGCCGATGGCGCGCAGGAAGGTTGCAGTATGGAACGTGCCCGCGCCCATCTCGATGTCGTAGGGTTGCAGCAGGGCGCAGCCCTGCTTGTCCCAGAAGTTTTGTAGCGTCAGGATGACTTGCTGAAAACTTGGCTTGGGGCCAAGTTTCGGCGAAGACTCATGCCCGCTTGCGGGCGTTATGTCGGAACCAAAAGTGAGCATGTACTAAAAACCTGCATAATTTGCGAAGGTGCGCATTTTACGGGTTTTCGGGGTGTTAAGTCACCCTTGTAATACATGAGAAATTCAGCTTTTGTCTTCGATGTCTCTTTTTGAAAACTGCTATAATTGACCCAATTACATCAGTCGGAGAAATTGCCATGATTAAAGAAGCCACAGCAATGACGGTTCGCCAAAATCTGGGAGAGCTGCTAAACGGGATTCAATACGGACACGATCAGATCGTCATCACCAAAGGCGGCAAACCCGTTGCCGCAATGGTGGACGTTGCGCTGTTCGACAAGATTCGTCTGATGAAAAAAGAATTCAACCGATTAACGGATGAGCTTGCCACTGCCTACCAAGGCGTGGATGAAAAAATTGTGCAGCAAGAAATCGATGCCGCCATCAAGCAGGTCAGGAAGCGCTAAGTGCGGGCGGTCGTCGATACCAACGTATTTATTTCCGGGTTGATGCTGCCTAAAAGCATGCCCGGTCAGGTACTTGCCGCATGGCGCGCGGGGCATTTTCACTTGGTGCTGTCTGAACCCATGCTGGATGAGGTCGGCGCGGTGTTGAGTTATCCGAAAATTCGCAAACGCGTAGGCTGGGACGAAGATACGATCATCCGATATTTGACTCTGTTGCGATTCGAAGCAGAGATTATCGATATACACGGAGTTCAAGCCCACGTACCTCGCGATGCAAAAGACAATATGGTGTTGGCAACTTTGTTGGCGAGCGAGGCCGATTGTCTGGTGACGGGAGATATTGATTTGCTAACCCTAGCCGCCACATACCCGATTTGTACGCCCGCTGATTTTGTGACACGGATATTTTAAGATGCCGCTGTCAGAAATATTCGAACTCACTACCAGCAGAATTCTGTAACCTCGCTTATTCATGATGTTGCGCGCGAGTTGCGGCGGGCGCTGGGTCATAGAGGAATGCCGAGTTAAGGGCAGGTGGGGGGGATGCCAAATATTCCTGTGCTGTCATGTGCGAAATACGGCACAGCTTGAAAGCAAAGCGCTCCAGCATCTGTCCGGTTGGATACGGCAATGCGGTTAGCATTTATGCCGAGTGCAACTTGGTGCTGTGGCGTTTAGGTGGAACGAGCTGTGCGGAGCTGTCCAGAGGCAGTAATTTCTGCAATGCAAGAATATAGCTTTGCAAAGCGGCGCGACCCATTTTTGTCAGGGCATAGCAGGTTTGAATGCGTCCGGTGCTATCGTCTTTGCGGACTTTAATGTAATCGGCGGAAATTAATTTCTTCAAGTGTGAATCAAGGTTGCCATCGGAGACATCCAATTGCCGCTTGAGCTCGGCGAAGGTTGCTTCGCCAGCGCCCGCCAGAAAAGCGGCGAGCTGGGTGCGCAGCGCTTGGTGTAGGAGAGGATCGAGTGCTTCCATGTAACTTCCTATCAATGTGAAAAATTGTCTTTGGTCGTAACGACCAGGCTGCCACGTATCTCGGCACCGTTCCGCAGGTCATACTCAGCCTGGATCAGCGGGATGGTGATCTGGAGCGAATCTTGCCATCTCGTCCAGCTCCCCTCGGGTGAGCGCATATCGCCGGTAAGTTTTCTATCGTTCATCATGATCAGCAACGGCTCGTTCAACACCAGCGGGAACGCCACGGTGTCGCCTGGACGAAACAGGTTGCCGGAGACTTCGACTTTGACGGGAATAGTCGTCCCGGCAGGAAACGAAACAGCTTGCCGTGCATCGGGCCGCTGGCGAAACACTTCAAGCGAGACGACAGGTGCATCAGGCGACGGTTCAGAGAGCCTAAAATTGTGTGCTAGCAGCGGCGTAATCAACACGCACAGCAACCAGCCCGCAGATTGTAACAGCCGCACCTTTGCAGCGCGCACCCGTCCGTGATCCAGCATGAGCGCAAGCAGCGGCAAGCCCAAGCCCAAAGTCGATGAGGCAAGCCACTTTTGTTCCGGGTAATTCAGGCGCAAACCCAGCATGCCAATACCGATGGCGATAATGAGCGCGCCTATCCACTCCAGCAGTTGTTCGGAAAATAAACCATGCACATACAAGCCGATTCCGCACAGCACGACCCATGCTGCCAGCAGCAGATGGCCTCCGCCGTAGAAAAATGTGGCAAAAGTCAGCAACGCGCCGACCGACATCAGCAACCACACTATCTTGACAATTTGACGATGGATAAACGACCACGTTTCGTCGCGCGCTTGCTTTACATGTTGCGTGAGATGCCAGTCGATCAAGGCGACACCTGAGATGGTGAGAGCAAGTAGAATAAGCCATGCAACGGCTTGCTGCGCTAAGGTGGGCAATTGTTCGGCAGTGAAAATATCGTCCCGAAACAGGAGCAGCATCCCGCAACTGATGCCCCATAACACCAAACTATGCCGCTCGATACGTAGGTTGCGGTGTCCGGCGGCTAGCATCGAATGGATGGAATCAAGTTGCTGTGTGGCAAGTTGTGGCATGTCGTAGTCCTATGTTCAAACTGATTTGTTGTTATTCATGTTGCCCTGAAAATAAGCCGCTCCCGATGCTCTCTACGAACCAAGAGCCGGAAACATTCCCGGTTTTAATGTTTAGTTGCCCGGTAAACCGAGCATCGCCAGCTTTTCCGTCTCCGGTCATTTGAAGTATGCCGTTAGATGTTGCGCTGCCTGTGATCATAAAACTGATGCCAAGTCTATCGGATTGTCCTGTACCGGACGCATGACCGACGCTATCCAGATGGAAGAAAAAAGTGCCATTGTCGCTTCCGGTGTAAGTGCCGTAATAGTCGCCATGCAGGAGTGATGTGCTTTCAAGGGAGCTCAATTCTTTGTTGGCATACTCCCTTGCTTGAGCGTGCAGGTGGCTCATGTCGAGATGAGAGCTTGCTTCAGTTGCATCTGCTAAATTGGAGTTCTCGATAGGTTGGGACATATTGCGGGAGTCATTTTTTTGCGCTGCATGGGCTGGATGTATTTTTTCTTGCCGAGTCGAAGGCGATGGTGCGAGGCTAACCGTTAAGCCTTGTTGATTGCGCGCGGGGGCGCAACTTTTTGCATGTTAATTTGGGCCAGCAGGGCTATATGCAAAATCAAGGCGAAGGCGAATGAGCATACAAAACGCCTCTTGTTTTCATGCATGAATAAATGAAAATGGGCAGCTAGAAAAGCCATGAGCCAAGCTGGTAGAAATCGAAATTACTGCTCCTGCCGCCCAGACAATCCGCCAGAAAGTCTTCTGATTTCCTGAACTGTTTCAAGCGCAGAGGCCAGCGTGTAATGCCGTGCCCAGCCTCCGGGATCAGCCAGAAGTCGACCTGTTTGTGCTGCTGCTTTAGCTTGGTCGCCAGTTCGATACTTTGCCCGGGGCGTACCCTCACATCGTTGCCTCCCTGGATAATCATTAGCGGCTTGGTGATGTTGTCCGCTTTGAACAGTGGAGATTTTTCTTGCATGAGCAAGCGATCTGCCGGTTTGCCCGGGTCTCCTACATATTGATGCCAGCGATCCATTTCGAATTTCCAGTATGGCGGAAAATCTGCGATCATTTTTGCCAGATCGCTCGGGCCGAAAATGTCGATGCCGCAGGCGAATGTTTCCGGGGTGAAGCTCAATCCCACCAAGGTTGCATAACCGCCGTAGCTGCCCCCGGCGATGGCGATCTTGCCGGGATCGGCGATGCCTTTATCAATCGCCCATTGCACGCCATCCAACAGGTCGTTTTGCATCTTGCCCGCGAATTCGCCGATGGCCAGTTCCTGAAAGTGGCGCCCGTAACCGGCCGAGCCGCGATAATTGATTTGCAGCACCGCGTAGCCACGGTTGGCGAAGAATTGAACTTCACCGTTGTAGCCCCAAGTATCGCGCCACCAAGGCCCGCCGTGTACCCACAACACCATAGGCAAGTGCTGCGGCGGCACACCTTTGGGCAGGGTCAAGTAACCGTGCAACCTCAGGTTATCCCTGCTGGCGAATTCGATGGGCTGCATATCAGCGAGCAAGTCTGTGTACTCTAGGCTGGCGCTGGCTCCAAGCTTTTCAAGTTGGTCGTGTTCAACATTGTAGAGATACCATGCACGGCCTTTGTCGGAGTAAGCGGCAATCACCAGGTTATGGAATTGCGAGTCACTGCCATCAATGGCGAAGCCTGCCAGCGTGTTGTCGCGCAAAGAACTCAAGGGATTGCGCAGGGAGGGTTCCAGCATCGTCGCAGTGGGGTAGCCATGTTCAGTAAAGGCTACCAGTGGTTTGCCGGTGAGCGGGTGCGAATAAATGTACGAGATGTCCACGACCGGATCGCCAAAAACAAGTTTCTCCTCGCCAGATGCGTGCGCCAGTTCGATCAATACTTTTTTGTCCCGGCCCTTGTTCGTGAGCAGATAAATTCGGCTGCTATTTTCAACGATGCTGACGACTTGAACATCATCGTCCCACGCCCATTGATAAACCAGTTTGTAGCTCGAATCCCGCTGGCGCAGTTCGAGTGCAAATGCGTTTTCCTGTTTGACGATGCGTCCCTCCAACTCGCCTTGCGGCGAAGTCAGCCATTGGGTCACATTGCCAGGATTTTCTGCGACCAGTATTTTTTCTTTGGTGTTGATATTGACTTTGTACAGGTCGAAAACTGTTTTGTCGCGCTGGTTGTGGGCAATCAATACATGTTCTGGGTCGTTTATGATGGGGCGTGCAAATTGCGCCTTCACGCCGCCCCATGGCGAAATTAGCTCCCACTGTGGCTTTTCATCTGACTGTTCGGTATCCAATGTGACGTAGGCAAAATTTTCATCGCCCTGTTGGATTGAAAAAATAAGTCGGCGGCTGTCTTGCGCCCATTCAAATTCGCCGTAAAAATTGCCCGCCGGAAGGGTGCGTATCTCGTTTTGAACTAGGTCTTTGATGAAGAAATGCAAGGAAATGCCCTTGACGGCAACCCACGCCAGTTTCTTTCCGTCTGGCGAAATTTGATAGCCGAAATTGCTGCCCCGATTTGCCACGAAATCCCGCACAGGAATCAATTCAGGCAACCCCTCGTTAATCTTTAAACTCAGGTGTGTGGCAGTTGTCGCGCAGCCCGCGAGCACGAGAATATTTAGCGTCAAAAAAAGCCGTTTAATCCAATTGCAGGGCTGCCACACTACCTGCTGGAAAAAAATAGGAGGCAGTGTTTTTGCCCGGAGGATCGGGATGGCAGAGGTGATGTTTTCCATGGAAATCTTTAGATGTGGTTTGAATCAAATTGTGGCTCTGCGAATGGCATTATTTTGGCACTCAGAAAGGAAGTCCCATCGAAAAATACGCCCGGTTGTCGCCGCCTTGATCGAAGCCGTGCGCAATGCCCACCGTCACACCCAGATGCAGCAAGTCATAGCCGAGCAAGGCTTCGCCGTTCCACGCCAGTCCCGCCCCCGTCTTGCACTGCACCGTTTCGCCCTGACGCCATGCGTCGCCGCTGTCGACGAATACAGACAAGGAGTGTCTGCCCAATCCCACCGGGGGAGAGGACCAGCCGTCATAGACCATGCCTAGCGGGATACGCCATTCGGCGCTGGCCAATCCGAGCTGTGTGCCGGTCAGCGAGGCCAGCCCAGAAGGATAGCCGCGCAACATGAAACGGCGCTTGCCGAGGTCGGTCGAGCCGCCAGGCGAGAAGGCGGTTTCGGTTTCCCCTCCCAGCGTGTAAGGGCGTATGCCGTTGTCGCCGGTGGCCACTAGTAGCCGGAGATAGAGCACATGGCTTGCGCCGAGATCGACGTATTCTTTCCAGTCGACTTGATGGGTATTGCCGCTATGGAAATTGGTGCCGATCAGTCCATAGCTTTCGCTGGTGAGTTGCACGCGCCGACCATCGGTCGGGCTGATTGAGCGCTGATATAACTCGGTGCTGTCATACCGTGCGATTACGCCGGTTACGGTGTCCTGATAGTCCGAGAAGACATTGCCGTCTCGCGTGAACAGAGCTTTGAGGTGTTCGCTGGAGATGCCACCCGCCAGATAAATGCTGCGCTTCATGCTGTTGAACGAGTGATGCAGTAAAGCCTGATAACGAAGTTCATCGCTGCGGTATTGTCCGGGGTCGATGTTTGTTCCGTAGGTATACAGCTGGCGGTCGGCAGAAAGCGTCAGGGTGTTGATGAACTGATAGGAGGCATATCCACCCAGGGCGTGAATGTCGGTGTACAGGAAGGGGATAGCGCTCCATTGGTGGAAGCCCAATACATCAGTGCCGTAGAGCGATACGCCCGCGAACGAATTCTGGTCGGGGGTGCTGGCAAAGAACGGAACCCATGAGCGCGGCATCAGCGTGTTCAATGCGGAGTAGTCCTGTACTCCTTCGTATGAAACGGGCTGGTAATCCGCCGCATTCACCAGTGCATCGATTTTGGGCGGGGTGTTCGAATTGGCCGGATAAGCCGTGCCCGTGCGAGAGCCGGACGGCAGCGAACCAAGCGATATGCCCAGCGCGGTGTGCTCGGCAAGTCGATAGTTGCCATCCGGCATTGCCACTGCTTCGTAGATGCCGGATGTGGAATTGCTCAACGTCTCGATTGTTTTATCGGCCAAGTTGATGCGGCGCAGATTCCACACTTTGTCGTGGTCGGAAACAAAATAGACGCTGTGGCCATCTTTGGAAAAATGCGGATGGACAATGCGGTCATCGTTCAAGGTGAGCGGATGCCATTGCTTGTCTTTGATGCCGAACAGCTCGATGTTCCAGCCAGTGCGTTGCCGCTGTACCGAAGCGACAATTTGCCCGCCATCCGGCGACCATGCGATGTGACCCAGCGTGTCGCCTTGCGGCAATCCGGCAATCTGTTCGGGATGTCCGCCATCGGCATCCAGCAATACTAGGCGACTCAAACCTTGTTCCAGTTGCACCGCCGCGATTTTCCGGCCATCCGGGTGCCAGGCCGCGTGGACATGGCGACCGCAGGTGGTGATGCGCTCGGGAGCCGTCATGCCGGGCTTCCAGCGGTACAGATCGGCATAGAGTTTGATGTTGTCGCAGACCGTCATTTGGCTCAGCAGCAGTCCTGCTTCGTCCTGCCAGTCGAGGCTGTTGACATTCTCCGCATCGAACAGCGCTTCATTCGTGCCGTCGGCGCGTATGCGCCGCACCTGCGGGTGGGATGCCGAGTCGTCGTGGTGATAATACAAATCGCCATTGCCTGCGGCGGTCAGGGATCTGTTGAAATAGGGCTTTTCGTAGACGGGTTTGGACGCTGCCGCACCTTCCTGTTTGAGCTTGGCGAGTTGCGGTTCGAAACGATGGCGCAAGTAAACCTGAAAATCGCCCCATACCTCATCGGCGGTTTTGCCGAATATGAGTTTCGAGCGTTTGTCCATGCGCCAGGGGATGATGTTTTCAGCGTAGATACGGATATAGTTTACGGCCGCATCGCGGCCATAACGCTCGCTGATAAATTTGAAAAAATAAGCGCCATACATATAATTCAGGCCGTAAGGCCAACGGCTGCCGCTGTATCCCTCGAAGCTGATTTCGGTAAATGAACGCAAGCCGTGCTGTACCTCCATGCGCATTTTTGCTTCGTACCATGCATTGTTCAGACGCCCATATCCGCCTGCATTATCGGACTCTCCATACACGGCAAAGCCCTCGGTCACCCAGCTGGGGGCGAATATCTGCGGGAAGGTCGCCACGGTCATCAGCTCATACGGGCGTCCAAAAAATTCGCGCAAGGATTTGCTGGTTCCGTAAGCCATATCGAGATGCAAGATGTGTATGTACTCGTGCGTGAATACGTATTCCATCCACGGGTTTTGATCCATGACATCGCCTTCGGTCGGCGTCGGCATGTAGATATAGAACTGGTTGTAGGGAATGGGCGTGGCCGCGCCGTTGGAGAAATCCACACTGTCCAGAATGACGATCTCGGTTTTGTCTTCGGGAATCCAGCCGATCCATTGGGTCAGTTTGTTGTGGACGCGTTCGGCGATTGCGCCCATCTGCTGCGCATACGCCTTGTGCGTCGCTTCATGATGAATGCTGAAATGCGGTGTCGTCAGCGTTTTCCATTGCTTGGACGAGTCGGGGCGCAAAAAATTTGGGTCAGTCGGAGTATGTGCCGAGGCTACGTTGCAATCAACAAGAAGGGCGATTGCAAGCAAAACGGATAGTAGTTTCATAATCTCAATCGTTTGGTTTGAGGGGGCGAATAATACCAATTTGCAAGGTTAACTCTGTTCTTCAGAGTATATCGCTCTGCAAAAGAGAGCGTCAATGGGTGCTTCTGTTTAAAGATGAACTGAATCGAAACAGGTGTCAGTTTTGACTGAGGAATGAAACGGCGCGACAGAGGTGTCGCGCCGTTGTCTATGCGGGAGGTGACTGAGCCACTTCAGTGGCTCAGTCATGGCTGCAAAATTAGCCGAAGAACTCTTTTACCTTACCCATCCACGATTTCGCACGTGGGCTGTGGCGGGCACTGTCTTGCTCGCTGATGCTCTCGAATTCACGCAGCAGCTCTTTTTGACGTTCCGTTAGATTGGATGGCGTTTCGACCACGACGTGACAATTCAAATCGCCATGTGAGTTGGTGCGCATGCCTTTGATGCCTTTGCCGCGCAGGCGGAATATCTTTCCGCTTTGTGTCTCGGCGGGAATCTTGATGCTCGCCTTGCCGTCCAGCGTGGGGATTTCGATTTCGCCACCCAACGCGGCGGTGCTGAAGCTGATCGGCATTTCGCAATGCAGATCGTCGCCTTCGCGCTGAAACACGCTGTGCGGGCGAATGTGGATCTCCACATACAGATCGCCGCTCGGTGCGCCGTGGCTGCCCGCTTCGCCGTGGCCGCTGTGGCGCAAACGCATACCGGTGTCGATACCGGCCGGGATTTTGATTTCCAGCGTTTTGTGTTTTTTGACTTTACCCGCGCCGTGGCATGAGGTGCAGGGCGAGCTGATCTGTTTGCCGCTGCCGTGACAGCGCGGGCAAGTTTGCTGGATGGAGAAGAAGCCCTGTTGCATGCGCACTTGTCCGTGACCGGCACAGGTCTGGCAGGTGGTCGCATTGGTGCCCGGTTTGGCACCGGTACCTTTGCAGGTTTCGCACTCATCCATGGTGGGGATGCGAATCTGCTTTTGCGCGCCGCGCGCTGCTTCTTCCAGCGTGACTTCCAAGTTGTAGCGCAGATCAGAGCCGCGATGCGCCTGGCTGCGCCCATTGCCGCCACGGGCGCCGCCGAAGATGTCGCCGAAGATGTCGCCGAAATCAAAACCGCCCGCACCCGCGCCACCTGCACCGAACGGACTGCCGCCGCCCATGCCGCCGGACTCGAATGCCGCGTGTCCATACTGGTCGTAAGCCGCGCGCTTCTGGCCGTCGCTCAATGTTTCGTAAGCCTCTTTCGCTTCTTTGAAATGCTCCTCCGCTTTCGGGTTGTCCGGATTGCGGTCAGGATGATGCTTCATCGCCAGTTTGCGATAAGCCTTTTTGATCTCTTCCTCGGATGCATCTTTGTTGATGCCGAGGACTTCGTAGTAATCTTTTTTTGACATAGTCGTTAGTCGTTAGTCACTAGTCGTTAGTAATTAGTCGCTAGTCACTAGTTGAAAAGCAAACCCAACCCAACGGGTTCAACTAACGACTAACGTCTAGCGACTACCAACTGTTTTTTTACTTCTTGTCTTTTACTTCAGTGAACTCGGCATCCACCACGTTGTCGTCATGCGGAGCAGCTCCTGCGGACTGTTGCGCGCCGCCTTCAGCACCCGCGGCTTGCGCCTTGGCTTGTTCGGCGGCGTACATCTTTTCGCCCAGCTTCTGCGCGGCGGTTGCCAATGCTTCGGATTTGGCAGTGATGGCGTCTTTGTCATTCTCCTTCACTACTTCTTCCGCTTCTTTTAAGGCGGCTTCGATAGCGGATTTCTCTTCAGCACTCAATTGCTCGCCGTATTCTTTCATCGACTTGTTGGTAGAGTGGATCAGCGCGTCCAACTGGTTGCGTGCGGTGACCAATTCAATCGCCTTTTTGTCTTCGTCTGCGTGTGATTCTGCATCGTCCACCATGCGTTGGATTTCAGCCTCAGACAAACCGGAACTGGCTTGGATCTTGATCTTGTTTTCTTTGCCGGTCGCCTTGTCTTTTGCCGATACGTGCAAAATGCCGTTCGCGTCAATGTCGAAAGTTACTTCGATCTGCGGCATGCCGCGTGGAGAAGGAGGAATGTCGGACAGGTTGAACTGACCCAGGCTCTTGTTGCCGGAAGCCACTTCGCGCTCGCCTTGCAGCACATGGATAGTTACCGCGTTCTGGTTGTCTTCGGCGGTGGAGAACACTTGCGATGCCTTGGTCGGAATCGTGGTGTTCTTCTTGATGAGCTTGGTCATCACGCTACCCATGGTCTCGATACCCAGAGATAACGGAGTCACGTCCAGCAGCAGCACGTCCTTTACTTCTCCTTGCAACACGCCACCCTGAATCGAAGCGCCAACAGCAACGGCTTCGTCCGGGTTCACATCCTTGCGCGGCTCCTTGCCGAAAAATTCTTTAACCTTTTCCTGCACTTTAGGCATACGAGTCTGACCGCCGACCAGAATCACGTCGGCAATGTCGGTGTTGCTCACGCCCGCATCTTTCATGGCGATTTTGCACGGCTCGATGGTGCGCGCGATTAGGTCTTCCACGATGCTTTCCAATTTCGCACGAGTAATCTTCACGGCCAAGTGTTTCGGGCCGGTCGCGTCTGCGGTGATGTAAGGCAGATTCACTTCGGTTTGCTGTGCGGAAGATAATTCGATCTTGGCTTTTTCTGCCGCGTCTTTAAGGCGCTGCAATGCCAGCATGTCCTTCTTCAGGTCGATGCCGCTTTCTTTCTTGAATTCTTCCACCAGATGCTCGATCACGCGCATGTCGAAGTCTTCGCCGCCCAAGAATGTGTCGCCGTTGGTGGACAACACTTCGAACTGGTGCTCACCGTCGATCTCGGAAATGTCGATGATAGAGATGTCGAATGTACCGCCGCCCAAGTCATACACCGCGATCTTGCGGTCGCCTTCCTGCTTGTCCATACCGAACGCCAATGCGGCGGCGGTCGGCTCGTTGATGATGCGTTTCACATCCAGACCGGCGATACGGCCCGCGTCTTTAGTGGCCTGGCGCTGGCTGTCGTTGAAGTAAGCCGGGACGGTGATGACGGCCTCGGTGACTTCTTCGCCCAGATAATCTTCGGCGGTCTTCTTCATCTTGATCAGCACCTGCGCGGAAATTTCCGGTGCGGAAATGTCCTTGTCGCGCACCTTGATCCATGCATCGCCGTTCTTGGCTTTCACGATGGAGTACGGAACCATGCCGATGTCTTTTTGTACCATCGGCTCTTCAAAGCGGCGACCGATCAGGCGCTTCACGCCGTACAGCGTGTTCTTCGGGTTGGTTACGGCCTGACGCTTGGCGGCTGCGCCGACCAACACTTCGCCGTCTTCCATGTAAGCGATGATGGACGGTGTAGTGCGAGCGCCTTCGGCATTCTCGATCACTTTAGGCTTGCCGTTTTCCATAACGGATACGCAAGAATTGGTCGTCCCCAAGTCAATACCGATAATCTTTCCCATGATGCTATTTCCTTTCAGTTGAATGTTTTTACTGCCACGCAGCCCTTTGTTGGGGCGGCTTCCAATATTTCAAGTGTGACTTCTAGTCGTTAGTCGTTAGTTACTAGTTAAAGCAGAGCGGCTCGCAGCCCTAACTAGCGACTAACATCTAACGACTAGCGACTGCTTCATTTCCCCTTCGCCACGATCACCAGTGCCGGGCGCAATACGCGCTCGTTCAGCGTATATCCGCGCTGCATCACCGTCACCACCGTGTTGGCTTCCTGCTCGCTCTCAATCATGCCGATGGCCTGATGCTTGTGCGCGTCGAATTTTTCGCCTACCGGATTAACTTCCTTGATGTGGAATTTCTCGAACACGCTGGACAGCTGTTTGAGCGTCAGTTCCATGCCGCTTTTGAAGCTTTCCACACTGGCGGTTTCCACGGCCAGACCCGCTTGCAGACTGTCCATCACGGCCAGCATCTCGTTGGAAAAACGCTCCACGGCGAATTTTTGCGCCTTGCTGATGTCCTCCTGCGCGCGGCGGCGGATGTTCTCGCCTTCGGCCTTGGCGCGCAGCCATGCGTCATGGTGCTCTTGTGCGTTCAGCTCGGCTAGCTTGAGCATCTCTTCCATGCTGGGCATCACTTCCGGGGCGGCGTGCTCGGCTGCATTGTCCGGCTGTTGCTCGTTTTGTGCGGTATTTTCAGCGTGTTTCATATATCTCTCCAATCTTCGATTTTCAGCAAATTGGGGCGGTAGTGCGTATTTCAAGGGCTTAGGTAAAAATATTTTTGCGCATGAGATAATGCACGCCGTTCGCAAACCGTCTTGTCATGTCCATCACCAAGAATTATCACTGGCGCATCGCCGGTTTCTATTTTTTCTATTTCTCCTTCGTGGGGATGTTTTCCCCCTATTGGAGCTCGTATCTCAAGTCCATCCATTTCGATGCGGTGCAGATCGCCGTTCTGATGTCGGTGCAGCCGGTGATGCGCATGCTGGCGCCCGCATTGTGGGGCTGGCTGGCGGATCACACGGGCAAACGCCTGTTGGTGGTGCAGGGGGCGGCGCTATGTGCCGCGCTGACTTATATGGGGGTGTTTTTCACCACCGAGTTTTATCCGCTGTTGTTTGTGATCGCGCTGATGGGCTTTTTCTGGAGCGCATCCATGCCCTTGGTGGAGGCCACCACGTTCACCTATCTGGGCAAAAACTCGGCCCATTACGGGCGCATTCGCTCTTGGGGCTCGGTCGGTTTTATCGTGTCGGTGCTCGGGCTGGGCTACGCTTTTGACTATATCGCCATCGCGTGGCTGCTGTGGGCAGGGGCGGCGATCAAGCTGGGTATTTTATTTTTTTCGCGGCAGATTCCGCCGGCCGAAATCGTGGCGCATCACACCGACAGCCAACCCATCATGCGACTGGTGATGCAACCGCAGGTGCTGGCGTTATTCGGCGCATGTTTCCTCATGGCCGTGGCGCACGGCCCGTATTATACGTTTTACTCCATCTATCTGGTCGAGCACGGCTACGCCAAAAGTGCGGTAGGTTGGCTGTGGGCGCTGGGGGTGATCTGCGAGGTCGCGGTGTTCTTCGCTATGCCGTGGCTGCTGCGCCGGTTTACCCTGCCGCAAATTTTGATGGTGAGCTTCGCTTGTGCCGTGCTGCGCTTCCTGATCATCGGCTGGAGCGCGGATTCTCTGGCGCTGATGCTGTTCGCGCAAGTGCTGCACGCCGCCACCTTCGGCGCTTTCCACGCGGCAGCGGTGGCGCTGGTGCATCACTATTTTCAAGGGCGACATCAATCCAAAGGACAAGCGTTGTTCGGCAGCGTCACTTACGGCGCGGGTGGCATGCTGGGCGGGCTGGCGAGCGGCCCGATCTGGCAGCATTGGGGCGCGAGCGTGCTGTTTTCAATGAGCGCGGCTGCGGCGTTTCTGGGCTTGCTGATCATGGTGTGGCGGCTGCGCAGGTTGGACTGAGGCGCGGCTATGCCTAAGTTTCACTTGAACTAGCTCAGTACCTCCTCCTTGGGGGGCGCGGGGGAGAAGTAGCTGGCGGCGATGATTAGCAGCGCAATACCGATCAGCGAGATCGTCCACAGCGCTGTTCCCTTGTTAGAGAGATCGACCACCATCAACTTGACGCCCACAATTGCAAGCAGCGCAAAACCATTGAACCATAATGTGCGCTGCTTGCGGTGCGAGGCATACACCATGATAGCCATGGCAATGCTTGTCCATAGTATGGAGAGTCCTGCTTGCAACATGGACGATGAAAGCAGGCTGTGCTGTTCAAAAGGCATGCCAGCCCAATGATGGGTAAGTCTTGCGGCTTCCGCGCTGATCCACAGGAAGGCGATGCCGTACAGTGCGGGTAACAGCTGAATTTGGCTTGCGCGCAACCACTTCCAGATGGCGAACAGAGCTGATAGCTGTATCAGATCGAATGGATTGAGCACAGGCAAATAGGGTAATCCGCTGCCGCCACCCGAGTTAGTTAAGTTGCCGTAGATTAGCCACGTAGCTAACATCACTGCAACCGGAGCTTGCAGAGTTTCAAGATACAGTTTGCGATGTTGGGCGAACGGCCAGTATTCTTGATCGATGTTTCGTAACACAGCCAGCATGCCGAACGCACATGCCGTACCCCATGCCAACCATTTCCATAAGGTGTTGTCAGGAACTATTTGCCCCGACATCCAAGAGAGTTCGCTACCAGCCAATGCGATCAATAGCCAATAAGCTATAGCATGGCGGAGAGTTGTTGCGGCAGGCACGGAGTCTCGATCATGACGATGCAGCAGCCAATATTGCGTGAGCAATGCCAGAGGTATCAGCAAAGACATGATGCCGAACAGGGCGTGATCATGCGCCTGAAAGCCATCGAACGCTGCGAGCAGGATGATGGGTAGTAGCAACGCTGTCGGTTGGCGCATGGCGTGCCAATTGCTCCGCGTGCCCAGCCATTCCAGAAAGATGAAGCTGAACACGCATAGCGCGAGCACTTCCGCCATCTTGTAGGCATAGGGAATGGCTCTGTTCAAATGTTGCGCGCCTTCAGTGCCCAGCCAAGCTGCCATCTTGTAGCCGGAAGACTCGAAATGATCTATCTCGGAGAGCCCGGCAGCGAACCACCACAGCAATCCCCAATATAAAAATGGGACGGCTAAATTCTTTGTATTAATTCGTGCAGCAAACGCAACAGTCTTTTCGGAAGGCATGGTTTCATTCGTGCTGCGTTGCAACAATAATGCACTGGCGAATGCCGCGATTACCACGATCAGACTGCCCACATAGCGATCATTCAAAATGGGCAGGGCGCGAGCTAACTCTTCGATGTGTGCGAAAAAATACAGGCCGGCTAGTACTTGCAAGGCGGAGCCGGATAAACGAGCCAGGAAGCGGTTTTGCTTTACGCCGAGATACAGCACGCCGAAGCCTTCCAGCGTCCAGAAAGCCGAGGTGAGTTGTGCATTGAAAGCCAGCGGAATAGCTAGCGTGAAGACTCCGATGGCGATGGCGAGCAGGCTCTTCTCCAGCCAAATGGTTTCTTCATTCGGTCTGCGATAAATGACCCACCACAACATGAGGTAATAAGCACCTGCGACGCTAGCATTCCATGCCAGCGTCATATCTTGCCCATGCAACATGTGATTCTGCAAAGCGGATGCGGCAAGTGGGGTTCCGTACAACAACATGCCGTCACCCCAGCTCAGACGTCCGGGTGCACTAAACAGATTGAACAACACCGGCGTAGCGGAATAGAGCAAAAAGAACAGGATTAAAAAAGTTTCAGAGGCAGGAAAGTCGCTCGGCTGATAGGAGCGGAACGCCCAGTTCATGCCGATCACCAGCGTAAAGATGAAGCCGGATATGTTGAGTTCGCGCCAGCCCTTGAACCAGTTCACACAAATGATGAAGATGTTCAACAACAGGAAATAACTGAACAGGGTGATCTGGCTGCCGCCTGAGCTGGCCGCCATGACCGGAGACAGGAACGCGCCGGAGATGCCCAGCATTGCAAGTGAGCGAGCTTCCTGCCGCGCGGCCAGCAACACACAGCTGACTCCCATCAAAGTGAATAAAATGAATGCCAGCGTTTCGCCGATAATCTGGTAACGCGCCAACATGAAATACACCAACAGATACAGGATGCCCAGGCCTCCACCCTGTAAGGTTTGGCCAAACATGCGGTGCTCTGCTTGCTGAGCGCGGTGATAACCAAAGATGCTCATAGCGATGGCGGCCAGTGCGCCTAAGAGTAGCCGCACAGATATCGGGAATAGACCCATATCCACGGCTAGTTTTAAACCGGAGGCGATGCCGAAAAATAAAATGATTACGCCGATCTTTGCGAGTATGTTTCCCTTGAAAAGTTTGGACAGCCATTCGTGTTCTGCCGGGGTGTTTTCCTCATTTTCGATGTCAGAGGAATTTTGTTTTTTCTTTTGTGAATACACCGGCAATAGGGCGCGACTGAAGGCAGGGGCCTCGAAAGCAGGGGCGGACTCAGATTGCGCGGATATTTTGGATTCTGGTACAGCGATGCCTTGAGCGGGAATCGTTTTTGCAGTCAGTGATGTTGGAGGTGGATTCTCCCGGAAAATATCTTGAGAGGCGGGGGCTTGGCCATATTGGAGAGATGCGATCTGCGCTGACAACCGCGCCGCCAATTTTTCCAATGCGTCCACGCGTTGTTCGAGAGGTTGTTTGCGATTGCGAGTTTTTTCACTGTAGATCAAGCCGCCGATCAGACCCAGCAAGCCACCAATAAATGCGCTGCTACCCGAGCCACTGATGCCGCCCAATACCAATCCAACCAAGAGTCCGATCAACCACATAATTCGCCCCCAATATTTTGTATAACCCAGACGCTGCAAGATGGTACATGTAATGCTCTCATTTTAAGCAAATTTTGATTTCCGTTTACGGTATAGATGATCATTGCGGCGTGTTGTTGGCCTGATGCCAGAAAATGCTAAACTTCAAACTCCTTCAATCTGATTGATGCCATGAGCCAAGTCTTTCTCTACGACACCACCCTGCGCGACGGCACGCAACGCGAAGATATATCGCTGTCGGTGGACGACAAGCTGGTCATCGCCAAACGGCTGGCCGATTTCGGTTTTCACTATATCGAAGGCGGCTGGCCCGGCTCCAATCCCAAAGATGCGGAATTTTTTGCGCGCGCCGCCAAGCTGAATTTCGGTTCCGCCAAGCTGGCGGCTTTCGGGCGCACGCGCCAGAAAAACTCGCAATGCGAGCAGGATGCAAATTTGCAGGCGCTGCTGGATGCGGCGACGCCGGTGGTGACGATGGTGGGCAAGAGTTCGGAGTATCACGTCAAGGTGGTGCTCTCCGCCACGCTGGAAGAAAACCTCGCGATGATCCGTGACAGCGTGAGTTTTATGAAGTCGCATGGTCGTGAAGTGATGTTCGATGCTGAGCATTTCTTCGATGCGTTCATCACCAATCGCGACTATGCCCTGGCGAGTTTGCGCGCTGCCGCAGATGCGGGCGCGGACTGGCTGGTGTTGTGCGAGACCAACGGCGGCAAGCTGCCGTGGGAGGTGGAGGAGATCGTGCGCGAAGTCAGTCTGCACATCAAGACTCCGCTGGGCGTGCATTGTCACAACGACAGCGGTTGCGGTGTGGCTAATTCTTTGGCGGCGGTGCGCGGCGGCTGTACCCAAGTACAGGGCACGATCAACGGTTACGGCGAGCGCGTGGGCAATGCCAATCTGACCACCATCATTCCCAATCTTCAGCTCAAGATGAATCAGCAGGTGGTGATGCCCGAGCAGTTGCGCGAACTGACTTCGCTCTCGCACTTCGTCGCGGAGGTGGTCAACCTCAAACACTATGCCCATGCGCCGTATATCGGCCACAGCGCCTTCGCGCACAAGGGCGGCATCCATGTGGCGGCGATTCTGAAAGCCAGCGACACCTACCAGCATATCGATCCGGCGCTGGTGGGTAACGAGATGCGCTCGGTGGTGTCGGAGCTGTCCGGGCGCGGCAACATCCAGTTGCGTGCGCAGGCTTTGGGCATCGACCTCAACAACGAAGATGCGCAGCAGGTGCTCAACCACATCAAACATCTGGAGCACGAGGGCTTCACCTTTGAGGCGGCCGAGGCCAGCGTGGAGTTGATGCTGCACCGTCTGCGCCGTGATTACGTAAAACCGTTCGAGTTGATCGATTATTTCGTGATCGCCGAGCGCCGCCAGAATCGCGGTTTGCTGTCGGAGGCGACGGTCAAAGTGAAGGTGGATGGCGAGGTGAAGTTCGTGGCGGCAGAGGGCAACGGCCCGGTCAACGCCTTATCTACCGCCCTGCGTAGCGCGCTTTCCGCCGCTTATCCTGTGCTGAAAACGGTGCGCCTGATCGACTACAAGGTGCGCATATTGGATAGCGGCAACGGAACCTCCGCGCTGATACGCGTGCTCATCACCTTTCAGGGGGGCGGCCACGTTTGGACCACCGTCGGCGCGAGCACCAATATCATCGACGCCAGCTGGCACGCGCTCTCGGACAGTCTGGAGTATGCGCTGGTGAAGTTGGAAGGTAGTCCGGTTCAGGCGAGTTGAACCTTGGCGAACAGCCTATGGGCTGTGGCATAATCTCCAGCCCCGCAAGGTAGAAAAATAATGGACGCTCAAACTCTTTACGACAAACTTTGGAACAGTCATCTGGTTCGCACCGAGCCGGACGGGACTGCATTGATCTATATCGACCGTCACTTGGTGCATGAAGTGACCAGCCCACAAGCCTTTGAAGGTTTGAAGCTGGCGAGTCGCCGTCCATGGCGCACGGATTCCATGCTGGCGGTGCCGGATCACAACGTGCCGACCACTAAGCGCAGCGGCGGTATCTCCGATCCTATCGCGCGTCTGCAAGTGGAAACGCTGGACGCGAACTGCGTGACGTTCGGCATCACCGAATTCAAGATGAACGACATCCGTCAGGGCGTGGTGCATGTGATGGGGCCTGAGCAGGGCGCGACATTGCCGGGCATGACGGTGGTATGCGGCGACTCGCACACAAGCACGCACGGCGCATTCGGCGCATTGGCGCACGGTATCGGCACCTCCGAGGTCGAGCATGTGATGGCGACGCAGTGTCTGGTCGCCAAGAAATCCAAGGCGATGCTGGTGCAGGTAAATGGCACGCTGCATAAAGGCGTGACGGCGAAGGATGTCGCGCTGGCTGTTATTGGAAAAATCGGCACGGCGGGCGGCACGGGTTACGCTATCGAGTTCGCGGGTAGCACGATTCGCGCTTTGAGCATGGAAGGCCGCATGACCTTGTGCAATATGGCGATCGAGGCGGGCGCGCGTGCGGGTATGGTGGCGGTGGATGAAACCACGATTGCTTATTGCAAGGGCCGCCCGTTTGCGCCGCAGGGTGCGCAATGGGATAAGGCGGTCGCTTACTGGCGCACGCTGCGTAGCGATGAGGATGCGATGTTTCATGCGATGGTCGAGTTGGATGCAACCAAGATCAAGCCGCAAGTGACTTGGGGAACCTCGCCAGAGATGGTGCTGGCGGTGGACGGGCGCGTGCCCGATCCCGCCAATATCGGCGATGCGGTGAGGCGTGCTGACACCGAACGCGCGTTGCAATATATGGGGTTGACGGCCAATACGCCCATCACCGAGATCAATATCGACAAGGTGTTCATTGGTTCCTGCACCAACGGGCGCATCGAAGACATGCGCGCTGCGGCAGCGGTCGCCAAAGGCAAAAAAGTCGCGCCGAACGTGAAGTTGGCGATGGTGGTTCCGGGTTCCGGTCTGGTCAAAGCGCAAGCGGAACAGGAAGGTCTGGACAGGATTTTCATCGACGCAGGTTTCGAGTGGCGCGATCCCGGCTGTTCGATGTGTCTGGCGATGAACGAGGATCGGCTGGCACCGGGCGAGCGTTGCGCTTCAACCTCTAACCGCAATTTTGAAGGGCGGCAGGGGCAGGGCGGGCGCACGCATCTGGTGAGTCCCGAGATGGCTGCGGCTGCGGCGATTGCGGGACATTTTGTGGATGTCAGCAAGATTTAGTTTATGAAGATGCCTGCGATTTGTCTGATGGGAGTTTTCTTGCTGGCTGGCTGCAATACCGTTGACGCATTAAAGAATAATGCGCCGAGGGAGCGCGTGGCGGGCGGCGTGAAAAAAGATGCCAAGGCGACTGGCGATGCCGTCGAACGCGGCGCGCATGAGGTGGGTAGTGCGCTCGGCAAAGCGTTCAAGCGCGGCGGTGAGAAACTGGAAGACGCTTCCAAATAATGGATAAATAATGATGCAAAAATTTAAGCAACTCGATGGTTTGGTCGTACCGTTGGATAGAGCCAACGTGGATACCGATGCGATCATTCCCAAGCAGTTCTTGAAGTCGATCAACCGTTCCGGTTTTGGCCCGAACGCGTTCGATGAATGGCGCTATCTCGACCACGGCGAGCCGGGCATGGACAACAGCAAGCGTCCGCTCAACAAGGATTTTGTGCTGAACCAGCCGCGCTACCAAGGCGCGCAGATTTTGCTGGCGCGCGAAAACTTCGGTTGCGGCTCGTCGCGCGAGCATGCGCCTTGGGCGCTGGAGGATTTCGGCTTCCGCGTGATTATTGCACCCAGCTTCGCCGATATTTTCTTTAACAATTGCTTCAAGAACGGCGTGTTGCCGATCAAGCTGGATGCGGCCAAGGTGGGTGCGCTGTTCAAGGCGGTGGAGGCCAACGCGGGTTACAAGCTCAAGGTTGATCTGGAGCAGCAAAGCATCGCCGCGCCTGACGGCACGGTGTACAAGTTCGAAGTGGATGCGCATCGCAAGCATTGTCTGCTGAATGGCTTGGACGATATCGGTCTGACCTTGCAGCATGTGGATGATATCAAGGCGTTCGAGACGAAACACCGTGCGGCGCAGCCGTGGTTGTTCGCGTGATTTTTAATTTATTTGATTGGAACAAGAGATGAAGATCGCAGTTTTGCCGGGTGACGGCATCGGGCCGGAGATCGTCGCGCAAGCGGTGAAGGTGTTGGACGTGCTGCGTGGCGACGGTTTGAAGATCGAACTGGAATATGCGCATATCGGCGGTGCAGGTTATGACGCGGCGGGCGATCCGTTTCCGGCTGCGACAGAAAAGCTGGCGTTGGCTTCCGATGCTGTGTTGCTGGGCGCGGTAGGCGGTTATCAATACGATACGTTGCCGCGACCGATGCGTCCCGAGCAGGGTCTGTTGCGCATCCGCAAGGGCTTGGGCTTGTTCGCCAATCTGCGTCCGGCGATGGTGTATCCCGAGCTGGTGAACGCTTCGACTTTGCGTTCGGACATCGTTTCCGGTCTGGATATTATGATTTTGCGCGAACTGACGGGCGACATCTACTTCGGTCAGCCGCGCGGTGTCCGCGTGCTGGACGACGGCGAACGGCAAGGTTTCGATACCATGCATTACAACGAGTCGGAAGTGCGCCGC
Source organism: Gallionellaceae bacterium (assembly GCA_009773615.1). Lineage (GTDB taxonomy): Bacteria > Pseudomonadota > Gammaproteobacteria > Burkholderiales > Gallionellaceae > PALSA-1006. The sequence continues at coordinate 65,584 of WSYA01000002.1, forward strand.
GTAGCGCATGTCGGTTTTCAGATCGCGATGAAGCGCAATAAAAAAATGTGCTCGGTGGATAAGGCCAACGTGCTCGACACCAGCATGTTCTGGCGCGAGATCGTGACGGATGTGGCGCAGGCGTACCCGGAAGTCGCGCTGTCGCACATGTATGTGGACAACGCGGCGATGCAGTTGGTGCGCGCCCCCAAACAGTTCGACGTGATCCTGACTGGCAACATTTTCGGCGACATCCTGTCAGACGAGGCGTCGATGCTGACCGGCTCCATCGGCATGCTGCCGTCCGCATCTCTGGATTCGAACAACAAGGGGCTGTACGAGCCTTGTCACGGCTCCGCGCCGGACATCGCCGGTAAGGATATCGCCAATCCGCTGGCCACGATCCTGTCGGTGGCGATGATGATGCAGTACACCTTTGAACGCGCAGACGTTGCGCAGCGCATCGAAGCGGCAGTGCGCAAGGTGTTGCAGCAAGGGCTACGTACCGGCGACATCTACGAAGACGGCAAACAAAAAATCGGTTGTGCGGCGATGGGCGACGCGGTCGTCGCGGCGCTATAAATTTGAATGATTGGAAATTGAGATGAAGGTAGGTTTGATCGGTTGGCGCGGCATGGTGGGCTCGGTGCTCATGCAGCGCATGCGTGAAGAGAAAGATTTCGATTTGATCGATGCGGTGTTCTTTACCACCTCCGATGCGGGTGGAGTGGCACCTGTCGAGGGGCGCGGCGTTCCTTTGAAAGACGCGTACGATCTGAATGCACTGAAGGCGATGGACGCTATCATTTCCTGCCAGGGCGGTGATTACACCACCGAGATTTTTCCCAAACTGCGCGCGGCGGGTTGGCAGGGGTATTGGATTGATGCGGCTTCCACGCTGCGTATGGAGGATGATGCGGTCATCATCCTCGATCCGGTCAATCTCGGTCTTATCAAAAAATCGCTGGCGAACGGCGGAAAGAACTTCATCGGCGGCAACTGCACCAACAGTATTCTGCTGATGGGCTTGGGCGGCTTGTTCCATGCGGGGCTGGTGGAGTGGGTGTCGTCCATGACCTATCAGGCGGCGAGCGGTGCGGGCGCGCAGAACATGCGCGAACTGCTGAATCAGATGGGGGTGGCTCACGCTTGCGTAGCCGACCTGCTGGCTGATCCGAAATCGGCCATTTTGGAAATCGACCGTCGTTTGGCCGAGAAGCTGCGTTCGGACGATATGCCCACTGAAAATTTTGGTGCTCCGCTGGCGGGTAGTCTGATTCCGTGGATCGACAAGCAACTCGACAACGGGCAATCCAAAGAAGAGTGGAAGGGGCAGGCCGAGGTCAACAAGATACTGGGTACAAGCAAGCGTATCCCGGTGGATGGGCTGTGTGTGCGCATCGGTGCGATGCGTTGCCATAGCTTGGCGCTCACTCTCAAACTGAATAAAGATGTGCCTCTAAGCGAGATCGAAACGCTCATCAAAGGCGGCAATTCCTGGGTCAAGTTCGTGCCGAACGAGCGCAGCGTCAGTGTGCGCGAACTGACTCCGGTCGCGGTGACCGGCAAGTTGGACATCGCGGTGGGGCGTGTGCGCAAGATGGAATTGGGGGCGGAGTATGTCAGCGCCTTCGTGTGCGGCGATCAGCTGCTGTGGGGGGCGGCGGAACCACTGCGGCGCATGCTGCGTATTCTGTTGGATAAATAGCTCGCTGACAGATAAGAATGATTTATAAATTGGCGGTTAACGTACGAACTTAAAGAGAAGGTGAGCTTGCATCACTAACTCCATGATGTTAATCTGAATAACGTCTGAAAAATAAAAGGGTGGCAGCGTGAGGAAAACATTTCTGAAAGCGTTAGGATTTTTTGCCTGTTTGGCATGGTCGAGTATGGCTTGCGCAGTGGGTTTTGGCGGAATCAACGTGACCTCCTCACTGGGGCAACCGCTTGTTGCTGAAATCGAACTGGTGGCGGTGGAAAAAACCGACAAATCCAACCTCACCGCACGCTTGGCTTCGCCAGAAGCATTCAAGGGGGCGGGGATCGATTATCCTTATGCGCTACCAAAACTGAAATTTCATGTCGAGACTAGAGCCAATGGCGAGGCTTATATCAAGGCAACATCGGAGCAGCCAGTCAACGAGCCTTTCGTCAGCCTGCTGATCGAATTGGGTTGGTCGTCGGGGCGCTTGTTGCGCGAGTACACTTTCTTGTTGGATCCCCCGGGCTTCGTTGCAGAACAACCCGCTGCGCAAGCCGTTAAGCCTATCGAGCCCGTAGTCGTAGCCCCGGTTGTCACCCCTGTCCCCGCTCCCGCGCCACAAGTCGAACCGGCTCCGCAGATGATTGCCGAGCCTCAAGCGGCATCTGCTGCTGCTCCGGCTACTGCGGTTGCAGAAGCCGCTCCTGCGACAGTCGCAGACGCTGCCAAACCGGCAGAACCTGTGGCGACTGCGGACGTACCTCCCGTCAAAGAGGAAGTTAAAGAAGTTGCGCCCGTTCCGACGGTGCCGAAAGCTGAAAGCAGTCATGCTGTAGTCGGCCCGATCACGGTTAAACGCGGAGACACGTTGAGCAAGATTGCGCACCAAACCAAATCAGCCGATGTGAGTCTGGAACGCATGCTGGTTGCTCTTTATCGTGCCAATACCGAAGCGTTCGAAGGCAAAAACATGAATCGCCTGAGAACCGGAAAGATATTGCGTTTGCCTGAAACGGAAGAGCTGGCCAAGTTGCAACAGCCCGAAGCAGCAGCGGAGGTGCGTGTTCAGGTGGCCGACTGGAATTCCTACCGTCAGAAATTGGCGGCAGCAAACGCGCCTGCAACAGACCAGCGCGCCAAGCAAGAGGTCGCAGGAAAAATCAGCACCTCTATCGCTGAAAAAACACCCGATGCAAAAGAGCCCGCGAAAGAAGTACTGAAGTTATCCAAGGGCGAAGCGCCCGGCGATACTGCGGCGGCAGGCGGAAAAGCGAAGTCAGCCAAAGAAAAAGCGATTGCCAAGGAAGAGGATTCCATCGCCAAAACCAAGGCGTTGAAAGAAGCCGAGCAGCGCACCGCAATGCTGGAGAAGAGTGTCAAAGACATGCAGCGTCTGGTGGAGCTGAAGAATCAGGCTGCGGCTGCAAAAGCCGGACAAGATAAGCTGGGCGCAGCTTCGGCACCGGCAAGCGTGGTTCCGTTGGGTGCATCGGCTGTTGCCGCAACAAGTGAAGTGGCTGCCGCGAAACCGAAGCCCAAAGCCATCGCGCCTAAAGTCGTGACACCGGCCCCTTCTCTGATTGACGATATATTGGGGAACCCCGTTTACCTCGGTGGTGGAGCAGCCGTGCTTCTGGGGCTGGGCGGACTAGCTTTCATGCGCACACGCCGGACCAAGACCGACAATGAAAAAGTGGTGTCCAGCGGCGAGGAAGTGGGTAGCGCTGCGGGACGGATTGCTGCACCCGTAATGCCTTCTCCCGAGACCGGGGATTTTACCAACGCGGCAGTATCGACTGCGATGGCGGTTAATGTTGATGAGGTCGATCCAATCGGCGAGGCAGATATGTTCCTGAATTTCGGCCGCGACGTACAGGCGGAAGAGGTATTGAAGGACGCTCTACATAAAGACCCGTCCAATATTCCGGTCAAGCTGAAATTACTGTCGATTTACGCGACGCGCAAGGACACAAAATCGTTCTATATCTATGCGCTTGAAATCAAGCAGTCCGGCGATGAAGCTGCGTGGGGGCAAGTTGCCGCGATGGGACGTGCACTTGAACCCAATAATGCGCTGTATGGCGGTAGCGGTGATGAAATGCCTGCCGTTGCTGCGTCAGCCGCAGATGCCGCTTTGCCGGCAGTGGACTTCGATTTAGGTTTTGGCGGAAAAGAGCAGGAGCAATCCGCCGCGACTTTCGACGTGCCGACTGAGATGGCACCGGATGTGTCCGTGGGCGAAAAAACGCTCATCATGTCGGCATCCGAGTTGCGCGCCGCGCAAGAGGTTCCGATGGATTTTGATGTCACTGGTACTCACCCGGGCATTAAGTCTGCTCCATTAGAGGAGTCCAAGCTTGACTTGGCGGCTATGGATTTTGATGTGTCCGCTATCGGCGGTGTTAAGATCTCTGCACCCGAGGAGTCCAAGCTCAATATCCCCGCGATGGACTTTGACGTGACCGTGCAGCCAAGTGCACCAGCGCAGGCAGCGGAGATTTCAGCCGAAGAAACGCCGGCGCTTAATCTGGACGATCTGGTGTTCGATGTGACCTCGACGCATCAGGCGAAGGACGCGCCTGCTGCTCCTGCTGTTGAGGCCGATCAGGGGATGGCATTTACGATCGACTTCCCTACCGAGGCTAAGCCGGAGGCAACCGCCCAATCCGCAGCACCGGTTAAGGATGTGGGGCTGAGTGAGATCAGCTTGAGTCTGAATGGTGTTGAGGCTCCCGCAGCACCGACAGCCAGTGCGCCCAAAGGTGAGCAGTGGCAAGAAGTGGCAACCAAGCTGGATCTGGCCAAGGCGTATCAGGAAATGGGCGATCAAGACGGGGCGCGTGAAATACTGGGAGAGGTCATGCGCGACGGCGACGAGTCGCAGCGCGAGACGGCACAGGCGTTGTTAGCGCAACTGGTATAAATAGGTTCGCAGGTAAAGGATCGGCAGCCGAATTGTTTGGGCTGCCGATTTTCTTTTGTGAGTGGAAATTGAAAATACCGATCCCCCATCCGGCAACTCATATCCTAGTCTGGATATCTCTGTCCATCGCGGTCCAGAGCTTGTCGCCGGTACTTCTGCCAGTGATCGTCCCTGTGCTGATGTTCATCGCTTTCAATATGCATGATCAACGCTTTTTCGCTTTGATGCGCCGCTCCCGCTGGATACTTTTCTCGTTGCTGCTGGTATACATTTTTGCGACGCCCGGCGAAGCTGTGTGGACTATGCCTTACGGCCCGATCCCTACGCGTGAAGGTTTGTTGGAGGGGGTGATACAGCTGTGCCGGTTGGTGTGCGTGCTGGCAGGTTTGTCGATGTTGCTCACGCTGTTGTCGCGCGAGCAGTTGATCAGCGGCCTGTATTCACTTTGCTATTCTGCAAGATATATCGGCGTGTCGCGCGAACGCATTGCGGTGAGGCTGGCGTTGACGCTGCAGTATGCCGAAAGCGCCATGCGCGACACGGCGAGCGATTGGCGTGGCGCAATTGAACGGGCGCTCAAGTCGGCGGAAGGCGATGCAACGCATATCGAAGTGCGAGTTCACGCGCTCACCCGCATGGATGTTTTATTGTTGGCGTTAAGCGCTGCGATGCTGTTTGGGATTTTGCGATGAGAATCGTTTTGGGAGTGGAATACGACGGGAGTGAATTCAATGGTTGGCAAAGCCAGCCGGACGGGCGCACCGTGCAAGACCATATTCAGCAGGCACTAAGCCGGATCGCCTGCGAGCCGATCACCGTAATCGCCGCCGGACGAACGGACACGGGCGTGCATGCGCTTGAACAGGTGATCCATTTTGACACCGGCACAGAGAGACCGTTGAGCGCATGGGTGCGCGGGGTGAATGCGCTGTTGCCGCGTAGCGTTGCCGTGCAATGGGCGCATCCGGTGGCGGATGAGTTTCACGCGCGCTTCTCCGCGCAGGCGCGCAGTTACCGGTATGTGCTGATCAATCGCCCGGTGCGCAGCGCCGTGCATCACGGAAAAACGGGCTGGTTTCACGCGCCGCTTGATGTGCATGTGATGCGCGAGGCTGCGCAGCATCTGCTGGGAGAGCACGACTTCAGCGCTTTCCGTGCCACCGAGTGTCAGGCCAAATCGCCGGTTAAAAATCTCGCGCAACTCGATATTCGCCAGCAAGGCGATACGATCTTCTTCGACCTGACGGCAAATGCCTTCTTGCACCACATGGTGCGCAATATTGTTGGCGGTCTGGTGTATGTGGGCAAAGGCAAGCACCCTGCGCTATGGTTAAAGGAAGTTCTGGAAATGCGCCAGCGCAGTCAGGCTGCCCCCACGTTTGCGCCGGACGGTTTGTATTTGCGCCGGATTGAATACGATCCGAAATGGGGATTGCCGCAGATGGGAGAATAGGCTGTGCTTAACGTTAGATGGAAAGGCGGTATGTGCCTGCGTGCCGAGCCACCATCGTTAGGGGATGCGAAGTGCGCAACTGCGATTGTTGAATGTAATGCACCCATGTTATATTTTGACATGTACTAGGGCTGCAAATTTATCGACTCATACGGAAGGGTGTAAATATGAAAAAAGCATTAGCCAAAGTCGCATTCGTTCTCTCCATGACTGTCATGGCTGTGCCCGGTGCGCAGGCCGGTACTACTCAACAAACTGTCGGTTGCGGTCTCGGCACGATGATTTTTGAAAACTCGACAGGCCTGTTGTACAGCTTTCTGGCAATGACCACGAACGCATTCACATTCGACACGGTTTCCATGACGCTGGGGATCGGAAACTGCCCTGCCGGTGCATCAATTAGAGGCAAAATTGCCAGCTTCATCGACTTTAACAAGCAGCAACTGGCGGTTGAAGTCGCTCAGGGTCAGGGTGAGCGTCTGGCAGCCCTGGTTGAGATGTTCGGCGTCAAGGAATCGGATCGCACGGCTGCAATCTCCGCATTGAAAGCCAATCAAGTGGCGATCTTTAGCCAGTCATCCACTGCCGCGATACAGGATGAAATGGACAAGACTCTGAAAGTTTACGTTTCCTAATCGAGGTAAATGGTCAATAAAAAACCGAGGCTAACCCCTCGGTTTTTTATTGGCCCGGCATGATTATGATGTACCGATATTTGATAGTCTGTTTGTTGATGATGAGCAGCCCCGCCAGCGCGGACGTGATCGACACGCCGCATGCGTCAGACATCGCAAGAATGCTGGAGCTGACAAATCAGGCACAGCTTGCGCGGCAAGCCGAGTGGCGCAAGCTGAACCTTTATCATTCTGCGCTGGGCGGGCTTACGAGTCGCGTAGATGACCCCAGCTATTTTTTGTCGCCCAACGGTAAGCACGATCCGCAGGCGGAATTAGAAGCGACCATACGCGGCGCATTTGACGAGTCGATGGCGACAAATAGTCGGCAGCCCAATGTGTGCCGATGGATCGCGCGCTATCAATATCTGAGCCGCAGCATGAAAGTGCTGGGTTTCGATTACGCGCCGCCGCGTTGCGAAGGCTTTGAAAGGTGGAAATCGGGCATTGCGACGCACCGTGCCACGCTTGTTTTTGCCTCCGTATATTTGAACAGTCCGGCCTCCATGTACGGACATGCTTTCATCCGTTTTGACAGCGATAGCACCGGTCAATACAACCGCTTGAACGACGCGACCGTCGGCTATTCCGTGCAGGGTACTGACGGCAATGGAGCGATGTTTCTGGTGCGCAGTTTGTTCGGCGGCTATCCGGGTACGTTCGGATTCGTGCCGTATTACGTGAAAATGCGGGAATACTCCGATCTGGAAAACCGCGACCTGTGGGAATATCAAACCAACCTGAGCGGGGACGAGATCGAGCGCATGCTCGCGTTCATCTGGGAGCAAAGTTTTACCTACATGGACTATTACTTTTTCGACGACAACTGCGCGTTGATGTTGTTGGCCTCTTTTGAGGCTGCGCGTCCGAGTCTAGATATGATAGGGCAGGGCAAGCCCTGGTATATCCCTCTCGATATGGTCAAGCAGGTACAAAAACAACCCGGTTTGATTGAGCAAATTCATTATCGTCCGTCGCAATACAACACGCTGTTGCGCAATTACGATTTGACTGCGGAGGCAGAAAAAAAGCAGGCATTAACGCTGGCCAACGATGACAGCACGCTCCCGTCTTTGGATCGGCTGGATGCCGCAGGGCAGGTGCGTATTTTAGATGTGACGCTGGGAATATTGGAGTATCAGCGCAACCGCAAACATTCGGAGCAAGAGGCGGCTGCGATCAGTGCGCGCCAGATAAGATTGTCCGGTGTGCGCAGCAAGCTCGGCGCGGAATCCGTCTATCACCAGAAAGAGCCGCCCGCGCAGCGCCCCGATGAAGGACATGGTTCTTTCCGGGCCGGAGTGGCCGTGGGTATGGTGGGGTCAGCGTCCTATACGCAACTGAACCTGCGCGGTGGCTATCACGATAGCCTCGATCCGCAGAGCGGATTTGCGCAGGGCGCAAGCTCCAAGATCGGCGATCTGTATTTGCGTTTGAATGCGGATCGGATTCGATTCGAGCGGCTCGATCTGTTCGATGTGTTCGCGCCATCGGTGCAAACCGAGTGGTTCCGTCCGACAACGCTAAAAATAAATATTTCGATCCGGCGCGAGGTGCTGCAAGACGACGCGCTTGCGCCAGCCGCCTTGCGTATTCAAGTGGGCGCAGGTAAGAGTTATAGCTTGGGAAACGATGCGAGAGCCTATGTTTTGGCTGACAGCGTGAGCAGCGCGGGAGCGTCAGCGTCGGTGGCGTTAGGCTCTACTGTCGGTGCAATATGGGCGCTTACCCCGAGGTTGCGCACCGAGGCGGTCTCCAATACCTACTGGTATGCGGCAGGGGAGCAGAAGGGCGTTTGGTCGTATCGGCTGTCTGCGGGGCTGGCGTGGGACATGGGCTGCAATCAGAGCAACATGCGTTTGAATATTGCGCGTCAGGGGTTGGCAAACGCGATTGATCCCGCGCGCACCTTCACCGATGTGCAGCTGGCTTACTATTATTATTTCTGACGTTCAATAGGCGTCAAGTTCATGCAGCGTGGGGGCGAAAGCGTCTTTATAGCGCTGGGGCAGGTCTTTCATTCCCGCGAGTGCCGCTTCGCTATTGGCGTAGGCGCCATACAAAACGCGGTAGCGATCCTTGCCGTTGATCGTGATGGGGACTATGTATATTTCGGATAGTTTGCCTATGCTCTGCGCACGGATCAAAAAGCGTTCCAGCCGTGCAGGACGGGTGTCTTCGGTATAAAACAATTGGATGCTGAAGCTGCCCTTGCCGATTTTGGCGAGCATGGTTTTGGTGGCGGCTTGTCTTTGTTGCAATAAAGTGGCGGATGCGGATGTGCGGCTTTGATCTGCGGCTGCGTCGATGCTTGCAGGAGGCCGGGCAGAAGAGATTTTTGCAGTAATGCCGGGAGGTGCCGGTTTGACGGTGGCTGCGGGTAGGGGCGGGGCGGGCTGAATGGCAGCGACGGGTGCTACGACTTCTTGTGTCGTTTGGCTGGAATTCGTTTTGCCCAGCATCCAGCCGGTACCGGCGAGGATGATGGCAAGCAGTGTCGCTCCCCCGGCAATTGCCGCATGCCTGGAGCTGACCCAGTGTTTGCCGACGGTGAGTTCGCTGTCGCGGATCGCCGCTTGCACGTGGCGTGCTTCGATGTTGTGGGTGTTCTGCACGAAAGCGGCGAGCAGGGATTTGTCGGCCAATATGTTGACGCGACGCATGAGGCCGTTGGAGGCTTTGCTGATTAGGGCGATGGCGGCGGGCGAGAATATATCGGGGCCATGATAGCCGGCGGCCCGCATGCGGAACATCAAATACGCTTCGATGACTTTCTTGGAAAGCGGCTGCATATTGAAGTGGTGCACGATGCGGTCTTTGAGCTGGCGCATGTTTGTCTGCTCCAGCTTTTCGTCCAGCTCTGGTTGTCCGAACAGGACGATTTGAATCAATTTGTGTTTGCCGACTTGCAGGTTATATAGCAGACGCAATTCTTCCAATGTGTCCAGCGGCATGGCGTGCGCTTCATCCACCAGCACCACGCAGCGTTCCCCCTGATTGTGTTTGGCAACCAGATGGGTGTGCAGGTTTTGCAGCAGCACGCTGACGCGCTGGCCTTCCAGGTCTAATTCCAAGCCGTCGGCGATGGCGTAGAGAAGCTCTTCGCGCGACAGGCTCGGGTTGGGGAGATAGATGGCTTTGATGTTGGTGGGGAGCCGATCCAGCAGCATGCGGCAGAGCATGGTCTTGCCGCTGCCGACTTCGCCGCTGATCTTGATGATGCCCTCGCTGTCGGTGATGGCATAAATCAGTGCGTCGAGTATCTCCCCACGATTGGCGCCGGAAAAGAAAAATTCTGTGACGGGGGTGATTTTGAAAGGGGGTTCAGTCAGGCCAAAATGTTCGAGATACATCAGAATCCTCTTTGTTTTTGCGCTTGATGCTGTCGCAGGGCACTTCCCACGCCTTCGGGAAAAACGAATGATGGGGCGCAGGATAGCCCGCAATCGCCCTCAGCTCAAGTGCCGCAGGCGGAAATCGAGTCTATCTTTGCAGGCATGCCATTTGGCCGCAGGTGCTTGTGTTGTGGATGGCTGAGGTGTGGTTTAGAATGCACGCTCTTTGAACGAGCAAGAAGGTTTATTAGTGTCCTCGCAACCGCTGGTAGAAATCCGCGATGTCAACTTTTCCTATGATGGACGCCCCGTCCTGAAGGGCATCAATATGACCTTTCATAAGGGCAAGGTTATCGCCATCATGGGCGGTAGCGGGTGCGGGAAAACGACGCTGTTTCGCTTGATCGGCGGGGCGCTGAAGCCGACCAAAGGCCAGATAATAATTGACGGTCAAGTGATGCATGAGCTGGATGAGCAGGGGTTGTATGCCATGCGTCGCAAGATGGGGGTGCTGTTCCAGTTCGGCGCATTGTTCACCGATATGTCGGTGTATGACAACGTCGCCTTTCAAATGCGCGAGCACACCGACCTGCCGGAAGAAATGATCCACGATCTGGTGATGATGAAGCTGCACGCGGTTGGCTTGCGCGGTACGCATGCGCTGATGCCGGCGGAGCTTTCCGGCGGGATGGCTCGGCGCGTGGCGCTGGCGCGCACGGTGGCGCTTGATCCGATGCTGATCTTATATGACGAGCCGTTTGCCGGGCTCGATCCGATTTCGCTGACGGCGATCGGCAATTCGATCCGCCGCTTGAATAATGCTCTGGGGGCAACTTCAGTGGTGGTGACGCACGACGTGCAGGAATCATTGAAGATCGTCGATTATATCTATTTCATCGCCGATGGCATCATCGTTGCGGAAGGAACCCCGGCGGAAATTCAGGCATCGGACAAGCCTTTCGTCCATCAGTTCGTGCATGGCGAGATGGACGGGCCGGTGCCGTTTCAGTATCCGTGCCGGGACTACAATCAGGATTTGGGAGTGAACGCCTGATGCCTCTAGCGAGAAGTATTAAACATATCGGGCATCGCACGATCAATGCGGTTTGGCGCGTCGGTATGTCCACGCGTTTTTTTGTGTTGATATTACTGAACTCGGGGCTCAGTTTCCGGCGTTTCCAATTGACCGTGAAGGAATTATTCTTCACAGGGGTGATGTCGCTTATTATCATTCTGGTGGCAGGATTGTTCGTGGGGGTCGTGCTCGGCTTGCAGGGTTATGAAACGCTCAAAAGTTACGGTTCCGAATCCGCACTGGGTACTTTGGTGGCGCTGAGTCTGGTACGCGAGTTGGGTCCGGTGCTGGCTGCATTGTTGTTCGCGAGCCGCGCGGGCTCGGCGATGACTGCCGAGATCGGCTTGATGAAAGCCACCGAGCAGATAGCGGCGATGGAGATGATGGCGGTGAACCCGATCGCGCGCGTGGTGGCGCCGCGTTTTTGGGCCGGGGTGATTTCGATGCCGATCCTTGCCGCGATGTTCTCCGCGATAGGGGTGTTCGGCGGGTATCTGGTGGGCGTGGTGTTCATCGGTGTGGATGAGGGTTCATTTTGGTCGCAGATGCAAGGGGCAGTGGATTTTAAGCACGACATCCTGAACGGGGTATTGAAGAGTTTTGTGTTTGGTGTGGCTGTAACGGTGATCGCATTGTTCGAGGGATTCGATGCACCCCCTACGGCAGAAGGTGTGTCGGGAGCGACCACGCGCACCGTGGTGCAATCGTCAGTGGTTGTTTTGTTGCTGGATGTGGTTTTGACCGCAATTATGTTTCGGGGGGTTTGATATGGAGCGCACCACATTGGATTTGTGGGTTGGGGCATTTGTCGTGGGAGGGATAGTCGCGCTGGCAATATTGGCATTTAAGGTGGGCAACCTCAGTTCCTACAATGTGTCGGAGTCGTATCGCTTAAAGGCGAGCTTTACCAATATCGGCGGGCTCAAACCCACGGCTTCGGTTAGAAGTGCAGGGGTGCTGATCGGGCGGGTAACCGAGATCAAGTTGAACCCGGAGCATTACGAGGCCGAAGTCACCATGAGCATCGACAAGCGCTATCAATTTCCCAAAGATACATTGATCAGTATTCTGACTTCGGGATTGTTGGGCGAACAGTACATCGGCTTGAAGCCGGGTGCGGAAGATGAGATGTTGAAAAATGGCGAAATGATCAAACAGTCGCGCTCTGCCGTGGTGCTGGAGGATCTCATCAGCCAAGTGGTTGCCAACAAGGCGGAAGGGGTCAAGTAAATGTTCGGAGTATTTATGAAACGATTGATGGTGGCTGTAGTTGGAATATTATTGTCGGGGCTGTTTACGTCCGCGCGGGCGGAAGCGGCATCGCCGAATGTGATAGTGGAAGACACTGTGCAGGAGGTAATGGCCACGATACATCGGGAAAAGTCGGACAAGAAAAAGATACAGGCGCTGGTAGAGGAAAAAGTGCTGCCCCTGTTCGATTTTACGCTGATCACCAAACGTGCGGTGGGGCCGGCGTGGAAGACCGCCACGCCCGAACAGAAGAAGATATTGGTCGATGAGTTTCGCGACCTGTTGGTCAGGGTATTTATCGCAAAAGCATTTTCAAATGTCGGCAATCACTCGGTGAAATTCGAGCCCGGCAAATATGCCGAGGGCGACGATCAGGTGACGGTTAAAACGCTGATCGTTAGTCCGGGCGAGGCGTCGCTTTCGGTGGATTACGATATGAAGAAAACATCGGCAGGGTGGAGGGTGGTCGATCTGGCTATCGCCGGTCCCCGTGTGGCGCTGGATATTTATAGCAACCAGTTTCGCGAGCCATTGCAGCAATCGGGAGTTGACGGGCTGATCAAGTTTCTGGCGGAAAAGAATCAAGTCGCCGATATAGCCGCTGCGCCCGCGCGCAAGTCTGACGCCAAGTGATGGATAGCGGCGGCAACAGCATGCGCGCGTCCGGTCGCTTGACCATGGCGACAGTCGCCGACTTGTTTCGCAAGGGCGTACCGCTAAAAGAAGGCGTTACTGACTTTGTAGTGGATATGGCACAAGTCGATGCGGTGGATTCTGCGGCGGTGAGTTTGATGCTGGTCTGGCTGCGCGCCGCGCAACGCAGCAAGGTGAAGCTTACGTTTATCAATGTACCCGAAAATCTGCTGAGTTTGGCCAATCTATACGGTGTGGCAGAGTCGTTGTCGCTGCGTGTGGATAGTGCAAACGCCTGAGTCCGTCATCGAATGATCACTCCTGAAATCATCAAAGCTGGCATCGAGCAAGGCATGGAGACCATCCATGTTTCCGTGACGGGGGACGGGCGTCATTTCGAGGCAGTCGTGGTGAGCGAAGAATTCGCCGGAAAGAATCGCGTGCAGCGTCATCAGCGCGTCTATCAGGCGTTGGGCGACAGCATGCGCGACGAGATGATTCACGCGCTGACGATGAAGACATTGACTCCGCAAGAGTGGGAGAGCAGTCGTTAGTAGCTAGTCGTTAGTCGTTAGTTGGAAGCTCAAAACTAACGACTAACGACTATCGACTACCAACTAGAATTCTATGCAAAAACTAGCCATTCAAGGCGGCAATCCCCTACGCGGAGAAGTGCGCATCTCCGGCGCTAAAAATGCCGCATTGCCCATCATGTGCGCCAGCCTGCTGACTGCCGAGACTTTGCGCCTGACCAATCTGCCGGACTTGCACGATGTCGGCACCATGCGCAAACTGTTGCAGCAGATGGGGGTTGCGGCGGAATCGGGCAATGGCGAGATCACCTTCGGCGGCGACAAGGTGGACAAGTGGGAAGCGCCGTATGACATGGTGAAGACCATGCGCGCGGCCATTCTTGTGCTGGGACCGCTGGTGGCGCGCTTCGGCGAGGCGCGCGTGTCCTTGCCCGGCGGCTGCGCCATCGGTTCGCGTCCGGTCGATCTGCACATTAAAGGCCTGCAAGCGATGGGTGCGGAGATCACCATCGAGCACGGCTACATCCACGCCAAGGCAAAACGCCTCAAAGGCGCGCGTATTTTCTTCGACATCGTGAGTGTTACCGGCACCGAGAACTTGATGATGGCGGCAGTGCTGGCAGATGGTGTGACTGTGCTGGAAAATTCCGCGCGCGAGCCGGAAGTGGTGGACTTGGCCAACTGCTTGCGCGCTATGGGCGCCAAGATTTCCGGTGACGGCTCGGATGCCATCACTATCACCGGCGTGGAAAAGCTGCATGGGGCGACGCACCGCATCATGCCGGATCGCATCGAGAGCGGCACGTTTCTCGTGGCGGCAGCGGCCACGGGCGGCAGCATTACGCTGCGCGAAACGCGCGCCGATATTTTGGAAACGGTGCTGGAAAAGCTGACTGAGGCGGGGGCAAAGATCAAAGTCGAGGGCGATACCATCCATTTGGAAATGAGCGGACGTCCGAAATCGGTGAATGTGCGCACTGCGCCGCATCCGGCTTTTCCTACCGACATGCAGGCGCAATTTATGGTGCTCAATTGCATCGCCGAGGGCAGCGCGATGGTGATAGAGACGATATTCGAGAATCGCTTTATGCACGTGCAGGAGTTGCGCCGTCTCGGCGCGCAAATCGACGTGGAAGGCAATACTTCCGTAGTGCGCGGCGTGGGACATCTGGAAGGTGCGACGGTGATGGCGACTGATCTGCGCGCTTCCGCGTGTCTGGTCATCGCCGGACTGGTGGCGCAAGGCGAGACGGTGATCGACCGTATCTATCATCTGGATCGCGGCTATGAGCACATTGAAAGCAAGCTGTCGCAGCTCGGCGCCAACATTCGCCGCATTAAGTAATAACACAATCTAACCACAGAGGCGCAGAGACACAGAGAAACCCCAAATCAAGAAAACCAATCAGTTGGTGGTTAATTGTTTTTGAACTTCTTTGTATCTCTGTGTCTCTGTGGTGAATGTTTTTTGAATTTAATTTTGGACTAAAACATGATCACCATCGCCTTATCCAAAGGCCGTATTTTCGAAGAAACCCTGCCGCTTCTCCAGGCGGCAGGCATTACGCCATTGGAAGACCCTGAGTCTTCGCGCAAACTTATTCTGCCGACTAATCGTGCTGATGTGCAGCTCATCATCGTGCGCGCTTCCGACGTGCCGACCTATGTGCAGTACGGTGCGGCCGATATGGGCGTGGCGGGCAAGGATGTGCTCAACGAACACGGCGGAGAGGGGTTGTACCAGCCGTTGGATTTGAACATCGCCAAGTGCCGCATGATGGTGGCGGTGCGCAACGACTTCGATTATGAGTCGGCGGTGAAGCAGGGTGCGCGTCTGCGCGTGGCGACCAAATATGTGAAGACCGCGCGCGAACATTTTGCGTCTAAAGGGGTTCATGTCGATCTTATCAAGCTGTATGGCTCGATGGAGTTGGCTCCGCTGGTTGGTCTGTCCGATGTGATTGTCGATCTGGTGAGCAGCGGCGCTACATTGAAGGCGAACAACCTCAAGGCGGTGGAGGAGATCGCGCAGATTTCTTCGCGTCTGGTAGTGAATCAAGCTTCGCTTAAACTCAAGCGTGCAGTCATTCAGCCGATGCTGGATGCGTTTGCAGGAGCGGTAAAGTGAACATCGTCCGACTCTCCAGCAGGCAAGCCGACTTCGATGTCACACTGAACAAGCTGCTGGCGTTTGAAGAAACTGCCGATGAGAAACTGGAAGCGACCGTTGCGGCTATTCTTTCCGATGTGAAAAAACGCGGCGATGCGGCTGTGCTGGAATACACCAGCAAGTTTGATCGTTTGCCGTTGGCAAATGCCGCCGCGATGGAGCTGCCTCGCGCCGAACTAAAAGCCGCATTTGATGCGTTGCCCGATGCGCAGCGCAACGCGTTGGAGCAGGCCGCGCAGCGCGTGACGGCATACCACCAGAAACAAGTGCAAAGCTCGTGGAGCTATACCGAGGCGGATGGCACGCTGCTCGGGCAGCAGATCACCGCGTTGGATCGCGTCGGCCTGTACGTTCCAGGCGGCAAGGCAGCCTATCCTTCTTCGGTATTGATGAATGCTTTGCCAGCGAAGGTGGCGGGTGTTGCCGAGCTCATCATGGTGGTGCCCACACCGGATGGCGTGAAGAATCAACTGGTGTTGGCGGCGGCGTATTTGTCCGGCGTGGATCGCGTGTTCACCATCGGCGGTGCGCAGGCCGTGGCTGCGCTGGCTTACGGCACGGCGACCATTCCCAAGGTGGACAAGATTGTCGGCCCCGGTAACGCCTATGTTGCCGCTGCCAAGCGCCGCGTGTTCGGCGTGTGCGGCATCGACATGATCGCGGGGCCTTCTGAGATTCTGGTGATTTGCGACGGTCAGACCGATTCCGATTGGATCGCGATGGATTTGTTTTCGCAGGCCGAGCACGACGAACTAGCGCAGGCCATATTGTTGTCGCCGGATGAGGCCTTTATTGAGCGTGTTGCACGGAGCGCCAATAAATTGCTGGAGCAAATGCCGCGCAAAGACATCATCAAGACTGCACTGGAAAATCGCGGTGCGTTAATTCACGTTGCCGATTTGGATGAAGCCTGCACCATCAGCAACCGCATTGCCCCCGAGCATTTGGAATTGTCGGTGGCGAATCCAGAGGCTTGGCTGCCCAGGCTGAAGCATGCGGGAGCCATTTTTATGGGACGTTATACCTCCGAGTCGCTGGGCGATTATTGCGCCGGTCCCAACCACGTCCTGCCCACTTCGGGCACGGCGCGCTTTTCTTCGCCGTTGGGTGTGTACGATTTCCAGAAGCGCAGCAGCCTGATACAGGTTTCCGCCCAAGGTGCGCAAACGCTGGGGGCGATTGCCTCGACTTTGGCTTTCGGCGAGGGGCTGCATGCGCATGCGCAATCGGCGCTGTTTAGAAAAATGTGATTTTTGCGCTTTGCGGTGCAAAGGATGCGCGGCATAAGTAAATGGAAGGGATGAGAATGCGTAACAATAAGACGCTTATCCACGCATTTTTCGTCGCGGCTTTTTGTTCATGCTTTAGTTCGAGTGCATATTCGATAGATGAGCCTAACGCTAATTATTCGTCGCTGATATTGTCGTATCGAAGTCTGGTATTTGCCAATCCGGTGTGCGTCGGCAATGAATGCCGTACCGGGCTGTCCGGGCCTGCCCTGGTCTTCTCGCATCAGGTCATTCCCAATTTGGCGTTCGGTCTGTCGGGCTCATATGCGGAGTCGAATGGAAGGTCATCCGCATTGAAGTCATCCGGCAGCTCGGTATTTCTGGAAGCTATTGCGGGCATGGGCTCTTTCGTGGATGTCGGGGTGATAGTTGCTGCTCTGCACTCCACGATGCAGGTGTGCTTGTTGAATCCAACTACCTGCATATCGACTGATGACACCGGAACAGATGCTGGAGTGTTCGGAATGCTCTTTCTGGACGAGTCCAAGTCGACCAGCGTTACGCTCAGTTATGATTCGATTTCCTATAAGAAATCAACGCATCAATCGATAGTGGGAGTCTCCCTCGTTACGATCCTGGCCGAACACCATCGTTTGGCTTTATTCGCTAATAAGGCTCGGGATTCAGGTGTGAAGCAGCTTTCGGCGGGATACGGCTTCGGTTATAGCTATTTGTTTTGACAGAGAGCTTCTTGCCAATTTTTTGTTCGAAGCCAATCGAAGCCAATCAGGAAGCCTCGCCGCATCTTTTTGTAGATTCCCTTTGACACACGTCCGGCTTATATGGATAATCGCGGGCTCGTTTTTGGAGGGGTGGCCGAGCGGTTAAAGGCATCAGACTGTAAATCTGACCTCTATGAGTACGAAGGTTCGAATCCTTCCCCCTCCACCAAGTTTTGTAGTTATAAGTAGTTGACTGGGCAGTAGCAATCGCTCGATGGGTTGTGATTGTTGGTTGGAAGCGTATGCGGGTGTAGCTCAATGGTAGAGCAGAAGTTTTCCAAACTTACGACGAGGGTTCGATTCCCTTCACCCGCTCCAGTTGTAACGCTGCCCATGTGGCTCAGTGGTAGAGCACTCCCTTGGTAAGGGAGAGGTCGCGAGTCCGATTCTCGCCATGGGCACCAGGTTTTTTGTGATTAACGTTTGACATTGATAGGGGATAGATCATGGCAAAGAGCAAATTTGAACGAACAAAGCCGCACGTAAACGTGGGCACAATTGGTCACGTCGACCACGGCAAGACAACGCTGACAG
>WSYA01000053.1 GCA_009773615.1 Gallionellaceae bacterium
TCGGTTTCAAATGCCCGGTCGAGCTGTTTATGCCAGACGCTTTTGACTTTAGGCAGCATCACGCTGCGTTATTTGCACTTGGTGCTTGAAACCGCCAGTATTTTCAAAACGCAAAACAAAAACAAGGGAGACCGAAGCCTCCCTTGTTTTTACATCGACATACTTTGCTGTTGTCGGACGGGTACTGCTCAACCTGTCCACGCAAGCTAAACCTGAAAAAAAGCTTTGGCAATTAAAGCGACAACACCACCCACAGTAATCGTCAAGACCCAACGCTGTACTACCTGTTCTTTCCGAATATCGGCCAGCTCAAGACGTAGCGTGCTTTCAGTTTTTTCGATTTGTTTTTCGAGCTTGACAATATCTTGGCGGCTGGCAAGTTGACTTTCCATAGTCGCCTCCATTGATTCAATTCGGCATCTGTTACGCTTGATGCCCATGCGCAGAATGGCTGTCTTTACTTTTACCCGCTGCAAAAGCTATTGCCAGCGCGACCAATCCGAAAACTAACACAGCGCCCATTCCCATTAACGCGGCAATTTCAAGTGTCGTGATTCATCCTCCATAGCAAGAAGGATCGTCGCAATAATTTGGCAATCTAATGACCAATTTTGGACAACGTAATCAGCAAGGCGACCTGCCCTACCGCAATACCCAGCATCCACTTCACCAATTCAGTCTTGAGTTCTGCAATCCGTAAATCTAAATCAGCCTTTGTTACCAAGCGTTCGCTAATTAAATCTGCCACTGTCTCAGCCTGAACCTCCGCCTGCTCTTCAGTAAAGCCAACAGCCCTCATCCTCTTGATGTAGGCGTGTGTATCAAAAATAGCAGCACTCATCGTCAGCCTCCTTTTATTTAATGCACGAAGTATAGCAATACTTCACAAACGCAAAGCAAAAAACAAGGGAGACCGAAGTCTCCCTTGTTTTTACATCAACTACTTTTCTGTTGTCTGATGAGTATCGCTACGCTCAACCCATCCTACGCCAGATCACCTTTGACGGGCATTCAGTTAGAATGCTGTCGACAGGATCAGGTTCATCAAAGTTTTGCCAGCATTTTGCGCTGTAGTCGCATCATTAGAGCCGCCTGCATCATACGATGTACCAGACATCATGCTGTATGCAATAGCAACCTTCACGTTTTGACGTAGCTTGTAACGAGCACCGATAACGATAGCGTTGTCAGTTTCGTTAGAACCAGCCAGCTTCACACCAGTTTTAGCAAAAGACATACCGGCTTGCAGATTCAACACATGAGGAATCACACCAACGTCAGCCAAGATACCCATATGGCTCTTGGTTTCTGTACCACCGTTGTATGCGTTTGTTTTAGATGCAGTCGATGCAGGAGCAGTACCGTAGCTTGCGTAGATACCGAGCGGCATGCCTGCAACTTCGCCTTGCGCTTGAGCATCGATAATCGTCGCTTCGTTCACGTTGGCATCAATAGTTGCCTGCTGAGTCGTTGCAATTACAACAGGTGCCTGAACCTTTCCAAGTGAAGCGGCATCAATGCCCTTCAGACCATTGCCGGTGTAGTACTGCACGCCGAAACCAGTTTCAAAACCTGCGATAGTCGGTGTGTAGGCAGCACGAACGTAAGTAGCACCCAATTCGGTTGCTGTAACTTTCGAGTTGGTAGTAGCAAACCCCTGTGCCCATGGTGTAAGGGTTACGTGAAAATCTTCGCTAACCACACCGAGAGTTACACCAGAAGCGGTTGTATTAGTACCGAAGTAGGAGCCAGTAAAGGTTTGTTGGTTTTCGATAGGACGACCATTAGCTGTAGAACCCGTAGCGAACAAGTCAAAGCCGTACTGAGGGCCTAAGCCGTTAACAGTGAACGGAACAACCAATGTATGCATAGCGCCGACTTCGGTTGAGAATACCAATTTCGTACCAGCCAAGCCAGCCGCACCGCTACCAATGGCGATCTCTGTCAAAGAACCGATGCCTTCGGAAACACGACCACCAGCAAAAAGAGAGAACTCATCAGGAAAATCGATACGTCCAAAACCGGAGTTTTGTGTTTTTGTACCAGCCACATCAGTACCGGAGCGTTTCTGAATACGATGTTGCAAATAAACAGCCATATTCAGTTCAGCGGGGATGGACAAGCCATGCTCTCCTTCGATCTTGCCTTGCGAACCCATCATGGTATAACCGGCGGCCTTAAATGACTTACCAAAGGCAGACAAAATTGGGTAAGAGTTAAAGTGGCAAGCATCGCAAGCCATGCCTGTTTGACGGGCAAATGCTGGAACAGCGGATGCTTCTGGTGCAAACGCGACGGCTGCCAATACGCTTGCCAATGTGAGAGCTACTTTTTTCATTGTTTCTCCTCGAGGATTGAAAGTTAAGTTGATTGTGCTGCCATAGCCAAGTACTCCCTTTACAGCTACGGGAACGCAAGATACTGATGTGATATGCCCATGTCAAAGATTTGCAAGACAATTGTTGCATTTTTGCAACAATTGTCTTGCAAGCACTTGCAGCCAGCTCATTCAAATTATTAAAACTGTCTGTTCAGGCAGAGTATTATTGCCAAATCCTGAATTGATGAAATGAGCATCCCCATGAAACTTGATCAAGCCATCCAACAACACTTAGCGAGACTCCCCCTTTCGCTTCAGGGAGAAGTTTTGGATTACGTGCTCTATCTGGAACAGAAAGCCGGGACACAATTACCCGCAGACAGCGAACGCCAAAAATCATTGGCCAACGCATTGAAAAAGGCCTCTGCAATGAACCCTTACGCCGGGGTCGACCCGGCTGCATGGGTGCGCGAACAAAGAGATGAGCGCGCTCTGCCGGGGCGGGAGTAAGCACCATGCTGGTTGACAGCAACATCCTCATTTACGCTACCAAGCCGGAACACTCCAAACTTCACCTGTGGCTGGTCGATATCCTTCCGAAAATATCCGTCATCAGCAAAGTGGAAATTCTCGGCTATCACAAATTACACCCGGCGGAAAAAGACGCCCTCACGGAATTGCTGAACAGCTTGGAACTCATTTATTTGACGCCCGCCTGCTACGAAATCGCCATCCAATTGCGGCAGCAGCGCAAGCTCACGCTCGGCGATGCCCTTATCGCCGCCACCTGCATCGAACGGGGATATGCGCTAGCAACATGCAATACCAGCGACTTCACTTGGATCAACGAATTGAAATTATTCAACCCGCTGGAAATATAGCAGCGCGGGTAAACAGACTTCTCCTTGCACCTACGAATCGCCCCCTTCAATAAACGCTGAATCACCGCGCCCGCCAACATAAAGCCGAACTACTAAACTACCAAACTGCGGCTGAATAATGCTCACGTATATTTTGGTCTGCCGTCAATAAAGGGGACTCTCGATGGGCGGCTTGTGCGACGATGATTCGGTCAAAAGGATCGCGCGTCCAGTCAAGCACCAAGGCCGCACCAACAACGGCGGCAAAGGGTTGTTTGCATGTTTCCAGCCCGATGTCGCGACGCAAACTGTCCAGTATGGTAATGGCGGGGCAACTGATGCGGGAAATTTCATATAGGTAGGTTAGCTCCAGTTCGACCATAGGTGAAATGAGCAACTGCTCCGCCCCTTCAATGGCTCGCACACCGGACGGAGTGAGGCGCGCCGCACCATCCTGATAGAGCCATACCAGAATATGGGTATCAAGATACAGTCGCTTCACAGCGTTGGCTTCCAAGCTTGCTCCCAAGATAGATCGGCAAGATCATCGGCATTGCCATTAATGATGCCGGGGTGCGGCTTCAGCCCGGCGAGGCGCAGAGTTGAGGTGTCACGGACGATGCGTACCGCGCCGCTTGGGCGCTGAATTTCTACGGCTTCTCCGGTAGCAACAATATGATCCAGAGTGCTAAAAAGCTCGGCGCGCAGACGTGTGGCGGTAAGGCGTGTTTGCATGATTGAGTCTCCCACGTGACAATGTGTACATGTTATACCCGAATATGTGCATGTTCAAGCGCGAGCCACTGCCGAATTACAACCCAAATCGTCTGTTTCCAATAAACGTTGAATTACCGCACCCGCCAACATAAAACCGAACAGCGGCGGCATATAGCTGATGGTGCCGTTCACCGCACGCGGACGTCCTCTGCCCGTAGGCTCGGGCGGTAGCGGGGCGCTCGGATATTCGTCCGAGAATACGGTCAACACGCCCTCATAGACCTCCTCGTTACGCAGCCTCTTGCGCATTTCGCGCGCCAACGGACACATCTCGGTTTTGCTGATGTCGGCCACTTTGATGCGCGTGGGATCGCGGCGATTGCCCGCACCCATGCTGGACGCCACCTTTAGACCGCGTTTATAGCTCTCCACCACCAGCGCGACTTTGCATGAGAGCGAGTCGATGCAGTCCATCACATAATCCGCATCGGCAGGCACGAGGTCGTTAACATTGTCGATGGTGAGAAAGTCGTACAGCAAAGTGACTTCGCATGCGGGATTGATGTCGGCGATGCGCGCGCGCATGAGTTCGGCTTTGGATTGCCCCACCGTGGAAAGCAGCGCGGGCAATTGGCGGTTGATGTTGCTGACCACGACTTTGTCGTGATCGAGCAGCGTGATGCGTCCAATGCCCGCGCGCGCCATCGCTTCGGCACAATAGGAGCCGACGCCACCCAGCCCGGCAATGAAGATGTGTTTGCTTTTGAGGCGTTGCAGGCCTGCGTCACCCAGCAGGATGTGGGTGCGGGTGAATTGGGGGAGTGTAGTGTTTGGCATAGCGCGGATTATACGGGAATGGTTTTGTAGGTCGGGATTCATCCCGACCTACGGAGTGCGGGCAACACGCTCAGCGCATTCGCCGTGGTCACTCGCGCCACCTCTTCCAGCGTCACGCCGCGCAACTCGGCCAACGTCTGCGCGATACGCGGCAAATACTGCGGCTCGTTCGGCAGTCCGCGCTCCAAAAAGTCGGGCGGCATATCGGGCGCATCGGTCTCCAGCACGATGCTTTCCAAGGGTAGCGTGGCGGCGAGTTCACGCAATTTGGTGGCACGCGCATAAGTCATCGCCCCGCCGAAGCCGAGCTTGAATCCAAGCCTGATAAATTCATCCGCCTGCTGGCGACTACCGTTGAAAGCATGGGCGATGCCGCCGCGAATTTTGTGTTGGCGTAGATGCTTGAGGACGATGTCTTGCGCGCGGCGGATATGCAGCAACACCGGCAGATCGAATTCGCGCGCAAGTTTCAATTGTTCGATGAAGAAATGTTCCTGACGTGCGCGGTCGTAATGCTGGATGAAAAAATCCAAGCCGATCTCGCCGATGGCGACAGGGCGCTGTTGCGTCAGAAATTCGCGTAGCACGGCGAGATCGTCCGGCATGGCTTCATCCACATACATCGGATGAATGCCATATGCAGGAGCACAACAAGGGATATGTTCGCATAACAGCCGCACGCTGTCGAAGTTGGTGCGCGCCACCGAGGGCACGACGATGCAACTTACGCCCGCCTCTTGCGCGTTGCGCACAAGAGCGGTTTGCATGCCGTCGAATTCGGCGGCATCGAGATGGCAGTGGGTGTCGATGATCATGCTGGCCTTTTAAATGGCGAGCATGGCATGCCCGCTGGCCTAATATTATTACACTTACGAGCAGGCACACCGTCAAGGGGCGGGAAGGATACCCGCCCCTTGTCTTACTCTAGCGCCAGCTCGGGATTCGCGGTGTAAGGGTCAAGCTCTTTCGGCACAGGCAACTCTTTCGGCTCTTGCGGGTAAGTGCCGCCCGCTGTTTGATAACGCTTCAGTTGATAGACGTAGGCCAACACTTCGGCGACGGCGGTGTACAGCGCCTCGGGAATAGCCTGACCAAGGTCCGTATGCTTGTACAAAGCACGGGCGAGTGGCGGTGCCTCAAGGATAGGAATGTTGTGCTCTTTGGCGAGCTCTTTGATCTTGGCCGCCATCAGATGTGTACCCTTGGCCACCACGACCGGGGCGCGCATGCCGTTCTCGCTGTATTTCAACGCCACCGAGAAGTGTGTCGGGTTGGTCACCACCACATCGGCGGTCGGGATCTCGGCCATCATGCGACGTCTAGCCATCTCGCGCTGCATGCTGCGGATCTTGCCCTTGACCTGCGGATCGCCCTCGGTCTCTTTGGCTTCCTGACGCACTTCTTCCTTGGTCATCTTCAGCTTCTTGTTGTGCTCCCACAGCTGGAACGGCACATCCACCGCCACGATGATCAGCATGCCGCCCATGATGGTGGCAAAGCACATCCACATCACGCTGCCCAAATGCGGGATCGACGTTGTCACCGGCTCGCTCACCAGCAGCAGCACGGTCTCGCGGTTGTGCCAGATCACCCATGCGCCTATACCGCCCACCACCAGCGATTTGGCAAGGGCTTTAACCAACTCCACCAGACTATGCACGGAGAACATGCGCCCGATGCCCGCTGCGGGGCTTAGCTTGGACAGATCAGGCATCAACGGCTTGAGGGTGAACATCCATCCGTTTAACAGCAGCGGCGAAAATGTTGCGACCACTAGCAGCAGAAGGAAGAAGGGCGCAAATGCCAGAAAGGTTTGCTGTGACAAATTATGCAAATGCGGCATTAGTGTTTCGGATTTGAAAATGATGTCGGCGTTCAGCGTCAGACCTTCACGCAGCAGTTTGATAAGGCTTTGCGACAGCGATGCGCCCATCATCCACAAGCCGGCACCGCCCGCCATCAATACGGTAAACGTGGAAAGCTCGCGCGAACGCGCAACCTGCCCCTCTTCGCGCGCCTGGTCTAGGCGCCTCTGTGAGGGTTGTTCCGTTTTTTCTAGATCGCTGTCTTCTGCTGCCATGACTTTTTACTCCATTGGTCATGGCTATTATCGGGACTAAAGGGAAAATCAATGCGGAGAACAGCAGGGGGTTTAGGCGGCTTTTAACCCGGAGTTCCATAGCGCCGACGGTTCCCTCCCCCTAGGAGGGGGGGAGAACAGAAACAGTTTTATTGAAGCGGAAGATTGAACTCGACCATCAACTCGGAACCGTTGCCCAAAAACTGCACCGTGCTGCACACCTTGTACAGAAGCGCGATGCCGCGCCCGTGAAGCTGTGTATCGGCGGCGATTTTATTCGCCACCTGATGGTGATCGAAACCGTCCCCGCTATCGCTCACCCGGATGCGCAACAGTTCGCCACCGCCCGCGTCGGTCTCTTTCGCCAGACTCAGCTGTATCTGCCCAGTTTCCGCCTGAGCAAGACGGGTAGCGCGCTCGTCAATATATTTCTCCATGCCGTCTTTATGGTGCTTCAGGCTGGAGTCGAATTTCAGCAAGCCGTGATCCAATGCGTTGTTGAACATCTCCGACAAGATTATGAATATCTCGCCGGCGCGCTCTTCGTCATGCTCGCTCTTTGTTATGCTCGATCTGCTGCACGATGCCCAGCAACAACGGCACCACATCCAGTTTCTTTATCTGGCCCATGTCCAGCGTCAACGCGAATTGCCACACAACTTTGCCCCGGAGCGGCTCCTGCGCTAATAATCTCCGTTCTTGCGCCTGTTTTTAATCACCCCGTGCCAAGATTTCCCCGCTTTGATAGTCTTCCACACGTCAGCGAATACGCATTGCGGCACATCGGGATGGCGCACGATATTGTGCGGCTCGCCCAGCAATTCGCTGGCCATATAACCGGAGACCTCGAAATTCACGGTCAAATTTTTGAGCCAGCTTGTTGGCTCCTACAAAATACTGTGCTTAAGACGGCTCAAGCGCAAATATAAATAGCTGTAACTTCATTTCCCCGCCCCGAATATTCCAACTTATAAACAACGCTTTTCACCAGCGCGATACCTCTGCCGTAAGGGATATCTTCGGGTCGATCCAGCGGTGCAGACATGCGCGTCACGTGATCGAAGCCGCTGCCGCTATCGGCGACGCGTATCTGCACCGCCTGTTTGTGGTCAATTTCCAACGGCCTGATATCTATATCGATCCGCCCGTTTTGCAACGCCCACAAACGCTCCTCGCGCAACTCAAGAAACTTGTCGAATCCATCCTGCTCCAGTTTTAATGCCGAATTGAGCTGCAACACGCCGTGATCCAGCGCATTGTTGAACAATTCGGACAAGACCATAAACAGTGCCGAGTGGTGCTCGCGCGTTGCGTTGATCTTGGCGATAATCTGCGTCACCAAGGGCACCACATCCAGATATTTCAATTCGGCAGCCCCCAGACTGATCGCAATATGCCAGTCACCGTTCGTTTGAACGGTCTTGGCGGGATTGATTTGGCTGGTGGATATCGGCTCGACTTCATAGCCGATATCCACCAGCGCCAGCGAAATATCATCGTGCGCTGGCAGGCCTTCCAG
Organism: Gallionellaceae bacterium; assembly: GCA_009773615.1. Lineage (GTDB taxonomy): Bacteria > Pseudomonadota > Gammaproteobacteria > Burkholderiales > Gallionellaceae > PALSA-1006. Next base: position 8,334 of record WSYA01000053.1, read on the forward strand.
ATGCGCCTCCATCCCGGCGATCAATGCCTGCATACGGCCTTCATACTCTGTCTTGCCAAGAATTTCGAGCATGCGGGATTCACCGAAAATCTCGCCGCGCGGAGAGCTTGCCTCCAGCAAGCCATCCGAGAACAAGCACAGCTGGCAATCTTCCTGATACTGGAACGCTTCCAACTTGGCAGAAAAATGGTCGCCGGACACAATTCCGAGCGGCAGATTGGCGGATGACCAGCGATGCAACTGCTGCCCCGTGCGATTGAAAAGCAGAAGCGCGGGAATGCCTCCGTTCCACACCTCGATCACCCTTGCGGTGCGGTGTATCGAAACCAACACCGCCGAAACAAACCTATCCGTCGGCATGAAATGCCTCACCATCGCATTCAGATCGGTCGCGATCTGTCCGATGGAGAAACCTTTGTCAGTCAGATCGTAAAAAGTCTGGCATAGCGGCAACACGTTAACGGCTGCGGTCAGTCCGTGGCCGATAGCGTCCGCCAGCAATATATGCACTTCACCGCCGGGGCTTTTGGCGGCTATCAAAATGTCGCCGTTAAGATGTTCCACAGGCCGCATATGGCGCTGAATATGAGCCTCAAGCTGCTTCGGCATCTTCGTCATCCGCCCCATGATGAAGCTGCCGACGCGCTGCTCTTCCTCGGTACGGTCGTGGTATTTTTCCAGCACGGCAACCTTGTCGGCCAACTGCTGCTTCAACTCTGCAATGTAGCGCAGAAAGTCATTGAACACTTGAGCGATGTGGCCGGCCTCGTCACCGCTTTCGACCTCGGCGTATTTATTCAGATCACCATCCGCCTTGATCGAAAGCATCGTCTTTTCAAGCTTGACGACCGAAGCAATCGCCTCGCGAATCAGGAAGCCGATAAGAAAAAATAGCGATATTTGCAACAACACCTGTCCGCTACTGAGCAATATCCGCACTTTGCCGAGATCGGCATATTCCCTCGCCAAACTGATCGTCAAGCTCACCGCTCCGTTCACCGCACCCTCCCGAACATGGTGGCATTGCAAACAATTGGTGCCGTGAAAATCCGATTGGGCGGCGAAAGGAACGACGACACGCAACGCCGGCTTTCCCTTCGTGATGCTCTGCCTCTGCACCGTGTTGCTGATGAGCGCATTGCGATCCAACTCATCGCGCGCTTGTTCTTCCGGCAGGCCTATGCCGAACTGATCTTGCACCGGCTTGCCACGCACCAGATAAAAATCGTTAACGTCGTCCTGCCCTGCCATTTTTTTAAAATAGATGATGCGTGCTTGCGGCTGGCTGATGTTGCCATTCAGCATCATCGCGTTAAGCCCCAAAAAGGATTGTGTAGCACTGCTGATCGCCCTTTGCTCGGCGTCTTCGAGCAGCTTTTTTTTGAACTCCCCCTCCACCCATACGTTCGCAAGCAACAACGCCATCAACAGCAATAGCTGAATGGGGATTTGCAGCTTATTGTGCAGAGAGAGGTTGCGCCACCAGGCTTTCATTTCAATCCTCTATACAAATCAAGGGGCGTTAGGTGATTCTAGAAAACCTTGTCCACGAAAATCACGAAAGGCACGAAATAAACCCCGTCTATTACATTTCCTCTCTGTCTCATCTATCGGGTGATATTTTGTATGCATCGAGCTTTTTGACTTCGTTCGTGTTTTTCGTGATTTTCGCGGACAATTTTTTAAAATCAAAACAACTCGATATCGCCGCTCACCGGTTTATCTTCGATCGTGTGCAGATACTTTGTTTCCTGCTCGGCGATGGTATTGTTGTGCAACGAGCGCAAGCGTTTGACACGGACTTTTCCCGTGGAGGGAAAGTACACCACCATGCGCGGAAACACATCACCGACATCTTCCGATGTTACGCGCAAGCCTTCGGTCGCCACATAGTCGCGCGCAAATTCGATATTGCGCAAACCGACATCGGTCATGTTCGCGATGATGCGTCCGCCGCCAAACAATTTGACCTCGAGGTTTTGCCGTCTGCCGCCGTTCTTCATGATTTCATTGATCAGGTGCTCCATGGCAAAGTTGCCATAGCGCGTGGAAGCGCCCAATCCCGCAGCCTTCCAGCCCCCTTCGCCTACCGATGCGGGCAGCATGAAATGATTCATCCCGCCGATACCGTTTACACGATCGCGGATGCACGCCGAGATGCAGGACCCCAATGTTGTGTAGATGCCCTCGTCGTTTTTTGTGACATAGTATTCGCCCGGATTGAGTCGCGCCGCATAGGTTGCATGAGCCTCGTTCCACGCACGTTTGATATGTTCAAATCCCGGTAAAGCCAAGGGAAGACGGAAACTTGGAGAAATGGCCATGATCGCTATTTCCCGAGGAAAAGTTTTTCGGCATCGGCGATTTCTTCTTGCGCCTCGGCCACGGTCGCTTCGATCACTTCAGAGACTTCATCTGATTTCAAGCCGACAGCCTCCCAGGCTTGCGGGTCGATAGGCGAAACATCGTCCGGATCGAGTGTGTGTATTTCCGCCATCAACGCCAGAATATTGGCAATATGCACCAGCGTCACTTCGCGTGGAAAACGCTGCGCGGACTGGATATCGTGATGAAACTCGATGCACTCTTCCAGCATAGGCGGCAGCTTCCACTGACGCGATAATTCGCCTCCCACTTGGGCGTGGTCGAACCCCATAATTTGGCGCTCGGCCTGATATATAGGCAACTCATCGGCGCTATCCAATACCAGAAGCAAGGCATCTTTGGCCTGCTGCGGCAGGCGGTTGAAGATCACCAACTCGCCGATATCGTGTAGCAGTGCCGCAGTAAACACTGCATCCGGGTCGCATCTGCGCACTTGCTTAGCCAATATGCGCGCCACCAGCGCACAGTACAAACTGTGTCTCCAGAAATGCTCCATAGACACCAGTGTATTGGGTAGGCCATCGAACGAACTGGCCACGGAAGTGGCCAGCGCGAGGCTGCGTATCTGGCTGGTGCCGATGACGGATACCGCTTTGGAGACCGTGTCGATGGATGAAGAAAGTCCGTAAAACGAGCTGTTCGCCACGCGCAGTAAACGCACGGTAAACGAAGGATCCTGCCCTATCGTCTTGGCGATTTCTGAAATGGTGCTATTGGGGTTCTCGACCAATTGATTGATGCGAATGAAAACATCCGGCAGCGTAACCAGACCGCCAACACCCTGCACCAACTCCGTAATATTAGTTTTCATCGTTACCTGTCTAAACCGTTTTATCCCAGAAAAATTAGTCCACGAAACTCACGAAAAACACGAACAAATTCACCTGCTGTTTTATTTCGTGTCTTTCGTGTTTTTCGTGGACTAGTTATCTCGTTTCTAAAATTTCAAACGCGCTCAGGCAATCGTAAACAACTTTTTAAAGTTGGCGATATCGAGAATTTTCATCACCGTCTCGTTCGGATTGGTCAGTACGATTTGCTTATTGGTAGCCTGCACTCGCTCGCGCAGCATCAACAACATGCCCAACGCAGAGCTGTCCAGATATTCCACTCCCGACAGATTTATACTCAGCGTTTGAACTTCGGCCTCATTCAGCAAAGACATGTATGCCTCTTTGAAGTCCCGATGCACGTTGAAGTCAAAGCGTCCGACCAATGTCAATGTCGCCTGATTACCGCTTTTTGTTTGTCTGATTTCCATTTGCTACCTCCATTGCCCGCAATTAGTAAAACTGAACTGTCCCTTCCCCATTTTAGGGGGAAGGATAGGATGGAGGTAAAAATGTTGAACCCCCTCCCTAGCACTCCCCTTGATGTAACTACTAGCCATTCGACTAAGCTGGAAAATAACGCCAACCAAATCGCTAGTTATGCATGGGGGAGGGAACTTATGTGTCACACCCGATTACCCATACCGCCGCCGCTGATCAGCTTTTGCAGCACTTTTTGCGCCATATCCTGTATCGGCACGATCTCATCCACCGCGCCCACCGCGACTGCCTCGCGCGGCATGCCGTACACCACACAAGTCGCTTCGTCCTGGGCGAAATTATAGGCACCTGCCTGACGCATCTCCAACATGCCGATGGCGCCATCCTTGCCCATGCCGGTGAGCATCACTCCGATTACGTTCTTGCCCGCATTTTGCGCCACGGAGCGGAACAGCACCTCCACGGAGGGGCGATGATGGTTCACCGGTGCAGCCTGACTCAGTTCCGTCATGTAGTTCGCGCCGCTGCGTTTGAGCAACAGATGCGAATGCCCGGGCGCGATGTAGGCGTGACCGGGCAAAATACGTTCATTCCCTTCCGCCTCTTTCACTGTGATTTTGCACAGACTGTCCAGCCGCGCAGCAAACGATTTGGTGAACGCTTCGGGCATGTGTTGCGCAATGACGATACCCGGTGCATCGGCTGGCAAACGAATCAGAAACTCCTTAATCGCCTCCGTGCCTCCCGTCGAAGCGCCCACCGCAATGATCTTTTCAGTCGTGCCAAGACGCGCACCCAACGCCGGCAAACTCTCGCGTGCCACCGGCGTAGTCGGGATACGGAACTTGCCGCGAGCCTGATAGGCCACGCGAATTTTTTCGGCAATGGTGTCGGCATATTCGCGCAGACCATCGCTGATGCCCATCTTGGGCTTGGGCAGGAAATCTACCGCGCCTAACTCCAAAGCGCGCAACGCGGCCTCGGAGCCGCGTTCGGTCAAACTCGAAATCATCAGCACCGGCATCGGATGCAAACGCATGAGCTTGTCCAGAAAAGTCAGTCCGTCCATCTGCGGCATTTCCACATCCAGCGTCAGCACATCTGGATTCAATGTCTTGATCATCTCTCTGGCTTGCAGCGGATTGGATGCCGCGCCAACCGCGTAGAGATCCGGGTAGGAATTGATGACCTCGGTGAGAATGGCTCGAATCAATGCCGAGTCATCAATGATGAGAACATTGATTTTTCTTGCCGGGATAGTTCCGCTTGCCATAGTAATCTCTGAATTATGTACAGCCGGTTAAAATAAAAATCAAATGCTAAACACTGTCCACGAAAAACACGAACAAGGCACTGATATGATAATTCCCATTCAAAAACAGTTTTTGCTTTACAACACAATTCTTTCAACTGTTGCTTTTGGATGGCAGCCAAAATTGGCCAGCAGACCCAGACGCATTTTTGTTGCTTTCAAATAATTCATTACTTGCGCTTTGTGCTCTCCCGTTGTGAGAGCAAGTGCTTTTAATTCAAGGGCACCTCTAAAAATCACCCGAAATAAATGATCTGGCAAGTCATCGAAATAGTGCAGAGAAACGTTACTGAAGGATGCGATCACGAACATGGAACA
>WSYA01000003.1 GCA_009773615.1 Gallionellaceae bacterium
ACTCGGTTTCAAATGCCCGGTCGAGCTGTTTATGCCAGACGCTTTTGACTTTAGGCAGCATCACGCTGCGTTATTTGCACTTGGTGCTTGAAACCGCCACCTATCAGTTCTGATAAGTTTGGGGGCGGGGCGGGGCGATGAGGTGAGGCCACATTTCATCGGAACATTTGTGTTACATGCGATTATTTTTTCCCATCTTCGGCGGGGGAATCGGTTTCGGTTTTGCGGGCATTCATGCGGTCGAATACAAACGCGGCGATGTAAGCGCCGAACAGCCACTCTGATAGATCGCCTTTGATAGTCGAATACACGACAACCCAGGATGCCAGCAGGAATGCTAGATTCAGCCGCATCTTGCTCCCGCCGATCTTGCCCGAAGCGTCCGTCAACAGGTCGACAAAATTGAGGGGGCTGGCGGGGTCGCGATTGGCTTTCCAGAATATGATGATCAGTGACACCATGAGCAGCAGTGAAAACAGATTTCCTGCTGTCTGCCATGTGCTCGATGCAAAACCTATTGCGATCCAGCTCGTCAGCATGTCCATAAAAGTTTCCATCGTTTGTGTCCTTTCGTTTTGAATGGGTTGGTTTAAAGCCTGTCCACGTAGTTGACCGGTGCGTGGTCTGCCAGAAATTTTGGCGGGGCATCAAGTCCGTCCAACGGAGAGGAAATGCTGCGCGCAGTTGCATCGACCAGCCTGTGTGGTGTGCCGATGTGTTGGAATCCAAACGCTTCGGGCGGCACGGTCGCGACGATGTCTTGATCGTCCACCACGCGGTGGACGATGCCTGTGATGTGTTTGAGCGAGGCCACGAAATCCGCATCGCCGACGCGCGGCGAGCCGAAGGTGTAGAGCGCGGTCGGCGCATGCCGTGCAGCGGCCAGGGTGGCCAAGGCTGCACCCAGGCTGTGTCCGGTGAAGAAAATCGGGCAGTCGATTTTCTTTAGCGCTGTTTCGATGTCGTTCCAAACGGAATCCAGTGCGAGTTTGAATCCTTTGTGTACGTCGATCTTGCCATCGGTGCGGTTGATTTTGCCGAGGGTGAGATCGATGATGAAGTCCTTGATGTTTTGTTCCGTACCGCGAAATGCCAATACGGCAAAGGGCGTTGCGCCACCAAACTCGGCTAGCAGGGCTTGCGTGTTCGTCTCGTGCGAGAGGAAAAATTGCCGTTTTGTGCATCCGGCTTTTTCCAGAAACCCGGTTTGTGTGGGCTGCGGTGGTGGGGTTTCTTCTTCGTGGTCGTGCCGGTAGGCCAGTCTGCTCAGTTCGGCGAGCCACAGCGCGTTAGCGGGACAGTAGGCGGAGGTGCTGGGGTCAAATGCGGGGAAGGGGCGGCGCGAGAAGAAGTCGGTTGCATTGCCCGGATAGAGCAGGTCGTTCATAGTGGTCATTGATGTTCCCCTAGTTTTGCGGATGACGGTGTTGGATTGAGCCTATGGTTATCCTGTATTCGGGTAGGTTGCGGGGGGTTATGCTGCGCAGATTCCGTATCTGGGCAGGATGTTGTAGACCACGTTGAAACGGTGCGCCTGGGTCGCGTCGTGGAATAATTTCCACGGGCTTTGCAGGAAATGGTCTTTGTATTGGTGTACGGGCAGGTCGTGGCTGGTGCCCAGCGCGTCGGCTTTCCATGAGTCGCTGCCACGGGCGAAGTAGTCGTCGATGTTTGTCTTGCCGCAGACAGTGAATACGCCGTTGCGGATTGCAGTCAGCCATTCCTGATGGCGCTCTTCGCCGTCTTTCAGGAGGGTGGTGGTAAACATTTTTTCAATCTGAGCGCGGGTGTTTTGGGTGAGTCCCGTTGCTTGGGCATTCGGGTCGCCTTTGATGTAACGCCGCATGGCGATGCACATGTTGTCGGCGGCTTCGAGAAAATCTTTGGTGTTGTCGCGTTTTATGATGACTCCATGCCCGTTTCTGTATTGCCATTGCAGGAAGGGCATGTCGGGGAAGGTCTGCGCGCGGCCATGTCCCAGCGGCGGAATCGTGTCATCGAGCAGGTCGTTCAAAACGCTGGCAAGGCCGCCGGAAAAGAGCCCCGACTTGCCGGTTTCCTCCGCGTCTTCGACTTCGTTCACGTCGTGCAGCACGCCGGCGAATCCCTGATGCGCCCAGGTGTCGGCATAGACATGCATGGTGACACCTAGCCGGTGCAGACCGTAGTCGCGCCCCTTTTCCAGAATGGCATCGCGCACCATTTCCTGCGCGACCGGACTGTTGGGGGTGCAGACGATCTTGTCGATGAATTTGTTGCTCGGGTGTTGTCCTGCGGCTAGTCCGCCATTGCCGGGCAGGAAGTGAAAGGGCATCCACACTTCATGGTTTGCCAGCTCTTCGGTGTTGCGTATGTCCAGCATCTTGTGGGCGGAGCTGATGCGCTTGTACACGGCGCGGTTGTCGAAATAGATGGCGCCGGAACTGGTGGCGTCGTCCACATACTGTGCGGCGTAAGCGATGGTGTTCGCGTCGTCATGGCTGAATCCGGCATCGCGGGCGACAACGTAAGTGGTGGCGTGGTGAAAGTCGATTTGCATGGCGAGGCTCCTTTATGAACAAGCGGCGGCGATGATTCCTATCGGGATGAACGGGAAGAGGTAAACAATCCGGGCAGATAGGCGAAAAAGTCGGCCAAAGTTAGGCAGCCTCCAATGTTCGCTTGACCCATCCGTAGAAAAATTTTTTGCTTTCCTGGCGCTTTTCGCAGATGTCCACATAGCGCTTGATCTTGTGCAGGGCAAAGACAGCAAGAAAGGTGCGCGAGTCGTCTGCGTTGATTTTTTTCAGGGTAACGGGGCCGAAGGTTCCGTCCGGCTTCACGTTTACGGAGGTCTGCGCCAGTTTGATGCTGGTAATAGGGCCGGCGTTGACGGCGAAATCAAAGATGGATTCGGCGATGTTCTGGTTGTTGATGTCGTTGCCGCGTACCTTGTTCCAGTAATTGATCTCGTAAAAAGTTTTGATTTTTTCTTGCAACTTGGTGTTGCTGTCGAGATTGGCGGGGAAGTTCGCTTTGCTTTTCGCCGCGTCGACGAGAAACCATCCGTCCCACTTGGCGTTGAGTTTTCGGGAGACGCCTTTATAGGTTTCGCCGCCGGGATCTTGCGGGTCGTCCACATACCCGCCCTCGGTTTTCATTGTCGCCGCGAATGCCTTTGCGAAATTAGCCATAGAGCCCCCAGAGTCAGGTTTAAAAAACGCGTTGCGAAGTGCGAGGGTTGCTGTGTTGGGAGGGAAGCATGCCAGAGCGGAGGGCGGATGAGATGATGATGCCGATGGCCATGTCTTTCCCCTTTTGCTCTGGTGTTGCCCGCGTTGCTTCCGGTCAGTGTCGGAAGCGCTCTTGCGGCAGCCCATTTCGTATGGGGGCATTTTCTACGAAAAACGAATTTAGTGCACCTATCATTTCTGATGGGTATCGTCTGGAGGGTGTGTGTGCGGGGGGCTCGGCGGCGTTCAGTCGAACGGGAACGACATGCCGACTCCCCAGGTTTCGTGTTTGTGGTTGTAGTCGATAAGACTTTCACCGTAACCGCTGAAGTATTGCAGGTGGATGTTGGTGTTGTGTTTTCCGGGTGAGGCCAGCGAGAGCATGCGCCATGGAGTCCACGGCGCGGAGAGGTCGAGTTGAACTGAGCGCGATCTCGCGATTAGGGTCGCTTCCCACATGCCGTTTAGCGAGTAGCGCACTTCGATATCGCCGTGGCCCAGATAGTCGGTGATGTCGGGGTTGTCGTTGGTCGCGGGGTCTTCGTTTATTCTTTTCCACCAGCGCGCAAGGATGATCAGCCGCCGGTCGCCGAAGGTGCGCTCTATACCGGGCTGAACATAGATGCGGTTCCAGCTGCGCGATCTCGGATTGGACTGTCCGTTCGATTGATGCACCAGCCCGAAGTTAAGGATGCTCGGATTGATGTCGAGTTTCGTGAAGAAATCGTTGGGGCGAATCGAGTAGATGAATTCGGGTTCGTAATTGTTTTCGCGAAACGGGCGCGAATTGGCCTCGTCGTAAAGCTGCCAGAACGACAGTTGTGTGTAGCCGAACCACAGCGAGCCATAGCGATTTAAATCGGCCAAGTCGTGTTTCATGCTGAACTGGAATTTCAGGTCTTTGTTGTCCAATGGGGAGGGGAGCAGCACCTGGTTCTGCGGGTTGGGGCTGGAGGGGGCATCGTTCGTTTGCGATGAGCGCGCATATACCAGCACATAGTTTTGTTTGTATATATTCAGCGGGTCATTGCTGGGCGCCCATTCTTGGGCAAGCCCCTGCGCCCGAAATGGGATGAGCGATTTTTGTTTGGCTGCTGCGGGCTCGGATTTTTGCGCGGTTTGACGGTAGCAATTGAGTTCGTTGTCGGCAGATTCTTTGTTCTGCATCTCCACACAGGTTTGCCAGTTGGGTTTTTCATCGGCGGCGCTTGCCGCGCTGCTCCATTGCAACAAGAGCAGGAGTAGGACGCAACAGCTCAGGATTTTTTTCATGGGGCAATTTCTATCGGGCATGGTCGCACGCGCGCAGTCGATGAAACCGCATTCGCGCTGGTAGCGGATAGCGAGCACGCGTGCCACATTGCGAGTGACATCGTAGGAGTAAAGCGCCACACATCCGCTACGTCCGCGCGAAATGACCAGTTCACGATATTCGTTTTCGACCATGGCGTGTTTATCTATGCAAAGGGACGCGCGTCAATCGCCCCTGATTAGCGAAATTAATTCGTCGGTCGAAGGAATATTCACCGCGTCGCCTTCGCCCAAAATGCTTTCCGCCAGCGCGCGTTTGTCGTTGTGCAGGCCGACGATGTGTTCTTCTACCGTGCCTTGGGTGACTAGGCGATACACGGTGACCGGGCGCAGTTGCCCCATGCGGTGCGCGCGGCCCATGGCTTGATCTTCGGCGGCTGGGTTCCACCACGGGTCGGTGATCACCACGTAGTCGGCGGCGGTGAGGTTCAAACCGAATCCGCCGGCTTTCAGGCTGATCAAAAACAGATCGCTCTTGCCCGCCTGAAATGCGTTGACGCGTTTGGTGCGCTCGGTGGCGGGCGTGGCTCCGTCCAGATATTGATAGCCGATGCCCGCCGCATCCAGCGCTTCGCGCAGCAGCGAGAGGAAGTCCACGAACTGGCTGAACACCAGCGCCTTGTGGCCGTTGGCGACCAGCTCCAGCGCGAGCGTGGTGAATGTCTGCACTTTGCTGCCGGTGGCGGGAAATGCCGGAGTGACGATGCGCGGATCGCAGGCGGCGCGGCGCAGGCGCGTGAGCTGCGCGAGGATGTTCAGGCGCGCCTGTCCGGCTTTGCCACTGGCAAGCGCGGCATCCGCTTCGGCGATGGCCTCGCGGCGCAGCGCCTCGTAATGCGAAGCCTCTTCTTTGCTCGGCGCGATCTTGATCACCAGCTCGGTGCGCGCGGGCAACTCTTGCAGCACTTGGGTCTTGGTGCGGCGCAATAAAAATGGCGCGATCAGACGGCGCAGCGTGTGCTGCGCGTCGCGGTCTTTGTCGCGCTCGATGGGCACGGCAAAGCGTTCGTTGAAGCGCGCGAGGCTGCCGAGCAAGCCGGGGTTGGCGAAGCGCATGATCGACCACAGTTCGCTCAGACGATTTTCCACCGGGGTGCCGGACAGCGCGAGGCGGAAATCCGCATCCAACTCGAACACGGCCTGGGTGCGTTTGGTGGTGGCGTTTTTGATGAACTGCGCTTCGTCGGCGATGAGGGTGTGCCAATGTTTTTTGGCGAATTGCTCATCCGCCTGTTGTACCAGAGTGTAGGACACGACGACGACATCGAATGCGGCGGCGGCTTCGATTACCGTTTCGCGATCCACTTCGCTGAACAGGTGGAAGTTGAGGCTGGGCGCAAAGCGCGCGGCTTCGGCGATCCAGTTGCCGCACACCGAAGTGGGGGCGATGATGAGCGCGGGGCCGCCTTCGGCACGCGCCAGCAGCAGCGCCAGCGATTGCAGCGTTTTGCCCAGACCCATGTCGTCGGCGAGGCAGGCGCCGAATCCCGCTTGCGCGAGGCGCGATGCCCACACGTAACCGTCCTCCTGATAGGGGCGCAGCTCGGCTTGCAGCGTGGTGGGCAGCGGGATGACCTGTTCCTGCGTGTCGCGCAGTTTTTCGATCGCGTTGCGGAATTCCTTGTCGGCCTTGGTGTCAATGCCGTCCAGCGCATCGTCCATCCATGCCGCCGCCAGACGCGGAATATGCGTGCCGTGTTTGTCGGTCTCGGTGACCGAGGCCAGATCGGACAGGCGGTCTTTCAGCCTGCGCGTGAGCGCCGCATACACGCCGTTGCCCATCGCGATGAAACGGCTGTTGCTGCGTGAAGCGGCCAGCAGCGCTTCAAAGGTGAACACCAGACCTTCATCCACTTTGGCTTCACCTTCGATCTTGAACCAATCGCGTTCGCTTTTGACTTGCACCGAGAGTTGCGACATGTCGACGGAGATGACTCTCACCGCCTTGCCCTTGGGCCAATCCAGCGCGGCAATGGCGGGCAGCGCTGGCAGCACTTCGACCAGAGCCAGCGCGTCTTCCGCTTCGGCCACATTCCACTCGCACTGGTCGTGATCTCCGGCGCATGTTTCCAAAAAGGGCAGGGCGTCCAGCACGGTGTTCAGATGCGCGCGCTCGACATCCAGCTGGCGCGTGGTGCCGACGCTCTCGCCGCCCACCAGCGCCATCAAACGCGCGCGGCCATTGCCCGGCACCAGACGCGGCCCATCCGTGCCCAGCGGGGTGGACACCAGACGCAGCAACAGGCCGTCGTTCAGCGGCGAAAGTTCGGCGCGCAGCAGCGATTCCGCCGTCACTTCGCGCGACGCTTGCAGATGGTCGGCCTGCAACTGGAAGTGGCTGGTCAATGCCTCCATCGCGGTCTGCAATTCTTTTTGCGCGCTGGCGGGGATGGTCACTTTTTCAGAGAGCAATTGTGCGGCGCGGCGTTGCGATGCGGAGAAACGGATCAGGCGCACGCGCTGGGCTGAATCCTGCACCAGCGTGATCAGGCGCAAAGCTTCGGCTTCGCGCTTTTCGTCGGCGTCGTAATAATATTTGTTGGCGGGGGCGCTCTCGCGCAGCGGCGGCGTGACCTTCAGCGTGATCTGGTCGCCGCTGTGGATGACTTCGATTTCCGGCGTGCCTTCGCTGAGTTCGACGAACTGTTCCGGTCTGCCGTTCAGCGCCACGCAAGGGTGGCCGACCAGAGCCTGTATGGCAGTGGGCAAATCCAGCTGGGCGCTGCGGCGTCCGGTTTTTTCCGCGCGCGCGCAGTTGGCTACTTTTGCATCCGGGGGTGTGAGGTGCGGGTTGCCGGCGATCTTGGACAGCGTGACGGCTTTAGGCTTGCTCCAGCCGCGCGCGCCGTGCTTTTGCTCCAGCGGCTGAATGTCGAGCAGCGCGCCATCCTTGCCGATGTCGATCATCCAGATAAAACGGCTGGCTTCGCCGCTCTCGACGCTGACAGGTGCATCGTTGCCCAATGTTTGCAAGGCGGAGAGCAGTTCGCGCCAGTGTTCGGCTTTGCCCGCCACGAAATATCCGGCGGGAGGCTCTGCGCCGTCAATGAGGCATTTCGCCCCTTCCGCCATGCCCGCCAACCAATGAAAGCTGCACTGGTTGAGCTGGTCGATTTGGTTGTTGCACATGGCGGAAAGCGCGTTGCGGTAAGACTCGTTCGCCCCGCGCATGGTATCCATGCCCAGCCATGAAGCCAATATTACGCGCCACAAATGGTCGAGGCTGACGTGGCGCGCATAGTATTCCGCCGCCTTGTATTGTGCCGGATCGGGCTCGGCATCGCCGCGCTGGATGTCGATGGCATGTACCCATTGCCCCCAGCCTGAGGTGGTGTCGGGATCGCGCTTGCCGGATTCGGCGATGCAAAATTTGCGTGCCAGTTCCAGATGTTTCGGGGTTTGCTGCGCCAGCAATGTGAGCGGATATATCCATGCAATGCTGAACGGGAAGACGCGTTTTTTTGCGCCGATTTCGAGCTGACGTTTTTTTAGCGCGACTTCAAATAGTTTCTGCGCTTCTGCCCACTGACCTTCCTGCGCCAGTGCATAGGCTTGCAGCGCATCCGCCGCGCCTTCGCTCTGGCCATCGAGCATTTTGCGCGCTGTCTCGCGTTCGCCCCGGTGCAGCATCAGTTCGGCGATGGCGATGCGCAAATACGAGGGAATTTGATCGGGCGCGCTACGCACCTGTGCCAGCGCCCAGTCGACTAAAGGCAATAGATCCAGATCCCAACTCGCGCTGATATCCAGCACCGCCACATAGGCCAGATCCCAGCGTAATGCTGGGTCGACACGGTCAAAAGTGCTCTCGCTGAAATCGTGCAGCAGTGCCTCATTCAAAATACTGCGCCAGTCCATCGAGCGTCCGATCATCTGCGCCATGCGATCAATTTCAACTTTGGGCGTGCGGGTCAGCAGAGCCAGACGCACGATGGCGATCGTGGCCTCGCGGTTGTAGAGAGGCCAGGCATACAGCGCGTGCTGCGGGTTGAATCCCTCGATGTCGTATAGGGCGCGGCGCAGTTGATGCGCTTCCAGGGTGTTGAGCAATTCCTCGTACAACGCGCTGCGCTGCAAGTCTGTCAGGCGGAAATATCCGGCGCGCTGCGGCGATTCGACGATAAGTCTTTGCTCGGCTAATTGCTGCATGCAGTGCCTAACTTCGTCGGACGTGATCATGCGCCCGCTGCTATGTCTGAAGTCGAGTCTGCGCAGCATGCTGTAAACGGTAGTGCGCGGGTGGGGAGACCACAGCAAAGCCATCGCGAGCATGACCCGGCGCAAATTCGCCTCCATGTTCTTTTCTTGAATTGTGTGTGAGTCGCCGAGCAGGTCTTTCATTTACAAATATGCCTTGCGGTGAAAAATTAGTCTGCCATTTTAACTGCGGCGGAGAGTATCTGCTGCGGAAATGTTTGAGTTGGCGCAAAAATTCGGGTATTCGCAATCTGCGGCCGATTTGAAATTGCAGGGGTGAAATTTACGCGCTATTCAAACCGATTTTTATCGGTGTCAGGGCGCTGTGCGCTTTTGCGTGTCCGTTTGAGCATGAAGTTAGGCGACGTCAAGGGAGTCTCCAAAACGAAACTCACCTTTTTTGTTGCTTAAGCGGTTAGGGAAGGTTTGATTAAGTCCGTTCGTGGTGTACCCGCAAGGAGTAGGCCGTGGCTGTAAGGGGCTGAAGCCCCAACAGCACACGCTCAGTGTTCTCCGTTCGCGCCCTCGATACACCACGCAAACGCGGCACTCGGGACGAACGGAAAATGCCTCGCAGAGGTTCTTGCACCCTATGGGTGTATCGAACCATTGCTTTCGGACTTAATCAGACCTTTCTTAGAGAACTGTCTGCCACGAGATATCTATTTTCCTGTGACGTACTACGCAATCCCGTAGATAAAGATTGATGAGGCTTTGATATGGTACGCCGGCCTCATCTGCCATTTGTTTGAAATAGCCGATCACATCTTCGCTTAGCCGCATCGTTACTGGCTTTTTAAGCTTAGTTGCATAAGGGTTCTTGCGGGATTTCATTTTTGAAAGATCGTACTCGGTTTTCATGGCATCACCCCTTGATAATATTTGCTCTCATTCTTTGTGGCTTTTCGTGCCGAGATAATTCGAATGATATTGCCTTGATCTCGCTCGCAATGGCAGACAATCAGGAGGCGGGCCTCGCCGCTTAAGCCAAGCATCAGAAACCGGTCTTCCGACTCAGAGTTTTCTTCATCAAAGAATTGCACCGCGAACTCATCGTAGAAGACGGATTGAGCCTCTGCAAAAGAAACGTCATGTTTCTTCTTGTTTGCAGTGGCCTTGACTGAATCCCATTCGAAATTAATCATAAATACATTGTATGTATATTTTGTAAATTATCAAGGTGTCTTAACGCTTAAGTTAAAAGGCATTTCGTTTAAATCAATGTCCCTCAACTGCTGAGTCATGTTCGGTCTGTTGCCAATAGCGCGCATGGCTTTTACGATGGCGCTCGACGGTGAAATCCCCTGCGTCCATTTTTGCGATGATTGCGCCGTCTTCATCGGAGCGTAACAGTTCGCTACCTGCTGTGCGGTATCGCTCGTATACCGCCGGGTTTGGATGGCGGAAGCGGTTGCGGTAACCCACGGTGAACACGGCGTAGCGCGGATGCACGGCTTGGATGAAGGCGGGCGAGGACGAGGTCTTGCTGCCGTGATGCGGCACGATCAGCAGCGTGGCGGGCAGTTTGTCGGCGAAGCTCTCCAACAGGCGAGCTTCGCTTGCTTTTTCGATGTCGGTGGCGAGCAGCACGCTATGTGCTCCGCTGCTGATGCGCAGCACGCAGCCGCGTTCGTTGTCGCGGATGTCTTCCTGTGAATAGCTCGCCAGCGACGGATGCAGCATTTCGAAACGCACTCCGTCCCACTCCCACGATTGGCCTTCGGTGCAGCGGCGGCTATCGCGCATGGGGCGCAGGATGACGTGATCGGGGGGCAGCGAAGAAATCACGCGTTGCGTCGGTATAGCCTGAAGCACGGATGTTGCTCCACCCGTGTGGTCGATGTCGTCGTGGGTTAGTATCAGGCTATCCAGTTGCGCGATGCCGAGGCCGCGCAGGGCGGGCACCAGAATGCGGTTGCCGCTATCGGCTTCACCGCTGTAATCCGGCCCGGCGTCGTAGAGCAGGGCGTGATTTTGCGTCTGCGCGGCGACCGCCAGACCTTGCCCAACGTCGAATATGAATAGCCTCAATGTGCCGTAGGGCGGGGCTTGCGGGGCGACCACGAACATCGGCAGCAGCATCAGTCCGCCCAGCCAGCGCGCGGGAAAACCCTCGGGCAGCAGTATCCAGAAAATGCCGAATAGGCCGACGGCGACGCTCCAGGGCGGCGGCGCATGCTGCGTCCACACCGCGTCGGGCAGGCTGTTCAGCCATGCCAGTGCCGTCATGCAAACGCTCATGCATTGATGCGCGAGTTGTAGCAGCCAGTCGAACGGTAGCAGCGCGCCGAGCAACGCGAGTGGCACCACCACAAACTCTATCAATGGAATTGCGAAGGCGTTGGCGACGGGAGATACCAGCGATAGTTGCTGGAACAGCGCGAGCAATAACGGAATGAGGCCGATGCTCATCGCCCATTGCACGCGGCCATATTCGATCAGCCAATGGCGGGTTCCCAGACGGTTGGCTGTGGTGTAGAAAATCAGCGCGACTGCGCCGAATGATAGCCAGAAGCCGGGAGACAGCACCGCCCACGGATCGAGCAGTGTTACGATGAACAGCGCTGCTGCAAGCAGTTGCGAGGGCGCGATGTTGCGCGACGACCACAGCGCAACAGCAACCGTCGCCAGCATGTAAACCGTGCGCTGTGCCGGAACGCCGTATCCGGCCAGCAGGGTGTAGCCGAGCGCGACCGTGAAGCCGACCACCGCTGCCGCTTTGCGCGCGGGGAGGCGCAGCGTCAGGCGCGTGCTGTGCCGCCATAAGCCATAGGTCAGCGCGAAGGCGAATCCGGCCAGCATGGTGATATGCAAGCCAGAAATCGACATAAGATGACTCACCCCGGTGCGCGTGAAAACCTGCCATTGCGATGACGGGATGCTGCCCTGGTCGCCGATGGCGAGGGCGCTCAATACGCCGGTATACGGGGCGTCGGCCAGTGTCTTTTGAAAATGCGCGCGCACCGCTTCGCGCAGGCGTTCGATGGTATAGGCAGGCGCAGAGACGGATGCATCGATGCGCCGGTTGTCGCCTTTGCTGTGCACGTAACCCACGGCGCGCACGTTGCGTTCCAGAGCCCATGCCTCGAAATCGAAGTTGTACGGATTGCTGGTGCCGTGCGGTTGCTTCAGGCGCACCGTCAGTTGCCAGCGTTCCCCGGCATGTAAATCAAGCGGTTCGTGCTTATCGTCGCGGTAGGTGGAAAGCAGGATGCGCTGCGGAACATGGGCGTCGGGCGTATCCATGTTTTCGACATCGAACATAAAACTCAGGCCACGCTCGTGTTGTCTGGGCATCTCCGCCACGACACCGCGCAGCGCGATGTCGCGCCCCTGCCATACGGCGGGCAATGCATCGCCAAGACGATGCTGCGCCATCCAGGCTGCGTAGAAGAACCCGCCTGCCAGTGCGAGGATGAGGAGCAGCACACGCTGCGCGATGCGTTGCCAGAGTGCATGGCGCGGCATCCTCAGCGCGGGCAGCAGAACGACGAGCCACCATGCCAGATCGATATCCGGCAGCCCTGCCTGCTGTTGCAAGAGCCACACGCCGAGCACGAACAGGAGGGAGACGGAGATCATGGGGCGTAGAGTAACCCTGAACTTGCTATGGGTTAGGTGCGATTTTCATAACGGATGTGTTTCGCGCACCCGAAAAATGCTAATCTCTCGCGACCATTTAAGGAGCCATAACATGCAAACCGATTCGTCATCCGTAGAAGAATTCAAGCGGCGCAAAACTTTATTTGTCCTGCGCGGACTGTTGCCGATGCTGACCATCATTTTGCTGGGCTGTATCTTGATGTCATGGGCGATACCGCAGCATAACAATCTGTATATCCTGCTCGCGAACGGCTTGATCTTTGTCAGTGGCGTGGTGTTCGTGATCGCGGCGAAGCGCTATTACCGTTGCCCCGTGTGCGAAAAAGTGGTGGTGCCCACCAAAGACGACGGTACGCCCAGCGAGATCAGCTTTGCCATCGCGTACAAACCCGAAGTGTGCCCCTATTGTGCGGCAAAGTTGAATTGAACCCAACGGTACAATTGAAGCCTGATTTCCATTAGAGCTGCCATGAAATCTCCGCATAACTCCACCGAATTGCTTTCGGAAATGATCGGCCTGATCTACGAGAGGGTAGCGGATTTGTCGTTGGGGCCGCAACTATTTGAAAATATGTCCGGGTTGAATTATTTCGTGGCGAATCGGACGGATTAAAACTCGCCCTGAACCCCGAACGAGAACGGAATCACCAGCGGATACACCGGCTCTTTGGTGGTGTAGGTCGCGTCGTAGCGGTAGCCGGACAGGTTCTGGCGGAAATACACATTGTTCAACTCGAAATAGGTGTTCAGCTTCCAGGTGTTGAACACATAGCCGCGCTCGATGCGCAGATCAAGACGGTGATAGTCGGGTAGCGTGCCGGAATTGACCGGCGCATATGCGGGGATGTAGCGCCCGCTGGCATCACGCGTTGCGCCTGTCACCGGCGTGTAGGGTGTACCTGAGTGGTAGTTCCATTTCGCGCCCATCGTCCAATCGGCGTTCAGCTTGTAGTTGGTGACCAGCGTGGTGTTGAGGGGCTGGTCGTACTGAAAGCGGAACGCCTCTCCGCTGATGTCGTTCTGGCGTTCGGAGCGTGACAGTGAAACGGCCAGCCAGCCAGTGAGCTTTGAGACCCCGTCTTTTTTGATCAGCAGTTCGGCGCCGTAGGCTTTGCCGCTGGCACCGTTGATGTAGTTTAGCAGCGTGTCGCTGATGACCAGATGGCTGAATTTTTTGTAGTAGGTTTCGGCTTTCCACGACCAGTCGTCGTCCAGCTTCTTCGCAATACCGAGCACGCTGTGGTCGGCGCGCAGATGTTCGAGTCGGGGGTTGCCGAACTTGTGCGAAATTTGTTGTCCGATGGGCATCTGGTTGTGGCGTCCCCATCCGGCGGTGAGCAGGGTGCGCTCATCCCAGTCCCATTCCAAGCCTAGGCGCGGTTCGGTGTAAGACTTGCCCAGATAATCTTCCCCGCTGTGATGCACGCCGCCGATGAGCGTGAGTTTCGGCGCGACCCGTTTACGGTCTTGCGCGGAAAACTCCCATGCATTGTTGTAAAAAGACTCGTTCAATTGCGAACGCGGTGCGCTGCTCAAATCGCATTTCGGATCGAACTGCGTGCAGGTGGGATTGATGATGTCGGCGTTGACGCTGGTCTGGATGCGGCTCAGGTTGCCGCCCAGCGCCAGTTCGTGGCCTTCAGCCAGCGGAATGCGCATGAGTTCGCGTATCTGGTTGGTGTCTTGTTTGAGGGTTATGTTGCCCGCCAATGCGAGCGTGTTGTTGAATTCGTTGGCGATGTGTTCCAGCGCGAGCTTGTTTTGCGTGCCCGAAAAAACGGCTGCATCCCACATCGCCGCCTGCATGGCATAGGAGTCCGAGAAACTCAGGTCGCCGCTCAATATGGGCTGCTGCTGAGCGATGACCGAACTGCCGCCCACATTGAGTTTGAGCTCATCCGTTGCGCCCTGGGCATGCAGAGTGAGGCGGTCAGAGTCATTTATCTTCCACAGATACTTGCCCTGATAGTCGCTGTAGTTGGGGATTTGTATGGTGACACCGCGTTGTTCTATCTGCTTAATCAGCAGATCAAAATAGCTGCGCCGCGCCGCGAAATACATCGACTGGTTCGCGGCGGTCGGCCCTTCCACCAGAAAATCCGCGCCGATTAAATTGATGTTGGCCTTGCCGCCGACTCTGTCGCTGCGCGGTTCGCGCAGGGCGACATCCAGCACCGCACCGGTCGCATCACCATAACGCGGCGCAAATGCCGCGCTGTACAAATTGAAATCTTGGATCAGATCGGCGTTGAAAACGCTCACGCCGCCGAAGTGAAATATCTTGCCGATGGGCAGGCTATCTACGTAATAGAGATTGTCGCCGGGGCCGGAGCCCCGCACGGCGGGTGCGCCGCCGTTGCTGGCGACCACGCCGGGCAAGGCTTGCAGGCTCTTGAGCGGATCGCCGCCGGAGCCTGGAACGCGACGCAGTTCCGCGCCGGAGATCACGGTCTTGCTGACCCGGTCCGGGCTGCGTTGCGCGCGCACCACGACTTCTTCAAGCAACGTGCCGGAAGTCAGGTAGAAGACCGGCGCGGGAGACGGTACGCCCGGCTTGAGTTCGATGACGATATTGATCGGGCTGGTTCCGCCCAGTGTGGCCGCGCTAAGCGTGTAACGTCCTGCATCGGGCAACTGCAATTCGAAGTGTCCGCGCTCATCGGAAATGGACGAGATGCTCTCGTTTTCGCGCACCGCGATGTACGCGCCGCTCAATGGTTTGCGCGTGCCTTTTTCAAACACCGTGCCGTTGATCGTCCACTCTGCGGCAGCGCTCGATGCGCTTGCACACAAGGCAAGCAGGCAAAACAAGAGTGCAATAAATCGGTGCAGGCTGTTCAAGACTGTAGTTGTGCGCATGAGGGAGCGTTGCCAGTTAGATGCAGGGGAATTTTTCGAAGTCAGATTGTAGTGTGTCATAGGCAGAGCTGCAAATGCGGTCCGGTACTGAGATTAGCCACAGATGCGGGCGGGTGAATTGACCCGCTTGCCTAGTGTGTCGCCGTTTAGTATCAAACAGTTTCGGGTTGCACGGCCTTTGGTGCTGCTATTGTGCACGAAGGATTGGTCGATTTTGAGCTGATGGAGCGGCAATTGCGTGATGTAAGAGAGCGATGAAAGGCCGGTGCCAAAATCATCCATCGAAAATCGCACCCCGATCTCCATAAGCTCGTTCATCTTGATGATGGTGTTCTCGATATCATCGAGGATCAGACTTTCCGTGAGTTCAGCTTGATCAGCCTGGGATAGATTGAATTGTTGTGCAGCGCTTGCCGCACTTGTGCGACGAAATCCGCTTGATGAAACTGGCGCGCACCGACGTTGACAGCCAGTTGCAAGTGCCGGTTGTGCAGATCACTCTCCCATGCCTTGAGATGGGCGCAGGCGCTTTCCAGTACCCACTGGACGATGGGGAGGATCAGGCCGGTTTGCTCGGCCAGCGGGATGGATTTCAGCGGCGAAACCAAGCCGCGTTCGGGATGCTGCCAACGCAACAGTACTTCGGCGCTGATGATTTGGCGTGCTAGTTTAGATTGAACCGGAACGGCACTTGGAAACGCGTGCCCACGGGTTTGTTGTCTATCATGCCGGGGGTGAAGGTGCTTTTCTGCAAAGCCTGTTTCACTGCGTCGTCAAAAGCAGCGCCCCCGCTTTTGATAATTCGTACATTCAACACGTTCCCCTGTGCGTTGATGGTGACTTCGGCCAGTACGTTCGCCTGGATCCCCGCACGCCTCTCCTGGGCCGGGTAGTCCGCTTCGACTTTCTGCTGGAAACCGGGCATCCGCGTCAGACGGAACAGGGGCTGAATTTCTTCGGCAACAGGTGTGCTGTTGTGCGCTGATGCGGCAGACGGAGTAGCCGGTTGCGGTGGAGCTTCGGCTGGCGACGGTACGGTTTGTGTAGGCTGCGTTGCGGGTGCCTCTACGGGAACCGGTTGCGGCTTGGGAGGAGGGCGTTTATCCGGCTCTTGCGAGCTGCTGGGTGCGGAGGACTCAAGGGATACCTCAAGAGTTTGTCTATGTGCGAGTTGCGTTTTAGTGGGAGTCCAATAGAACGCGAGCAGTACCAGCGCATGCAGCAGCAGCGCGAGCAGGAAAGCGGCTGCGATTTGCCGAATGGATATGTCTCCAATCGACGAATAGGGCGGGATATGAGCCGGGATATGCAATGGTCGCTTTGCTCAGAGAGGGAGCAATGCGGAGGGTAGCTTGTCCGCGCGGCTGAGTAAGACTCTGCCCAAGTCGTCCAACATTGCGGATGTGACTTCTTCAGGTTGAAGTTTGTAAGCGCTGATGCCGAAGGCAAGCAGGTTGCGGCTCATGACGTCGATGTGGCCTTTGTCGTAGTTGGCCTGAAATCTGAGATGCACGGGGAATTCGGGCGCCAGACGCACTTGCAGCCATTCCTGCTTGGGGCGCTTGCTGTCCAGTTCCGATTCGTCCAGCGCTTTTAATTTTAGGTTGTTCAATTCGGCTTTCAGGGCTTCGAGTTGATCCCAGGGGCGGGCAGCCAGAACGGGTTCGGGTGCGCAGTAATTGACGCTGAAGGTGACGTGAGCCAGCAGCGCAGTGGAGGAGATATCCTGTTTTCGGGCATCTACAAAAGCGCCGCGCCATTTCAGCCGCGTATAGGTGGTGCGGGCGTCGAGACGATAGCTTCTGGAAATATCCGGTTCCATGTTGTTGGCATACTGGATTAGCGGCGTGAAGAAGCCAACGATGCGATTGAGTGCGTCGTGCAGGCGCTGCGAGCGGGCTTGCAGCGCTTGCGTTGCGGACAAGTTGACTCCTTGTTTCTGTGCGGATTCGCGCGCCAACTCGGCCAGGAAGCTCGACTCGAAAGCCGCAGGTTGCGCGGGCGGCGGCGAGGGGGCCAGCATTGGAGGGGGCTGTAACTCTGTTGGAAATGCGGAGCGTTGAGGTTCGATGAACTCGTGCGCCGTGCTACGCCGCGCCTCTTCCAGATGTTTTTCGATGTCGGCCATCGAGGCATTGAAATCGAAATTGATGGCGGGTTTGTCGTCGGAAGTCATATTTTGTGCCGGGGGTTTAAGCGGTGTGTGACTCATGCGATTCTCTCATGCGAATTGATGCGCCGGAACGGTTGAATAATTGCCAAGTTTCATCCGGGAGAATAGTACGTTAATATTTTTTCAGCTTCAACAATGGATGCCGCAATTCAGATTACACTTAGGCATCTGTTTAAGGATGCAATGACATGAGCACACTGGATAGCGGGTTGCATAAGCGTAGTTTGATATTTGCCCATCGCGGTGCCAATAAGGAGGCGCCGGAGAATACGCGCAGCGCTTTTGACCGGGCACTGAACTATGCCATCGACGGCATGGAGACCGATGTGCAGCTGAGCCGCGACGAGGTGGCGGTGCTGTGGCATGACCGTTATCTGAGCAAGTTGCCCGGCCACGATACCAAGCACGTCGACGATTTCAACTACACGCAATTGCGTGCGATGAATTTTGCACAGCATTTCGGGCAGGGCGTTCAGGCGGAAGGCATCATGCGTTTGCAGGAATTTATCGAGCTATATCGGCATCGTTGTCGTCTGTTGCTCGAAATAAAAAATCGCGATTGGGAAGAGCGTACGCGGCATGAGATTAAAGTGCGGCAGACGCTGGATATGGTCGGGCTCAGTCATGGCGACGCCATCCTCGTGTCTTCGTTCGATCTCGCCAGTTTGGTCTATGCGCAGCAGTACCGGCCAGGGTTTCCTCTGGTTTACAATTTTGAAACAGACCAGACCTTGGCGGATGCGGAACGCGTTCTGGAAGAGCAGAGTTTTCTGCACGGGCTATGTCTGCCTATTGCTTCGCTGAATGAGTCTTTCGTGCGGCTGTTGCGCGGGCAGGGTAAGAGCATCGCGGTGTACACCTGCAACAGTGACGAGGAGATCAACAAGGCGCTGAGCCTCGGTGTGGATATTCTTATCAGCGACCTGCCGCAAAAGGCGTTGCACATGAGGGGCGCATGAAGCGCGATCCTGCATCTCTGACTTCCTCTCAGTTTGATCTTCTGGTGTGCGGCGGCGGCATCTATGGTGCATGGACGGCATACGACGCGGCGCTGCGCGGGCTGAAAGTCGCGCTGGTGGAGCAGGGGGACTGGGCGGGAGCAACATCGTCCGCGTCCAGTAAATTGATCCACGGTGGTTTGCGCTATCTGGAATCGTATGATTTCAAACTGGTGAAGAAAGCGCTGACCGAACGTGGCATGTTATTGGAGACTGCGCCACATCGCGTGTGGCCGCTGCGCTTCGGCGTGCCAGTGTATGCGCACAGCCGTATTTTCAGATTGCAACTGAAGGCGGGGCTGGTTCTATACGATTTGCTGGCGCGTATTTCCGACGCGGGTATGTGCCATCGTTATTTCAATCGAAGCAAGTTCGCTCAACGTTTTTCCGCGCTCTCTCCCGATGGGCTTCGCGGCGGTTTTACCTATGCCGATGCGCAGACCGATGATGCCAGGCTGGTGTTGGAGTTGGTCGCGGGGGCGATGGATGCGGGTGCGGTGTGCGTTAATTATTGCGAACTCATCGAATCATCCATTCCCCCCGCAAGGGGGAAGGAACAGTTCTGCGCAACGGTGCGGGATAAACTCAACGGCCAAAGCTTTGTAGTTCAAACCAGACAAGTCGTGCATACCACCGGGCAATGGTTGACGGCGAGTGAGATCAGCCGTGCATGGTGTCGCCTGAGCAAGGGTGTCCATCTCATCTTACCGAAGATGCTGGGGGAAGAGGCGCTGTTGCTGACGGCCAAGTCCGACGGGCGCGTGTTCTTTATGATCCCGTGGTACGGCCTCACGCTGGTGGGCACGACTGATACCGATTATCGTGGTGACATCGAACATGTGGACGTGGAGAAAGCCGATGTTGAGTATCTGCTGCGCGAGGTGAATCACTATTTCAACACGCAGTGGGCGCAAGGCGATGTGATAGGCAGCTATGCCGGTGTGCGCGTGATGCGGCAGAGCGATGACGCTTCTCCCTCCGCCGTCAGCCGTGATTGGGAATTAAAGACGGCGGGCAACGGTGTGTTCTACTCTGTCGGTGGCAAGCTCACTTCGGCGCGGGGAGATGTCGCCGTCATTGTGGATGCGGTGTGCGCTCAGCTTGAAGTGGATATATCGTGCCGCACTAAAGGGCGCGTATTCCCCTGGGCACCGGATGATTTCACCGCATGGTCTGAAGCCGTAGTCGAGCAGGCGCAGAGGCTTGGCATTGATGCCGAAAGCGCCAAATGGCTCATGCGCCGACACGGCAAACGCACGAGCGCAATTCTGCGCGACGTCGAAATTAATTCTGCGCTGGCAACACGTATCGTACCCGCGCTGCCGTTCATTTACGCCGACCTGTTGTTTTGTGCGCGCGAGGAAATGGTCGTGTATCTGGATGATTTGCTGCGTCGGCGTATGCCGTTGTTGATTTTGGCGAAGCTGACGGAAAGCGAGCTAGGGTTGATCGCTCAAGCTGTGGCTGAAATTTTGGGTTGGGATGAGGCTAAGTCGAAGCAGGAGGTAGGGCGCTGTGTTGCTTTTGAAAAACTGACCGCAGGCTGAGCGGATTGCAAAATTTGCTCAGCCTGCGGATCGTATGGTAGTCCGGTTTTATCCAAATCGCCCAGTGATGTAATCTTCAGTTTCTTTGCGTTTCGGGTTGGTGAATACGGTACTGGTGTCGCCGAATTCGATCAGGTCGCCCAAGTACATGTAGGCGGTGAAGTCGGAAACGCGCGCGGCTTGTTGCATGTTGTGCGTGACGATGACGATGGTGAATTCTTTCTTCAATTCATCGACCAGTTTTTCGATGTGCGCGGTGGAGATTGGGTCGAGCGCGGAGGTCGGCTCATCCAGCAACAGCACTTGGGGTTTGACGGCAATGGCACGGGCGATGCACAAACGCTGTTGCTGTCCACCGGAGAGTCCGGTGCCGCTCTGTTTCAGTTTGTCCTTTACTTCATTCCATAGCGCGGCTTTTTTCAATGCCCATTCCACGCGTTCGGCCATGTCGCGGCTGCTCAGGTTTTCATACAGTTTTACGCCGAATGCGATGTTGTCGTAGATGGACATCGGAAACGGGGTGGGTTTTTGGAAAACCATGCCGATCTTGGCGCGCAGTTTGTTCAGGTCTTGCTTTTTATCCAGCAGATTTTGGCCGTCCAGAAGTATCTCGCCTTCGGCACGCTGCTTTGGATAGAGTTGGTACATGCGGTTGAAAGTGCGCAGCAAGGTGGACTTGCCACAACCGGACGGGCCGATGAAGGCGGTGACCATCTTTTCGGGGATGGTCAGGTTGATGTCTTTAAGTGCACGATCCGCGCCATAGTAGAAATTCAGATTTTTTACGATCAGCTTGGGCGTAACGGTTTGTTCAGCATTCATCTGCTTGCATCCTTAATAAGTATTGGCTTTTTGACGGAACATCACGCGTGCGAGGATGTTGAGGGTTAGCACGCTGAACGTAATGAGAAGTGCGCCGGCCCAGGCGAGACTGCGCCAGTCATCGTACGGGCTCATGGCGAACTGGAAGATGACCACGGGCAAGTTGGCCATCGGCTGGTTCATGTCGCTGCTCCAGAACTGGTTGTTCAGCGCGGTAAACAGCAGTGGGGCTGTCTCCCCGCTGATACGGGCCACGGCTAGCAGGATGCCGGTCAGTATTCCGGCACGGGCGGCGCGCAATGTCACGAAACTGATGACTTTCCATTGCGGGGTGCCCAGTGCGGCTGCCGCTTCGCGCAGGGTGTTGGGGATGAGGCGCAGCATGTTTTCGGTGGTGCGGATAACCACGGGAATGACGATGATGGAGAGTGCCAGCGTGCCGCCCCAGCCAGCGAAGTGGCCGACCTTGACGACATAAACTTCATACACGAACAGGCCGATGACGATGGATGGGGCAGACAACAAAATGTCGTTGATGAAGCGGGTCGCCGGGGCGAGCCAGCCGCGTTGGCCGAATTCTGCCAGATAGGTTCCGGCCAGAATTCCGATGGGCGTGCCGATCAGCGTGGCAAGCGATGTCATCATCAGGCTGCCCCAGATGGCGTTGCCCAGTCCGCCCCGGCTACCGGGGGGAGGCGTGGTCTGTGTAAATATGCTGGCATTCATTCCCGGAAGGCCTTGCATCAGCAGGGTCCACAATATCCACCCCAGCCAGAACAAGCCGAATGCCATGGCGAGCACGGAAATGGTCAGGCTGAGCCCGTTGATGAAACGGCGTCGTGCGTAAAGTGAAAACATATCAGGCTCCTCGACCTTCTCGTTGTGCCAGCTTGAATAGCATGAAGCGGGCTATCGATAGCACAACGAAAGTAATGAAAAACAGGATCAGACCGAGTTCGATCAATGCTGAGGTGTACAAATCGCCAACGGCTTCGGTGAATTCGTTAGCCAGAGCGGAGGAGATGCTGTTTCCGGGTTCAAGTAGCGATGCGCTGAGTCTGTGTGCGTTACCGATAATGAAAGTGACTGCCATGGTCTCACCCAAAGCGCGTCCCAGTCCGAGCATGATGCCGCCGACCACGCCGATTTTGGTGTAGGGTAGGACGACTTGGTACATCACTTCCCATGTGGTGGCGCCTAGTCCATAGGCGGATTCTTTAAGCAGCGAAGGGACGACGTCGAACACGTCGCGCATCACCGATGCGATGAACGGAATGACCATGATGGCCAGAATGATCCCGGCCGCCAGTACGCTGATGCCCATATTGGGGCCGGTGAACAGGGGGGAGATGAGCGGGAGGGTACCCAAGTGCTCGTTGATCCAAGGTTCTACATGTTCGGCAAACAACGGCACGAACACGAACAGTCCCCACATGCCGTAGATGATGCTGGGAATGCCGGCGAGTAATTCGATGGCGATGCCGAGTGGTCGTCGCAACCACTGGGGGGAGAGTTCGGTCAGGAAGAGTGCGATACCGAAACTGACGGGGATGGCGATCAATAAGGCGATGGTAGCGGTGGCTACTGTGCCGAAGATGGGAACCAGCGCGCCGAATTGTTCGGTGACTGGATTCCATTCTGAGCTGGTTAGAAATCCGAACCCGAATGCCTGGATGGCGGGTATGCTGCCGATGATTAGCGTGATGATGATGCCGATCAGCAATGCCAGCACTGCAAATGCAGATAAGCGAGTGATGCTGCGAAACAGGATGTCCAGCAGATTCTGTCGTTTTAAGCGCGTGTCTAACGTGTGCATAGTGGCCTGATGATTAATTCATGCAAATTTTGAAAATTGATTTTCACGGGATATGGAATAAATTTTCAAAATTTGGGGGGTCGAAACCCCCTCAAATTATTCTGGAGAGCACACCGATAAAATAAAAAAATCAGCGTGCTCCATGCTATTTATTTCCAGACAGCTTTCCCATCGGCACCTTTGATTTGAGACTTCCAAGAGTCGCGAATCATTTTAATGACGTTTTCCGGCAGGGGGACATAGTCCAGATCCGATGCGAGCTTGCCGCCGTTGCTGTAGGCCCAGTCAAAGAATTTCAGCACCTCTTTTGCGGATTCGCTATTGGCTTGACTTGTATGCATCAAGATAAAAGTCGCGCCAGTGATTGGCCAGCTGCTTTTGCCAGGTTGGTTGGTCAGGATTTGATAAAAGCCTTCTTCTGCTTTCCATTTTGCATTGGCGGCGGCAGCCTGAAAGTTCACATCTTCCGGTTTGACGAACTGACCATCGCGATTCTTTAACAGCACGTAGGTCATTTTGTTTTGCAGCGCATAAGCATACTCAACATAACCGATGGAGTTTTTGATGCTCTTTACGTTGGAGGCAACACCTTCATTGCCCTTGCCGCCCATACCAAGAGGCCATTGCACAGCGGATGCTGCGCCGACACTGCGGAACCAGTCGGTGCTGACTTGGGAAAGGTAAGTGACAAAAATAAATGTCGTGCCGGAACCGTCTGCACGGTGAACGACATTGATGCCGGCATCAGGCAGTGCAACTCCTGCATTGTCCGCCACGATCTTCGGGTCGTTCCACTTGGTGATTTTGCCCAGATAAATGCCAGCCAGTGTATCGCCGGTGAGTTTTAACTGGCCGGGGGCAACGCCTTCCACGTTGATGACAGGAACCACACCGCCAATAACGGTTGGGAACTGGGTCAGGCCAGCCATTCCGAGTTCGTTTACATTCAGAGGGGCATCGGTGGCGCCAAAGTTGACAGTCTTCGCTTTGATTTGTTTGATTCCGCCACCGGAGCCGATGGACTGGTAGTTGAGGCCAATGTTCGTTTGAGCTTTGTAGGCTTCTGCCCATTTCGCGTAAACGGGGTAAGGAAAGGTTGCACCCGCGCCAGTGATGTCAGAGGCGAAGGTTGTGCCAGCAGTTAGCAGTGCGGCAGTGAGGCCGATGCTGCCAAGAAGACGATTTAATTTGCTCATGGATTCTCCAGATTAATAATTAGTTTGGATTGCTCGCTTGCCGTTTATCAGCAATTCGCATGATATATAGTACTTGTTACACAATTATTACATGCGATACCGGGAGCTTGGTCTGGGATGTATTACGAGAGGAGGGGGGGATGTGATTTCTGTCCAAGCAGGTCCGCAAGCGAGATTGACCGTTCCAGTTTTCGCAGGTAGGATTCAGGACTTTCGTGGCAACAGGAAATAATCAGATGCGCCGCAAATTAGTCGTTGGAAACTGGAAAATGTATGGTCGCCTAGCTAGTAACAAAGCGTTACTGGAGGGGGTGGTCGCGGGTGTCCGTGAACTTAAAGGCGCGGATTATGCCGTGTGTGTCCCGTATCCCTACTTGGCGCAAGCGCAGTCGATGTTGCAGGGTGGCAATGTCGCTTGGGGGGCGCAGAATTTGAATCAACACGAAGAAGGTGCATATACTGGAGCTGTGGCACCGGGAATGTTGGTTGATTTCGGTTGTCGATACGTGATCATCGGCCATTCAGAGCGCCGTGGTTTGTTTCAAGAGACTAATGTCAGTGCGTCAGCCAAGTTCGATGCAGCCTTAAGGGCTGGTTTGACGCCTATTTTTTGTGTTGGCGAGACTTTGGCGGAGCGCGAGGCGGGGGTGACTGAGCAGGTAGTGGCTACGCAATTGGATGCCGTGCTTAATAGTGCGGGTGCGCAGGGATTGGCAAAGGCCGTCGTAGCTTATGAGCCAGTGTGGGCGATTGGCACGGGAAAAACTGCTTCGCCAGATCAGGCACAGGCTGTCCATGCGTTTATTCGACAAAGAGTTGCGCAACAGGATAGCCATGTCGCACAGGCCTTGTGTATACTCTACGGCGGTAGCGTTAAAGCGGCCAACGCATCCGAATTGTTCGCGATGCAGGACATAGATGGCGGGCTGATCGGTGGCGCGTCTTTGGTTGCGAATGATTTTGTGGCGATTTGCCGTGCGGCGCAATAATGGCGCGATAATAATGACTGCCTGAACATCGCCTAGCGATTTTTGGTTTGTCATAATAAATTTTGATTCTTGGGGTGGTAAGTGGAAACATTAGTTTGGTTTGTTCATGTAGTAACGGCGGTTGTGTTGATTGGTCTTGTGTTGATTCAGCATGGTAAGGGCGCTGATATGGGCGCTGCCTTTGGAACCGGTTCAGCTGGAAGCCTTTTTGGTTCGAGTGGTTCGGCAAATTTTTTGAGTCGAAGCACTGCTGTAGCGGCCACCGTTTTCTTTATTACCAGCCTTTCATTGACTTACTTATACGCGAACCCGTCAAAGGGGCAGGGCGTGATGGATAAGATCGAAGAGAATAAGTCGGTACAGCAAGTCGTGCCGGCTCCGGTAGTGCCTGATGTGCCCGGGTCGAAATCAAAAGAAGTGCCTCGATAATAATAAAAAACAATTAAGAACATGCGGAGTTGGCGGAATTGGTAGACGCGTAGCCTTGAGGTGGCTATGTCCGTAAGGACGTGAGGGTTCGAGTCCCTTGCCCCGCACCAAACATCAAGCCAAAGCATCTAGATTTTGGTTGATTAAAATAAACTAGAGAGGCATGTCGTATCCGTTTTAGGGTGCTGCATGCGGGGGGAATCAGAATGTTGGAAAACTACTTTCCAGTCTTGCTGTTCATCTGTGTCGGTCTGGCCGTCGGGGTTGTGCCTTTGGTTCTAGGGAGGCTGGCAGCCCCTCATCGCCCTGATAGCGCCAAACTTTCGCCTTACGAGTGCGGCTTCGAGGCATTCGAAGATGCGCGCATGAAATTCGACGTGCGCTACTATCTGGTGGCTATCCTATTTATCCTGTTCGATCTTGAAATCGCCTTCCTTTTTCCTTGGGCCATCGTGCTGAAAGAAATTGGGTTGTTCGGTTTTCTATCCATGATGGTGTTCCTGGGAATACTCGTTGTGGGCTTTATCTATGAATGGATGAAAGGGGCGTTGGAATGGGAATAGAAGGCGTTCTTGAGAAGGGGTTTGTCACCACTTCATTGGATACGGTCATCAATTACACCCGTACCGGTTCGCTTTGGCCGATGACGTTCGGTTTGGCTTGCTGTGCTGTGGAAATGATGCACGTTGCGCTGTCGCGTTACGACTTGGACCGTTTCGGCGCCGGAGCTTTTCGTCCTAGCCCGCGCCAGTCTGACTTGATGATCGTGGCGGGTACACTGTGCAATAAGATGGGACCTGCTTTGCGCAAAGTGTATGACCAAATGGCCGAGCCACGTTATGTGATTTCGATGGGGTCGTGTGCCAACGGCGGCGGCTATTATCACTATTCGTATTCGGTCGTGCGCGGCTGTGATCGCATCATTCCTGTCGACATCTATGTTCCGGGATGCCCTCCGACTGCGGAAGCATTGTTATACGGCGTGATTCAATTGCAAAAGAAGATCAACCGAACCAATACCATCGCGCGTTAGGATAAACATGGCTGACGATTTGAATATGCTGGGCGAGCAATTGAAAGAGGCCTTCACGGACAAAGTGTTGAGCCTGGAAAACAGGCTCGACGAATTGACTATGGTGATCGATGCGGCAGATATCATGGCCGTGTTTATGCGACTGCGTGATGATCCCAATTTCCGTTTTGAACAATTGATTGATGTGTGCGGTGTTGATTATTCGACCTACGGTTGCGAGACTTCTGAGGGCGGCATTTATCTGGTTGATGAAGAACGCATCAATCCATTCAAGCAGCGTTTTGCGGCCGTTTATCACTTGCTTTCTGTGGAGCACAACATGCGTTTGCGTGTGAAAGTGTTTGCACTGGATGATGCGATGCCCATGCTGGATTCCGTCATCGAGGTGTGGCCTTCCGCCAATTGGTTTGAGCGCGAAGCATTCGATATGTTCGGAATCGTCTTTGTGGGACACCCCGATCTGCGCCGCATCCTTACCGATTATGGTTTTGTTGGCAATCCGTTCCGCAAGGATTTTCCGCTGTCCGGGCATGTCGAGATGCACTACGATCCAGAGCAGAAGCGCGTGCTGTATAGGCCTGTTAGCGTGGAACCTCGCGAAGTAACTCCGCGTACCATTCGTGAAGAGAATTACAGTCGTCACTGAGATACGATCAAGGGAATCGCAATGGCTGAGATTAAAAATTACACAATGAATTTTGGGCCGCAGCATCCGGCTGCCCACGGCGTATTGCGTCTGGTGCTGGAGCTGGATGGCGAAGTGGTCGAGCGTGCCGATCCGCATATCGGCCTGTTGCATCGTGGTACTGAAAAGCTGGCCGAGCACAAGACGTTTTTGCAGTCAGTGCCCTACATGGATCGTCTGGATTACGTGTCCATGATGTGCAACGAGCACGCCTATGTCATGGCGATCGAGAAGTTGGCCGGCATTGATGTGCCGCTGCGCGCGCAATACATCCGTGTGATGTTCGATGAAATCACGCGTATCTTGAATCACTTGCTGTGGCTGGGCGCTTCCGGCATCGACCTCGGTGCAATGACGATGTTTTTTTACACCTTTCGTGAACGCGAAGATTTGATGGATGTGTACGAGGCCGTTTCCGGCGCGCGTATGCACGCGGCGTATTACCGTCCCGGCGGCGTGTACCGCGATTTGCCGGATACTATGCCGCAGTACGAGGCATCAAAGATTCATAACGCCTCCGCGATAAAACGCATGAACGAGAATCGCCAAGGTTCCGTACTCGATTTTATTGAAGATTTTTGCAATCGCTTCCCCGCCAATGTAGATGAATATGAAACGCTGTTGACCGACAACCGCATTTGGAAGCAGCGCACGGTCGGTATCGGTGTTGTCTCGCCGGAGCGCGCTTTGGCGCTGGGCTTCACCGGCCCGATGTTGCGCGGTTCCGGTGTTGCATGGGATCTGCGCAAGAAGCAACCTTACGAAGTGTACGACCGCATGGATTTCGACATTCCGGTCGGGGTCGAAGGCGATTGTTATGACCGTTATCTGGTGCGCGTTGAAGAAATGCGCCAGTCCAATCGCATCATCAAGCAATGCGTCGACTGGCTGCGCAAAAATCCGGGATCGGTGATCACCGAAAATCACAAATTTGCGCCGCCGAAACGCGAAGCGATAAAGCAAAACATGGAAGAGCTGATCCACCACTTCAAACTATTCACCGAGGGGATGCATGTGCCTACGGGGGAGGTTTATTCGGCGGTGGAGCATCCAAAGGGGGAGTTCGGCATCTATCTGGTTTCGGATGGGGCGAACAAGCCATATCGCATGAAGATCCGTGCGCCGGGTTACCCACACTTGGCAAGTTTGAACGAGATGTCTCGCGGCCACATGCTTGCCGACGTGGTGGCGATCATCGGCACACAAGATATCGTTTTTGGAGAGATAGACCGCTGATGTTATCCGATCAAATTCAAGCAAATATAGAGCGCGAGCTCAAGAAATATCCGGCGGATCAGCGGCAGTCTGCGGTCATGGCTGCGTTGCGTTTCGTGCAGGACGAGAAGGGCTGGATCGCGCCGGAAGACATGGCTGATATTGCCGCCTATATCGGCATGCCGCAGATGGCCGTATTTGAAGTGGCCACTTTTTATCACATGTACAAGCTCAAGCCGATGGGCGAGTACACCTTGACTGTGTGTACCAATCTTTCCTGCCAACTCAGCGGTGTCAACGAAACCCTGTTGCATCTCAAAAATAAGCTGGGTATCGGCCTGGGTGAGATCACCGCCGATGGAAAATTCGGTTTGCGCGAAGGCGAGTGCATGGGAGCCTGTGTGGATGCGCCTATGTTCACGATCAACAATAAAAAATTGTGCGGGCGTCTGACTGGCGAGAAGATTGACCAGATATTGGCAGAGCTAAGCGCGGGCGGGCAGGGGGGCAAGCAATGAGCACTCCTATCATTTTTAATACGCTACATTTCGATCAGCCGTGGACGCTGGAAAACTACCTCAAGGTCGGCGGATATAAAGCGTTGCGCAAAGTTCTCGCCGAGAAGATGCTGCCTGAAGCCATCATCGCCGAGGTGAAAGCCTCCGGTTTGCGCGGTCGCGGCGGTGCGGGTTTCCCGACCGGCTTGAAGTGGAGTTTCATGCCGCGCAACTACCAGGGCGACAAATATCTGGTGTGCAACTCCGACGAGGGCGAACCGGGTACTTGCAAGGATCGCGACATCCTGCGCTACAACCCGCACATGTTGATCGAAGGTATGGCCATCGCGGCATACACGATGAGCGTCAAGACCGGCTACAACTATATTCACGGCGAGATATTCGAAGCTTACGAGCGTATGGAAGCGGCCTGCGAAGAGGCACGCAAAGCGGGCTATCTCGGTCAGAATATTCTCGGTTCGGATTTTGAATTTGATCTGCACAACCATCTCGGTTACGGCGCGTATGTTTGCGGAGAAGAAACCGCTTTGCTTGAATCTATCGAGGGCAAAAAAGGACAGCCGCGCTTCAAGCCGCCGTTCCCCGCAACTTTCGGACTCTACGGCAAGCCGACCACGATCAATAACACCGAGACTTTCGCCAGTATTCCGTACATCATCAATAACGGTGGTCAGCAATTTGCCGACTTGGGTGTCCCGAACAGCGGCGGTATCAAGCTGTTCTCTGTGTCCGGTCATGTGAACAATCCGGGTAACTTCGAGGTGCCAATGGGCACACCGTTCAAGACGCTGTTGGAAATGGCGGGCGGCGTGCGCGGCGGAAACAAGCTGAAGGCGGTGATCCCCGGCGGCTCATCCATGCCCGTGCTACCCGGCGAAATCATGATGGATCTGAATATGGATTTCGACTCTATTCAAAAGGCGGGCTCGTATCTGGGTACGGGCGCGATCATCGTGATGGACGAGACCACGTGCATGGTCAAAGCGCTGGAGCGCCTGTCCTATTTTTATTTTGAAGAGTCCTGCGGTCAATGCACTCCATGCCGCGAGGGTACCGGTTGGCTGTATCGCATCGTGCATCGCATCGAACATGGCGAAGGGCGTCCGGAAGATCTGGATCTGTTGCTAGATCTGTGCAACAACATCGCGGGCCGCACCATCTGCGCATTGGGTGATGCTGCAGCTTGGCCAGTACAGGGGTTCCTCAAGCATTACCGCAAGGAATTTGAATACCACATCGAGCACAAGCGTTGCTTGGTGTAAGGCAGACGGATAGGTGAGCAATGATCAACATCGAAATTGACGGCAAGCGCATCGAAACGGAAAACGGTACGACCGTGATTGAGGCCGCGCATAAAGCAGGCATCAGCATTCCGCATTTTTGCTATCACAAGAAGCTATCCATCGCGGCGAACTGCCGCATGTGTCTGGTGCAGGTTGAGAAAGCACCCAAGCCGCTACCCGCCTGCGCTACGCCGGTGACCGAAGGCATGAAAGTGTTCACCGCATCCGAGCAGGCAGTGAAAGCGCAAAAGGGTGTGATGGAGTTTTTGCTGGTTAACCATCCACTGGATTGCCCGATCTGCGATCAGGGCGGCGAGTGCATGCTGCAGGATATGTCGGTCGGTTATGGCGGCGGTGCATCGCGTTACCATGAAGAAAAACGCACTGTGTTAAGCAAAGACATCGGGCCGCTGGTCTCGGCCGAAGAGATGAGTCGCTGCATCAATTGCACACGCTGTGTGCGTTTCGGTGCGGAAATCGCCGGTCAAATGGAAATGGGGCAGGCGTTCCGAGGTGAACATGCCGAGATCATGACCTTCGTTTCAGGCACAGTAAACTCCGAACTCTCCGGC
Source organism: Gallionellaceae bacterium (assembly GCA_009773615.1). Lineage (GTDB taxonomy): Bacteria > Pseudomonadota > Gammaproteobacteria > Burkholderiales > Gallionellaceae > PALSA-1006. Next base: position 30,459 of record WSYA01000003.1, read on the forward strand.
AACATGATCGACCTGTGTCCGGTTGGTGCGCTCACCAGCAAGCCGTTCCGTTACAAGGCTCGCTCTTGGGAATTATCGCGTCGCCGTTCGATCAGTGCGCACGACAGTTTGGGCACTAGTCTGGCAGTGCAGACCAAGAACAATCACGTATTGCGCGTATTGCCCATCGAGAACGAAGACATCAATGAATGCTGGTTGTCCGACAAGGATAGATTCGCTTACGAAGGGCTGAATTCCGCCGAGCGTTTGACCAAGCCCATGATCAAACAAGATGGCAAGTGGCAGGAAGTGGAGTGGCAAGTCGCGCTGGAGTATGCGGCGAACGGGCTGCGCCACATCGCCAACGGGGCGGGAGCGGAACAGATCGGTGCGCTGGCGACAGCAAACTCCACGCTGGAAGAGCTTTACCTGTTGCAAAAACTCATGCGCGGCATCGGCAGCGACAACGTGGATTTCCGTCTGCGTCAATCCGATTTCAGTGCCGATGATAAACAGCAAGGTACGCCTTGGCTGGGCATGCCTATCGCCGATATCAGCCGCTTGGATAGCGTATTGATTGTCGGCAGCTTCCTGCGCAAGGATCATCCGCTACTGGCTGCACGTATCCGTCAGGCAGTCAAGAAGGGTGCGCAAGCCAACATCATTCATTCTGTCGATGACGACTTGCTGATGAAAGTGGCGAACAAAACCATCGTTGCGCCTGATGCGCTGGTGGCCGCGCTGTCTCAGGTTGCGCAGGCATTGGATGCAGAAAAGAACGGTAAAGCGCAGACCGCAAGTGCCGGGGCGGTTGCCATCGCCAAGAGCCTGTCCTGCGGCGGATGCGTCGCCGTACTGCTCGGCAATTTCGCGCAACAACATCCTCAGGCCGCACAGCTGCAAGCGTTGGCACAACAGATTGCGGCGTTGAGCAATGGCAAGTTCGGTTTCATCGGTGAAGCGGCAAACAGCGTCGGCGGTTATCTGGCGCACGCCACACCGGGAACGAAGGGGTTGAATGCAGCATCCATGCTAGCGACCCCGCGCAAGGCTTATGTGCTGTTGAATGTGGAAGCGGAGTTGGATACAGCGAATCCGCAGCAGGCTATCGCCGCGATGCAGTCGGCCGATCTGGTTATCGCGATGTCCGCGTACAAGCACCACGCGACCTCTTATGCTGATGTGTTGTTGCCTATCGCGCCGTTTACCGAGACTTCCGGCACGTTCGTCAGTACCGAAGGTCGCGTGCAAAGCTTCAAGGGCGCAGTTAAACCCTTGGGTGAAGCGCGTCCTGCATGGAAAGTTTTGCGCGTGTTGGGCAATCTGCTGAAAATTTCCGGTTTCGATCAGGACACCTCCGAAGCGGTGCGCGATGAAGCGCTCAAGGGCGTGGACGTTGCCGCCAAGTTGAGCAATACGATTAGCGCGATCGATACGAATGCGGTTTCCGCAGCGGGCGGTTTGCAGCGCGTGAGCGACGTGCCGATCTATGCGACGGATGCTGTGGTGCGCCGTTCCGCGCCGTTGCAGGCCACCGTGGATGCGGCCACGCCGCAGGCATGGCTGCACAGCGAAGAGCTGAAAAAGCTGGGTGTGCAAGTAGGCGCGACAGTTAAAGTCAGCCAAGGGCAGGGCAGCGTGAGCATAGCGGCAGCAGCCGATGATAAATTGCCCAGAGGTGTGGTGCGAGTGGCTGCGGGTCATGCTGCTACAGCCGCTTTAGGCGCGATGTTTGGTACGATCACAGTGGAGCGCGCATGATGGAAGCTCAAGTCCTGCAATTTTTACAGTGGTTCTGGAATCTGTTCGGATTCTGGGATTCGCTATGGAGTCTTGTCGGCCCGGCTTGGCCGCTGGTATGGACACTGCTCAAGATCGTGGCCATTGTAGTGCCGGTAATGCTCGGCGTTGCTTACCTTACATACGTTGAACGCAAAGTGCTCGGCTATATGCAGGATCGCGTCGGCCCGAACCGTGTCGGACCTTACGGCCTGTTGCAACCGATAGCCGACGGCGTGAAGCTGTTCATGAAGGAAATCATCATTCCGACCGGCTCCAATAAATTCCTGTTTATTGCGGCGCCGATATTGTCCATTGCGCCTGCTTTGGCGGCTTGGGCGGTGGTTCCTTTTGCGGATGGCATGGTGTTGGCCAATGTGAACGCCGGTTTGTTGTACATTTTGGCGATGACTTCGCTGGGCGTGTACGGCATCATCATTGCCGGTTGGGCATCCAACTCCAAATACGCCTTCCTCGGTGCTATACGTTCCGCCGCGCAGATCGTTTCGTATGAGTTGGCCATGGGTTTCGCGCTGGTGTGCGTGCTGCTGGCAGCGCAGAGCATGAATCTTGGCGACATCGTGCGCGGACAGCACGGCAATTACGGCATGTTGAACTGGTATTTCATTCCGCTATTCCCGATGTTCGTGGTGTACTTCATTGCCGGAGTGGCGGAGACGAATCGCTCTCCGTTCGACTTGGCGGAAGACGAGTCGGTGATCGTGGCCGGTTTTCATACGGAATATTCCGGCATGAGCTTCGCGCTGTTCTTCCTGGCCGAATACGCCAACATGATTTTAATCGCGGCATTGTCTTCGGTGCTGTTCCTCGGCGGCTGGTTGCCGCCTGTGGACATCGCGCCGTTCAATCAGATACCGGGTCTGTTCTGGATGCTGGGCAAGATGTCGTTCATTTTGTTCCTGTTCCTGTGGTTGCGCGCGACATTCCCGCGCTACCGTTACGATCAACTGATGCGCTTGGGTTGGAAAGTATTCATCCCGTTGACGCTGGTCTGGGTAGTGGTGGTCGCCGCCTGGATGCAAACACCCTATTGGCTGTGGTGAGAGACAAAATGGAAAAGATCGCGCATTTTTTTAAAAGCTTCCTGTTAATCGAACTGCTCAAGGGCATGGCGGTGACCGGCAAACACTTGTTCTCGCACAAGATCACGGTGCATTATCCGGAAGAGAAGACCCCGCAAAGCTTCCGCTTTCGCGGCCTGCACGCGCAACGCCGCTATGCCAATGGCGAAGAGCGCTGCATCGGCTGCAAGCTGTGCGAAGCAGTTTGTCCCGCGCTGGCGATCAAGATCGAAGTGGCCGAACGTAGCGATGGTTCGCGTCGGACCACCCAGTACGATATTGACCTGACCAAATGTATTTTCTGCGGCTTCTGTGAAGAATCATGCCCGGTGGATGCCATCGTGGAAACGCGGGTGTTGGAATACCACGGTGAAAAACGCGGTGACTTGTACTACACCAAGCCGATGCTGCTTGCGGTGGGCGAAAAGCATGAAGCACAGATCGCTAAAGACCGCGCGTCTGACGCAAAATACCGTTAAGGACTAGGACATGATAGGTATAGAAACAATCGTTTTCTTTATGTTTGCCGCGCTGTCGGTGTTTGCCGCGTTGCGCGTCATCACGGCGCGCAACCCGGTGCATGCGGCGCTGTTTCTGGTGCTGGCGTTTTTCAGCATGGCCGGAATATGGATGCTGCTGGAGGCGGAGTTTCTCGCGATCACACTGGTGCTGGTTTACGTGGGCGCGGTGATGGTGCTGTTCCTGTTCGTGGTGATGATGCTGGACATCAATCTGGAGGAGCTGAAGGAAGGTTTCTGGCGTTGGTTTCCGGTCGGTGCCGTGCTGGCCGCGTTCATGATATTCGAGATGGTGTGGGTGCTGGGCAGTCGTCAGACAGCGGAAACCGGGGCGCACTTGGCCAAGCATGCGGCGGATTACAGCAACACCAAAGAGCTGGGTCGCCTGATCTATACCGACTATGTTTATCCGTTCGAATTGGCTGCGGTGATTCTGCTGGTCGCCATCGTTGCGGCTATCGCGCTGACCCTGCGTGCGGGGCGCGCTAAAAAGAAACAGGATCCAAGCAAGCAGGTGCTGGTGAAGAGCAAAGATCGCGTGCGCCTGATCTCGATGCCCGCATCAAAAAAAGTATCTGCGCAGCCAGACGCAGCCAAAGCCGATCAAGTGAAGAGCTAAAATTTTAGGGGGAAGTATGTTGAGCTTAAGTCTGTCTCATTACTTGGTGTTAAGTGCGGTGCTCTTCGCCATCAGCGTGGTGGGCATTTTCTTGAACCGCAAAAACATCATCGTGTTGCTGATGGCGATCGAATTGATGCTACTGGCCGTAAACACCAATTTTGTCGCCTTTTCCCATTACCTGAACGATGTGTCGGGCCAGATATTCGTGTTTTTTATTCTCACCGTCGCGGCCGCAGAGGCAGCGATCGGTTTGGCGATTCTGGTGGTGCTGTTCCGCAATTTGAACACCATCAACGTTGAAGATCTCGGCAGCCTGAAAGGTTAAGCGTACCCATGAGCAATATGCAAAATCTCTATCTGCTGGTTCCCTTGGCTCCGCTAGTCGGCGCGATAGCGGCCGGCCTGTTCGGTAAAGTGTTGGGACGGACTTGGACGCATCGCATCACTATCTCTTTGGTGGCGGTCTCTTTTCTCGCTTCATTGGCGATCTTTCAGGACGTGCTGGCAGGGCATCAATATAACGGCACGGTATACAAGTGGATGACATCCGGCGATACCAGTTTCGAAGTCGGCTTCCTGATCGACCGCCTGTCCGTGATGATGATGCTGGTGGTGACTTTTGTTTCGCTCATGGTGCATATCTACACCATCGGCTACATGCAGGAAGATCCCGGCTACCAGCGTTTCTTCAGCTACATCTCTCTGTTCACTTTCTCCATGCTGATGCTGGTGATGGCCAACAACTTCATGCAACTGTTCTTCGGCTGGGAAGCGGTGGGCTTGGTGTCCTATCTGCTGATCGGTTTTTGGTACACGCGCCCCACGGCGATCTACGCCAACCTCAAAGCGTTTCTGGTGAACCGCGTGGGCGACTTCGGTTTCCTGCTGGGTATCGGCTTGGTGCTGATGGTGTTCGGTACCTTGGACTATGCTTCCGTGTTCGCCAACGTGCACCGCTATGTGAATGACATGGCGCCTATCCCCGGCGTCTCGTGGAATCTGATTACGGCCATCTGTATCCTGCTGTTCATCGGCGCGATGGGCAAGTCAGCGCAATTCCCGCTGCATGTGTGGCTACCCGATTCGATGGAAGGCCCGACTCCGATCTCCGCGTTGATCCACGCGGCGACCATGGTGACGGCGGGTATCTTCATGGTGGCGCGCATGTCGCCGCTGTTCGAGTTGTCCGAAACCGCGTTGTCCTTCGTGATGGTGATCGGCGCGATCACCGCCCTGTTCATGGGCTTCCTCGGCATCATCCAGAACGACATCAAGCGCGTGGTGGCGTACTCCACACTGTCGCAGCTCGGCTACATGACCGTGGCGCTGGGCGCATCGGCTTACTCGGTGGCAGTATTCCACCTCATGACGCACGCATTCTTCAAGGCGCTGCTGTTCTTGGCGGCGGGCTCGGTCATCATCGCCATGCACCACGATCAGGACATCCGCAACATGGGCGGCCTGCGCAAGTACATGCCGATCACCTGGATCACGTCATTGATTGGATCGCTGGCGTTGATTGGAACGCCAGGTCTTTCTGGTTTCTATTCCAAGGAAAATATCATCGAGGCTGTTCGTCTTTCCCATCTTCCTGGTTCCGGTTTCGCCTATTTTGCCGTAGTGGCGGGCGTGTTCGTCACCGCCTTCTATTCTTTCCGCATGTATTTCCTCGTGTTCCACGGTGAAGAGCGCTTCGGTAAAGAAGTTCATCATCCTTCGACAAGCTCAGGACAGGCTCATGCGCCAGCGGCGCATGCACCCGTAGCTCACGTGGTAGCTCATACAGATGCGCATCACCCTTCGACAGGCTCAGGGCAGGCTATTGCGCATGATGATGGCCATTCGCCGGACGCAGTGCATGAGGAACATCATGGCTTGGCTCCGGGGCAGAAGCCTCACGAAACACCTTGGGTGGTTTGGTTGCCGTTGGTGTTGCTGGCGATTCCGTCGGTGTGCATCGGTTTTATCACGATAGAGCCGATGTTGTTCGGCGACTATTTCAAGGATGCGATCTACATCAGCCATGCACATCACGCACTTGCGGAAATGCGCGAGGAGTTCCACGGCGCATTTGCGATGATTTTCGATGATTTAACAGAGCTGCCTTTCTGGCTCGCTCTGGCGGGAGTGGCATCGTCGTGGTTCTTCTACATGAAGCGTCCCGACATTCCAGCCGCGATCAAGCAGCGCTTCGAGGGTGTCTACACGCTGCTCGATAACAAGTATTACTTTGACCGCTTCAACGATTGGTTCTTCGCCGGGGGCGCGCGCGGTGCGAGCCGCTTCCTGTGGAAGTTCGGCGATGTGAATCTGATCGACGGGGTGATGGTGAACGGTACGGCACGATTGGTGGGGCGCCTCTCTGGAGTGTTGCGCAACATGCAGTCCGGCTATATCTACCACTACGCTTTTTCGATGATCATTGGCGTGTTCGTGTTGTTGACCATCCGCACCTGGTTTGAATAAAGTCGCTGCACAATAAGGATATAAGCATGATTTTTGGATTTCATTTGTTAAGCGTTGCTATCTGGCTCCCCATGATTTTTGGCGTGCTGGTATTGGCGACGGGACATGACCGCAATGCTCCTCTGGCGCGGAAGATTGCTCTGGTAGGGGCCGTGCTGAGTTTTCTGGTGACGTTGCCGCTGTATACCGGCTTCGACAAGATGACCAGCGCCATGCAGTTTGTGGAAATGAAGGACTGGATCGTCCGCTTCAATATCCATTACCACCTCGGTGTGGACGGTATCTCGGTGTTGTTTATCCTGCTGAACAGTTTCTTTACGCCGCTGGTTGTTCTGGCCGGTTGGAAAGTGATCGAAAAGCGCGTTGCACAATATCTGGCGGCTTTCCTCATCATGTCCGGCTTGGTCAACGGGGTGTTCGCCTCGCTCGATGCGATTTTGTTCTACGTGTTCTGGGAAGCGATGCTGATTCCGATGTTCATTATCATCGGTGTGTGGGGCGGTGCCAACCGTGTATATGCGGCGGTCAAGTTCTTCCTCTACACCTTGCTCGGCTCGCTGTTGATGCTGGTTGCGTTGTTGTACCTGTACACCCATTCCGGCGGAAGTTTCGAGATACTCGACTACCATGAAATGGCGATTCCGTTTACCGCGCAGATATTGGTGTTCCTGGCCTTCTTTATGGCGTTCTCGGTAAAAGTGCCGATGTTTCCGGTGCATACCTGGTTGCCGGACGCGCACGTTGAAGCGCCAACAGGCGGTTCGGTGGTGCTGGCGGCGATCATGCTGAAAGTGGGCGCATATGGCTTCCTGCGCTTCTCCATGCCTATCGCTCCCGATGCCAGCCACAGCCTGTCTGGCTTCATGATCACGCTGTCGCTGATCGCGGTGGTGTATATCGGTCTGGTGGCGTTGACCCAGGCCGACATGAAAAAACTGATCGCTTATTCTTCCATTTCGCACATGGGTTTTGTCACGCTGGGTTTCTTCATCTTCAACGCCTACGGCATGGAAGGCGCGCTGATGCAAATGATCTCGCACGGCTTCGTGGCCGGCGCGTTGTTCCTGTGTATCGGTGTGATGTATGACCGTGTGCATTCCCGCCAAATCGTCGATTACGGCGGCGTGGCGAACAAGATGCCGGTGTTTGCTGCCTTCTTCATGCTGTTCGCGATGGCGAACAGCGGACTGCCGGGCACCAGTGGTTTCGTCGGCGAGTTCATGGTCATCATGGGCGCGGTTAAAGCCAATTTCTGGTATGCCTTCCTCGCGGCCAGCACACTGGTCTTCGGCGCCGCCTATACGCTGTGGATGTACAAGCGCGTGATCTTCGGCGCGGTCACCAACGACCATGTCGCCCACCTGCATGACATCACCTTGCGCGAAAAATTTATATTCGCCATCTTGGCGATCACCGTGTTGGTTATGGGGCTGTATCCCTTACCGGTCAGTGAGATATTGCATGTGTCGGTGAACGATCTGCTAGTTCATCTTGCCCGTTCCAAAATTTAAGTTGCCGCTAAACCGAGCTATTCGCAATTGAGGAAAATATGAGTTTCTTGTCCACCCTGTTTCCCGCCTACGCAGAAATCTTTCTGTTGGCGATGGTAAGTGTGATTCTGATCGCGGATCTGTTCACTTCCGGCCGCACTAAAACCGTGACCTACCTTCTGGTGCAGCTCACGTTGCTCGGTTGCTCGCTGATCACGGTGGCAACCCACCAGAATGGTGTCACGCATCTGTTCCACAATATGTTCGTGGACGATCTGATGTCCGATGTGCTAAAGCTTCTGAGCTATCTCGCGGTATCCATGATGCTGGTGTATTCGCGCAGCTATCTGCTGGCGCGCGGACTGTTCTCCGGTGAATTTTTGGCGTTGGTGTTGTTCGCTCTGATGGGCATTATGGTGATGATCTCTGCCAGCCATTTCCTTACGCTTTACTTGGGTTTGGAATTGTTGTCGCTCAGCTTGTACGCGGTGGTTGCTTTGCAGCGCGACTCCGCGACTGCTACCGAAGCGGCGATGAAATACTTCATTCTGGGCGCATTGGCATCCGGTCTGTTGTTGTACGGTATGTCCATGCTGTACGGCGCGACAGGTACGCTGGATGTGAATGCCGTCTCCGCCGCAATTCAGCATGGCGTAGCTAATAAAGCACTGCTGGTGTTCGGTTTGGTGTTCATCGTTTCCGGCTTGGCATTCAAACTTGGCGCGGTGCCTTTCCATATGTGGGTTCCCGACGTGTACCACGGCGCGCCCACCGCGATGACCATGCTTATCGGTACCGCGCCGAAGCTCGCAGCGTTCGCCTTCGTCATGCGTATTCTGGTCGAGGGCATGCAGCCGCTGATGATCCATTGGTCGGGCATGCTGGCGATACTGGCGGTGCTGTCGATGGCGGTGGGTAACATCAGCGCTATCGCACAGACCAACATTAAACGCATGTTCGCGTATTCGACCATCGCCCACATGGGCTTTCTGCTGGTCGGCGTGCTGAGCGGCGGTATCGAGGGTTACGGCTCGGCCATGTTCTATGCGGTGATTTATGTGCTGATGAGCTTGGGCGGTTTCGGCATGATCATGCTGCTGTCGCGCGAAGGTTTTGAGGCGGACACATTGAACGACTTCAAGGGGCTTAACCAACGCAGCCCGTGGCTCGCATTCATGATGCTGCTGCTGATGTTCTCCATGGCCGGCGTGCCGCCGACAGTGGGTTTCTATGCCAAGTTCTCGGTGTTGAATGCAGCAGTGGCGGCGGGGCATATTCCGCTGGTTATCATGGCGGTGCTGTTCTCGCTGATCGGCGCTTTCTATTACCTGCGTATCGTGAAGCTGATGTATTTCGACGCGCCGGAAAGCCATGAGCGCATCTACATGCAGCCCGACAGCACGCTGCTGATCTCGATCAACGGGCTGGTCGTATTGGCCTTGGGAATCTTGCCGGGCACCCTGATGTCGGTGTGTGCGGTATCTGTACAACAGTCGTTGCTGCTGCATTAGCCATACAGGTGGTTTTGATTCAGGACACTCCCGCTTCGGCGGGAGTGTTCGTTTAAGGCGCCATTCGGTAGCTCGTGCCCAAGATTTTCCTGATTAGCTAATGTAAGTTATGGGGTATGACGACGCGTATCCCACCCTCACTAAAATGGCTAATAAATAAACGGGCACGGCTGCAAGGCGATATTGCCAAAGCAGAAAAAGAGCTGACCGAGTTGATCAAGCTCAAGCAGAGGGATATCCAAAGTCTTCGGAATAACCTTGCCTCTGTTGATAATACCATTCGTCTGCACGAGATTCGAATCGACCCGACTCTAATCAGGCCTATCCGTGGGCCAACAAATAGCCGATTCTTCGCACACGGCGGCTTAACTAATTTGGTACTGTCGTGCGTGTCTAAAGCCCATCCGCACCCGATCAGCACTACCGACATTGCCATCTCGATTGCGGAAAGCGTGAGCATCGATCTTCAAGGCGAAGATTTCTCGGCGCTACGCACAAGCGTCCGCCACCGGATGAAGCAAATATGCTCTAGCGGATGGGTGGACAGAACCCATGCCACCAAAACATTTCAAGAAGGCAGCTGGCAGTTAAGTCCGAAGGCTATCCTCTATTTTAAGCAGGTCATTGAGTAGTATTTCATCTCCGCGTCGGTTGCCTTGCCAATAACCACGCCACCATTCCGATAGGCCGTTTTTATTGCACATTTTTAGCAGCTCAGTAATTTTTTCTAACGTTGTCATTGTTCTCGTATCCTCACGCCAAGCCATCTCTTGCGAATAGTCCATGAGGTAAGTTGGCGTTATACGATGGGTCGTGCCATATTCCATGCGGCGTAGACGAGAAAAAAATGATTCGGCCTGATTCTCGTTTACCCCGTCATCCCTGCAGTACTCGATGGAATGCTGCACGGCCATGTGTGTATAACCGAGCGTATTGAGTTTTGAATATGCAGGGTTCTCATCCGACATGATCGTGCTGCCCTTTTCCACATAGCGATGAATGAAGGCTAGCGCGTCCCTCTCATTTTCAGTCTTTCCTACGCAGACAATAGTTTTAACTGCCTTCTTACCCTCCGCATCCAGCTCACGTAGTACATACGTCACACGCTTATTGGCCTTCTTTTTCAAGTTAAGTTGCGAACAACCCTGGTAACGTTTTCGCTTGGCAGATCCTTTCTGATTTATCCGCGCCATGACCTCTTCAGGCGTTATTTTGCGTCGACGGCGAGCTCTTCTAGGCTTCCCACCAAAATGACCCCCATCGACATGGATAATCCCTTTTAGCAAGGGCCGATTAGCTTGTTTTACCAATACCTCCTTTAGCTTCCCTTCGAATGTTGCTGCCGATTTCGCTTGAATACCGAGCAACCGAGACATCTGAAGTGCAGACATTCCTTGGGCAGCGCTGGTAAACAACAACAAAGCCGTCAGTAGCAGTTTGTAAGGTAGTCGATGTCCATCGAACACCATACCGGAAGTAACGCTGAAACAATGTTCGCAACTCTTGCACTTCCATTGTCTGCGCTTGGTGCGGAAATAATGATTGTCGATCAGCCCGCACTGCGGGCAAACTTGATGATCTCGACTTTTCCAACGATGTTCTGCAAAGAACATCATGGCATCGTCCTCAGACATGTCTAGAATGTCTTTAAGGGAAAAGTCTCGTAGTGCTGCGCTAAGCAAAAAATGTTGCGTCATAATGATTAACTCCAAAAATACGGAGCCAATCCAAAGGCAAAGTTTGGCCAACGGCATCGTACGAAAAAGTCCGATACCGCTGTTTTCAAGCAACACAACAACACATCCATCTTGACAAAAACCAAGAAGACATCTAATGTGCGAATCATTCGGAGTGCATTCGAATGTTTCAAGTGATAGAGCTAGGATCCGCATCCATGGCTCTTTTACTTTCTACCGTGCTAATTCATTTGGTTGGTTTCCTCAGCTTTAAAAAAGACTTCCATTTCTGGAAGCCGCTCAATGCGCCATCCCCTTACGGCGACAGCACAATTCAATATTTCACTTTCCTTTATCTTTATTCATTTGGAAGGCCGCCGCATCTCTCTGTGTAGCAAGCCAGTTTGCGATATCTTTGACCAAGGCGTACTTACCTCGACGATTTGGCAAAGCAAATACGGGAACCGGAACAGTTTTCCTAGACAACGCTTGTCGAAATGCGGGCATTGATGGATAACCAAGGGCAAGTCGCAAATCTTCGTTTGAGATCATCGGGCCATATTTGTTATTGAGCGATTGTTCCAGCTCATAAACCAGACTATTAATTGCAGGTGCGCTCATTTGTATTACTCACTTATGCTTTGTTATAGCGGGTTACTGCCGGTGATTGTTTAATAATTTTCCGAATTTTCCCAGTGTCGCGTTATCATGAATAAACAGACTCTTGACAACGACACATTCTCTAATGCCAAAGTCGCGCGGACAACCACCGAAAACCGATATTGAAAGGTTGCAGTCCAAGTTATGGTTTACTGCTGTGTCGCTGCAATCAGGAATGAATGCCAGCCAACTTGAGCGATTCTTTCTCGTGCGATCCGATCCTGCGAATGGAGGTACCAAGGAGCTTTCTCATGATTGGCTGAGATATTCGAGCGGGAAACGATTGCCGCGAGATACAAGAGGAAGTAACAACAGTGTTGTTACCGTTGTGGACGATGCATTTCCGGGAACTGCACAATGGATTCGCAGCCCATTATGGACGCTCTTGAAAAATCCAGAATTGAGTTCCCGAGAACTTATCGATTTAATTACGCAGACGCACCAAGAAATCGGCAAATTGTTTGTCTATGATGAGGTTCCCACTGTGTCGGCTAAGGCACTTACGATTAGCGTGGAAAACTGGAAATATCTTGCGCGGATAATGTCATTCGAAGTGTTCGGTATCATGCTTGCCTACTACAGACTAAGAGGAATACATGGCGATCATTTTAATTCGATATGCCTGAAAGACTGTAGGCGATGGCTGCATTATGCACATTCTCGGTTACCCTCTATAAGAGAGCACCGCGACGAGTTGGTTTTTGTGTTGCAAAAATTCGCACCTGAATTGGGAAATTTAAGCTATTTTGGAAAAGAGGTGCCGGATCGCGACCCGTTTGCAGAAATGGTGATGTCTTCGTTAGGGTACGATTTTGAGTAGGTAATCTACTGGCGCACTGCATCCGATGGTAGTTGAATCCCGCGAGAAGCCAATTCATCCCTTAATGTTTTTAGGTATGCACTACTGATAGTCACCGTTCCTCCAATAGGAACAGCACCAGTTGTTCGATTAAATCCATCAGTCGTTGCCACGGCAAGAACCTGTCCAATAAACAAAGTTAATGGATGTCCGGAATTAATTGCATGATCAAGAATTGCGGGCGTCAGCATGAAATAATCAGTCCACCAGCAAGAGTAGCCAATATTGCTCTGGCATTGTGCGTCTCTGCCATACCCCTTCATTTGATATGCGGAAAGCCTTAGTTCATTATTCATCTGAAACTCATTGAGCAACTTTTTATTACCAGCATCGTCAACTAGGTATACCCCAGCCCCTGACGTGAAAATTCCACTGTTCGTTTGCTCGACTTTCAAAAAATATACGAGGGCATTTTGGGGTTGATTGTTTGTGATCCCAACGTATACGCGCCCGGTTAATTGCCCATTAGCGTTATAGGACCAAGAATAGCCAGTTAAAGCAGACGAGGTATAAGTTTTCACCTTGTTGCAATCTGGACAACGGGGATAACCAGTGCGAACTGAAATTCCTTGCCTGACATCAGACTCATTTTTTGCAACGGTATATTGGGGATCTAGGGCACATCCCGCTAACCATGAAGTGGCAGCAAGAAATATCGAAGCGCGTACAAGTTTCTTAATCATTGCGAACCCCATACCAAGTTGGCTAGTTAATTCCTGTGGCTAGACGTAATAGCCAAGAGCAAAGATAACCCGTTTTGGGATAACCTGCAATGGGTTACTAGTATGGGCGCATGCCAAGCCCATTACATAGCCATAACTACCAAGTCTTTCGCAGCCTGCTTGTGGCTGCAAGAGAAGAGGCTGGTTTAACGCAAGTCAATATTGCTGAAAAATTGGGCAAGCCACAAAGCTTTGTCTCAAAATATGAGCGCGGAGAACGTCGGCTAGACTTTACGGAATTCGTTGAACTGGCGGATATGCTTGAGATTGATATCGCTGATTTTGTAAGTCGCTACCAATTTGCCATTTCTCAGACGCCCTCTCAGAAAGTGCGTCGGATAAAAAAGTAACGATAATTCGCAGCCATTAGGCTCACGTAGCCTGAAGACGGTTGATGAGGTTGCAGAGCTCTAATATTGACTATCAAAATGGAAAAATCACCATCCGAAACCAAACTTGCGCCTTAAAGGGTATATCCCGACTTGTTGAATAAAAATCTCCTCAATACGGCTCTATCGCTTATAGCCCATATTTGTCTTGTGCAATGAACAGTAGGCGGATATGATTTGACGAAGAAGCGGCGAAATCTGATCTTTGTGATTTAGGGTACGCCGTTTTTTCGTGGACGAGCTGGAAAACAAACATGCCAGCTTCTATCTATGGCGGTCATGAATGGGGAGACATATGAGGATATTAATTACCAGTGGCCAATTTCATAAGGATATCGCGTGAGAACTCCGCGCACCTATTATGAGCTCAGTAACTCTCAAGTTAGCACGCCAGCTCCAATTGTTTCGTTCTACTGGGATATTGTTAAACAATATCGACCGCAACTTCAGCGCGTAATCGATTTAGGGGCTGGAGATGCGCGTTTCAGCCACGGCGGCCATTTCGAAGAATATGTCGGAGTAGAAATTGATCCCAATGCCGTTCAGCACATTCGGCCATCCTCCCCCAAACAGATTAAATCCAGTCCCAACACCTTTGAGCAAATCCAGCTGACTTCGCGTAGCCGAATAGAACTTGGCTGTGCATTCCGATTTAAGGAAACTGGATTTTCCGCCTGTATAGGCAACCCTCCATATGTGCGTCATCATGATATTGAATCGCCATGGAAAGAAGATACCGCTAACTATCTAGCAAAAGAGCTGGATTTTAGTTTTAATATGCATGGGAATCTATTCTTATACTTCATCGCACTTGGGTTGCTAAAGACAAGTGATGATGGATTGCTGGCCATGGTGGTGCCGTTTGAGTGGGTTTCTCGGCCATCTTCAAAAGGCCTGCGAAACCTCATTAATAAACATAAATGGGACGTAAGTATTTATCGCTTTCAAGAGTCGATATTTGACGGGGTACTAACTACTGCTTGCATTACTATAATCGATAAAAATTCCAATAACGGTAATTGGCAGTATTTTGATGTTTCTGAAGACCTTCAAGTCTCTCCAAGAAAAGGGATAAGTGGCACAGATCAAGAGATTTTGCAGCACAGCAATAGAAGTGAGGTGTGGGCACGTCGTGGCATAAGCCCCGGCTCGCAGGACATATTCACTCTTACTGATGGACAGCGAATTCACTTTGGATTAACTCTTGATGATGTGATCCCGTGCGTAACAACATTACGCCACGTTCCAAAGTCACTTCGAATGTTAACCTCCAAAACATTTAATAAGTATTTTGTAGATGAGGGAAAGCTCTG
Organism: Gallionellaceae bacterium; assembly: GCA_009773615.1. Lineage (GTDB taxonomy): Bacteria > Pseudomonadota > Gammaproteobacteria > Burkholderiales > Gallionellaceae > PALSA-1006. Next base: position 45,525 of record WSYA01000003.1, read on the forward strand.
CTGGCTGATTAAATCCAATGAGCATCCAATAAGCGATCAGTTGCAAGCGTATCTGGATAGTATTCCAGAGTCTGACAGACAAACATACACTTGCATTAATCAATTTCCATGGTACGACTATGAAAAATCGGCCATACCAGATTTACTTATCCATTCTGGGTTTACATCGTTTGGTCCGAAAGTGCTGATTAACTCTATAGGCGCCCAAACAGTTGGCTCAGTGTTCGGCATTCATACTACGCGCAAGAATGTATTAAGAAGCATCCAGGAGTATTTACTGGATATTGATTTTGAATCGCAGGTGGTGGCTCAAGCAAATTCGTTTAAAAAAATTGAAGTGCGCCAAATGAACACCATTTTAAATAACTGGGTCAAGAAATTCTAACCACAATGACTGAGTTAATGATTAGCAATGGAAACGTAGTTTTTCAAACTGAAGGCCGGCTTTTACAAGAGCTAGGAGAGCGTCTGGTTGCAAGTCCAGAGGTGGCACTGGTTGAGCTGGTTAAAAATTCATACGACGCTGATTCTGCTTCCTGTGATGTTTCAATAATAAAGCTACCTATTCAAACGGACACTGTCTCTTTTGGCGACGAAGGTGTTCATACTGTTGAGGGCGACTCTGAACTAGAGGACGTTTTGTCGATAGTTGATACTGGGCATGGAATGACTCTTGATGAATTCAAGGCCAGATGGATGACCATTGCAACTTCACATAAAACAATGGAAAACATATCTCCTAGGTATGGACGCAGGAGAACTGGTCAAAAAGGAATTGGTAGGTTTGCAGTAAGATTTCTAGGCGACCATCTCACCCTCACTTCGATTGCTGAAGATAAAACACTTCAAAAGAAAACAAAAGTTGTCGCAGTTTTCTGCTGGCCTAACTTGGATCGAGAAACGGATATACGGGAAGCAAAGATACCCTATAAAGTTTTTGAAGTCGATCCATCAACACCAACCGGAACTGAACTTAGAATTCGTAAATTAAAGCATCCGCCTTCTTTTATTACCGGTTCAAAATTTCGTGCCGATGTACTCAAAATTGTTTCACCTTTAGCTGGATTGGAAAGTGGTCGATTTAGTGATCGTGTTGAAATTAATCACGATAAAGATCCTGGTTTTCGAACAGTACTGCCGAGCAGTATTGAAGCAGAAGCTGATAATTTAGACATCGCCAAGAAAGTTCTTGATAGATGTTGGGCTAGGCTAACAATTGACCTTTCTGCTTCGAAAAATCAAGTCACATACAAAGTTACTTTTAATGTAATTCCTGGTTCTACCAAATTAATTGTCCCTCTGAGTTCTGCTATATCAAATGGGCTTGTGGCAGACTTACGTTTCTTTCCTAGAAGAGCAGGAGTGTTTCGAGATCAAGGAATCAATGGTTCAGCTGCTTGGGCTTGGGTACGTGAAAATGTTGGCGTGGCGATAATTGATCATGGCTTTCGAATCAAGCCTTATGGCTTTGAGGATGATGATTGGCTATCAGTGGATGCGGACAATGCACATAGTCGGCGTGACTGGCGCTCCAAAATTGCAGTAGAAAATTTCCAAATAGCCCCAGAAATCAAACCTAGGCCGAAAGAAAATCCTGCTTTAAATATAGCCACAAATTTTCAGCTAATTGGGGCGGTATTCGTTGAATCAGCCCCCGCTGCGTTGTCCGCTTCAAATAAAGATCTTACGCCCTCAATGGATCGGGAAGGTTTTTTAAGTAATGAAGCATTTGAGCAGCTTGTTGATATCGTTCGCGGAGGATTGGAATTCCTAGCAAACGAAGATAAAAAACTACTTCTGCTTGAAGAAGAAAGAAAAGCTAAAGAGGCTGCGAAAAGTGCACGAGCCGATTTTCGCGCCGCAGTTCAATATATAGAGAAGAGTCAAACCCTCACTGAGGGCGACAAGTCCCGTTTAATTCTGCATTACACCGGCTTGGCGGCCAAACTCGATGAGGTTGAAAGCTATGATCGGGACGCTAGACGAAAACTGGAAACAATGAGCTTGCTGGGTGCAGTCGCTGGATTTATGACTCATGAGGCGACTCGTATTGTAGCTGGGCTTCAGGAGGCATTAGAAAAAATTCAATTGTTAGCCAAACGAGATCCATCGTTAACCGTGCTTGTTAATGATATTCAGGAAAGTTACGATGCATTTCGAGCGCAAATGGATTACACAAGTGCATTTATTAATGCGGTCCATTTAGACGCTAAGATTACTTTCAAGAGTGCAGCTCAAATTAAGCGCGTAATAGACAAATTTGGACATTTCGCCAAAGAAAGAGGGATCGTCGTTGAGTGCGAAGTTGATCCAACTATTGAGGCTCCGCCCATTGCACTTCCTATTTATAGCGGTATTTTGCTTAATCTATACACGAATGCGCTAAAAGCAATTCTGGCTGCAGAGTCATTAGCTCTTGTCCCTAAGATTGTATTTCGAGGTTGGAATGAGCCGAAATGGCACATTGTAGAAGTTTTGGATACAGGTATAGGTATTCCGCCTGAGTTGCATAAGCGAATTTTTGATCCTTTATTTACAACAACTTCTCGACTCAATAATCCTCTTGGGTCGGGCATGGGATTGGGACTAAGTTTAGTTGATGAATTGCTCAGTCAACTAAAAGGAAAGATTGAAATTGTTGATCCTCCGTCTGGGTTCGCAACCTGCATTCGAATTGCCTTACCAAGGAGTTAGCTATGTCGACAAAGAAGCCAACCAGCAACCTTGTTTTACTTTTCGAAGACGATGATAAGCATGCCAATAAATTGACATTAGCTATTACTCAAGCTCTATCGCCGAGTAATAAGTTTGAACGATTTTTGCCAAGCATTACACCAACTAGCGGGGCATATGAAGATCGTTTGTATGAGGAATTAAAAAGCACCAAATATCTTGGTTTAACACTGATTGTTTGCGATAGGGATTTGTCGCAAATTAAAACGTACACCGGGCTTTCTGAAGCGATCGTTTCTAAAGTTGCAGATCGACTGGGCATTCCAATTTGTCTCTATGCTAGGGGTTTGAATGATGACTCTGTGCTGGAGAGGCAGCGTGAATGGGGAGATGGACGAATCGTTCTTGATTGTAAAAAACCAGCAGAAATGGCAACCAAAATAGAACTGTTGGCTAATGGATTCGCTCAAGTAAAGGAATTAGTTACAGGCATTTTAGTCATGAGGGGAAAAAACAAACTTCAATCCCCAGCGGCTGTTGTTGCTAGTGTGATTGATCGGCAAGACAGTACTGACAAAATTGGCCTGTATATTTCTGGCGACCAAAAGATGATTTCTGAAATTCTTCCCTATGTGCATAATTCGGACAAAAAAGGCTTGAAGCTCAGACTGCCAACATTGGTTGGATATTGGATATATGACTCTATTCTTCGATATCCAGGATTATTAGTAAATAAGATTGCAATAGCTAGTTATCTTAATATCGCGGTAACTGATTTTGAAAAGAATTCTGATGTTCAAAAGCTCTTTGCAAAAGCGCTATATAAAGGGCCATTTGCAGATGAAAAAAATCCGCTTTGGTGGCGAAATGACCTTGATGACATTCTTCAGAATGGCGAATGTAATGATGGGCAAGAATACGTTCAGAAAAAACTTCATAAGACAGTGAAGCCATGCATGTGTAGTGTTGATAAAAAGAAACGCGCCGGATGGTATTGCATGGTAACCAAAAAACCAGTTAGCCTGGAAAGTTCGAAAGGAAACATTACATGGTTTCCACGCGGTGCTGACTTAGCCAGAATTTCTACAGCCGTCTACGATGATATTGGCCCTTGGCTGGGACTTTACTGAGATTGCGTCGTGCTTAAGTATAGTGAAATCAATGGGGCGTATTTAACCCTTTGGGAGCGTTTTAAAGCTGTAGCTGAAGAGGCCGGCTTAGTTACAAAGGCATTTCAGGGAAATGGCTTTGTGGCGACGAATAAGGACAAAAAGGTCACGGTATCAGCTTTTATTTACCTTCCTGAGTGGCCATATAAAGCCGTATCAGACAAAAAGAAGATCCACATATTATTGCAGAGCAGGGAAACGTACGATTTAAAAACATCTGAAATTATAAGTTCTACAGTTCAAATTGGTTATTTTGACATTGGTGCAAATAAAGAAGTTACATCACTTCTTCAGTTGCACTATGACTTTGAAACTCCTGTTGCAATTGCTCATCCTGTATTTCATGTGCAACTTGGTACAACAAAGTGGCCTGAGGATAAATGCATGGATGTTAGGTTTCCCAATCCTAACGAAATTATTGAATCATCATCGCTATATTCAAATGCTCGGATTCCAACTCCACATATGGGTTTTGGTGCGGCATTGCTTGCATTAGCCGCCGACCATTTTAATCATCTCTTTTATGAAAAGTTCTTGAAAGAATTGCGACAAAACGAATCTGTGAAATGGCAGGCTTCATGTAAATCTATGCGCGACAGTTTTTCCAAAAACGGATCTCATCATCATTCCCATCATTGGTATTGACTGTGACGCCGCTGAGCTATAAACAGTTAAAGGATTCATTTAGCAAATCAGAACCATTGTTCCGGAAAACATACACAAAAGATAGAAAACTTATGAAGTCGGTGATAGCGACTATCGCCCGTGCTAATAATGATCACCCCTGGCCTCTGGCCATGTTGCGTGCGCTGCAACCTAAGTTGGCTGACGCCCTAACGCACTGGTCGGCAGGAGGATTCGAAGATATTCGTATAGCACAGGAATCGGATACGGTCGCACTTGATTCACATGCAGGTTATTTAGAGCGCTACTTCTCACTCCTCCCCAAATGGCATAAGAATGTTCAACATGTTTCTAAAGATCCAGAGTGGCTCAGTCGAGTTGCTGGTGGAACACTTGTTCTAAAGAGCTTTATGAGTTGCAGTGCTTCAGGGTACAACATTGCATCCATAAGTCCTCCTTGTACGATTTTAAAATTTACCAATCTGACATCGGCAAGATTAGTTGGAGCTCTTTCGACAGAAATCCTTGAGGGGGAAGTGCTTTTACCAAGGGAGGCCGTCTTTAGTGTAGTTTCGAAAAACTATTCTTCCAAAATAATCGTCTTAGCAGAGGTTTCTTCTTAAAGTTGCAACAGGGCCAAAAGGATTGATAGAAGAAAAAAGCCCCGCTGAAGCGGAGCTAATTTTGGCTATATGGTTTGTGCAACTGCTACCACATAGCGGTTTAAGGTGCAAGATTTGGAGATTGGAATGGATTTAACCGAAACGCAAGTCGATACTGCATTGGTTTACGATGGAGGCTTTATTCAAGTCCACAAAGACCATGCGCGCTTACCAGATGGCAGCATCAGTACCCGCGAATACATCAAACATCCCGGTGCCGTCGCCATCATCGCCTTGCTGGACAACGGCAATCTGGTGATGGAGCGCCAGTTCCGTTATGCGCCGCAGCAGGAGTTCATCGAGTTGCCCGCCGGAAAGATCGACCACGGCGAAGACACATTGCTGACCGCGCAACGCGAGCTGCTGGAAGAGACCGGCTATGTGGCGCGCGACTGGATGCACCTTGCTACCGCATGGCCGTGCATCGGATTTTCCGATGAGAAAATGGAATACTATTTGGCGCAAGGCTTGACGCACAAGGGATGCCAGCTCGACGAAGGCGAATTTCTGGAAGTTTTCGAGTTGTCGCCAGTCGATGCTATCGAGTGGGTTCGACTCGGCAAGATCACCGACAGTAAAACTATCGTCGGCCTGTTCTGGATGGAAAAAATGCTCAAAGACTGGGCGTGACAGCATCATGCGTGCGCATCATCATGGGGCGGCGCGCTGGAATGCGCACCGAAATGGTGAATTGTGCTGGTCGTATTGCTGGATGCATCTAGATTAAATCCTTTTAAATCAGCCAATATCTGGGCTGGAACAGAAATTGCATGCCTTCGCGCGATTCGCACTTATTGAGGGAAATATGGAAAACCTAAAAGTGGGCAGTGATGCTCTGTTTATTCTTCTTGGCGCCATCATGGTGCTGGCCATGCACGCGGGATTCGCTTTTTTGGAATTGGGCACCGTGCGCAAAAAGAACCAAGTCAATGCGCTGGTGAAGATACTCAGCGATTTTGCCATCTCGACGCTGGCGTATTTTTTCATCGGCTACAGTATCGCCTACGGGGTCAACTTCTTTTCCGGCGCGGAAGAGCTGGCGCAGAAGAATGGCTATGATCTGGTGAAATTCTTTTTCCTGCTCACCTTCGCGGCGGCGATTCCCGCCATCGTCTCCGGCGGCATCGCTGAACGCGCCAGATTCAATCCACAACTGGCGGCGACTTTCATGCTGGTCGGCTTCGTCTACCCGTTCTTTGAAGGCATCGCATGGAACCATCGCTTCGGTGTGCAAGATTGGCTCAACGCCAGCTTCGGTGCGGAGTTCCATGACTTTGCAGGCTCCGTAGTGGTGCATGCGGTCGGCGGCTGGATCGCGCTCGCTGCCGTGCTGCTGCTCGGCGCACGACGCGGGCGTTACAGCAAAGAAGGGCGCATCTCCGCGCACCCCCCGTCCAGCATTCCATTTCTGGCGCTAGGCGCATGGATACTCACGGTAGGCTGGTTCGGGTTCAACGTCATGTCCGCGCAAGAGATCGGCAAGATCAGCGGACTGGTCGCGGTCAACTCATTGATGGCGATGGTAGGCGGCACGCTGGTCGCCTTGTGGGTAGGCAAGAACGATCCCGGTTTCGTGCATAACGGCCCACTGGCCGGGCTGGTCGCGGTGTGCGCCGGTTCCGACCTGATGCACCCGCTGGGCGCCTTGATTGTCGGCGCTGTGGCAGGGGGCTTGTTCGTGTGGATGTTCACCCTCACGCAGAACCGCTGGAAGATCGACGACGTGCTCGGAGTATGGCCGTTGCACGGGCTGTGCGGTGCCTGGGGCGGAGTCGCCGCAGGCATCTTCGGCGCAAAAGCTTTGGGCGGCATCGGCGGCGTCAGCTTCATGTCGCAACTCATCGGTACCTTGCTTGGCGTCAGCATCGCTCTAGCCGGCGGCTTCATCGTCTATGGAGTGATTAAAAAGACCGTCGGTATTCGTCTGGATGCAGAAGAGGAATTCAACGGCGCGGATCTCAGTATCCACAAAATTACTGCGACACCGGAGCGTGAATCGGGTTGGTAAAATGTGCAATTGTTGCAGTCTTGAACAGACTTGAGTAGCTAATCAGGTAGGTGACTGGCAGAAATCGCTGCGCTCCATATCGGGTTTGCTACTTCTTTAATAAAACCTGAGCAGAAATCGCTGCGCTCCATATCGGGTTTGCTACTTCTTTAATAAAACCTGAATTGCCAAGTGGTGATTCAGGCTTTTCAATTGCCGCTTCAAGATTTACATCCAATCATGCACTGACGTATGATGCAGAAACACTCGCTGCAACAGCTACTCAATTGGCGGTAGTTCATTTTTTTTGTTATGGCGCTACGCATTCCGGGAAGCAATCATGAAAACAAGAACAGAACGTGATTCTTTTGGTGACATCGAGGTTCCCGCCCAGCGCCTTTGGGGGGCACAGACACAACGTTCACTCGAACATTTTCATATTTCATCCGAACGTATGCCGGAGGAAATTATTCTCGCGCTCGCGGAAGTTAAACGCGCGTGTGCCTGCGTCAACCTTGATCTTGGTTTGCTGCGAGACGAGAAGGCGCAAGCCATCATTAAAGCCGCTGAAGAGGTGCTGGCGGGGCAGCATTGGGGTGAATTTCCGTTATCTGTCTGGCAAACAGGTTCGGGTACGCAGAGCAACATGAATATGAATGAAGTGCTTGCCAATCGGGCATCCGAGCTTCTGGGAGGCGAACGCGGAATCAACAGACTTGTGCATCCAAATGATGAAGTTAATCTCGGCCAATCGTCGAATGATATTTTCCCGACTACCATGCATCTTGCTGCGGCAATCGGTATCACCCGGGGGGTGATACCCGCATTGATTGCGTTACGCATGACCTTAGCCAATAAGGCAGAAGCGTTCGCGTATATCCTTAAGGTTGGGCGCACGCATTTGCAGGATGCCACCCCGCTGACGCTCGGGCAGGAATTCTCCGGTTACGTCGCACAACTGGCTCACGCTGAATCCGCGATTACGGCCACCTTGGGGGCGGTCTACGAATTGGCCGCTGGTGGAACCGCTGTGGGCACCGGATTAAACACTCATCCTGAATTCGGATTGCGTGTTGCCACACAATTGAGTCTGCGCCTGCACTTGCCGTTCAAGAGCGCCGGTAATAAATTTGCCGCCCTTGCCGCGCACGATGCAATGGTCAATACGCATGGCGCACTGAAGACGCTCGCCGTCGCCTTGATGAAAATTGCCAATGATATTCGTTGGCTCGCTTCCGGGCCGCGCTCGGGATTGGGGGAGATTCGCATTCCGGAGAACGAGCCGGGCAGTTCGATCATGCCGGGCAAAGTGAATCCAACGCAATGCGAGGCGCTAACCATGCTGTGTTGTCAGGTCATCGGCAATGACATGGCGATCACGCTCGGCGGTGCATCGGGCAATTTCGAGTTGAATGTCTATAAACCGCTCATCGCCTACAATTTTTCGCAAAGCCTGCGCTTGCTTGCCGACGGCATGACAAGTTTTGAGCAAAACTGTGTGCGAGGTATCGAGGCCAATCGCCAGAGGCTGAACGAATTGATGGAGCAATCTTTGATGCTGGTGACAGCTCTGGTTCCGCATATCGGTTACGACCGCGCCGCTGAAGTCGCAAAGCGCGCTCTGCGCGATGGTTCTACGCTCAAACAGGCAGCTCTCTCGCTGGGATATGTCACGGAAGAAGAATATGAGCGATGGGTCGTGGCCACCGCCATGATTCGCCCGTCCAGTCAAATTAATACTTGATTAATAAACTCGGTTATGTATAGTGATAACAGGTAATCTGCAATGGCATTCTGGCTGCCATGCAGCGCGCGATTCTCTGTCATGCTGTATTTTTTCGACGTCATGACGGTATATTGAAGCGGTTGATGTGCCAGTTCACTCCATGCAGGATCGGTAAATACCGTGACAGAAAGGGAGGGCGTAATGGCTGCATTTTTCGGAATTGAGGAACGCAATGCGCAAGGTTTTATCGATAAGAGCATTGTATGTCTCCCGCACTCGCCGGACGGAAAATTAGACTTGCATAGTGTCGTTTCGGCCATCAAAAACGAAGACATCGTTTTCATCAAACATTGCACTCCACGCGCTAGTCTGCAAATAAAAGCCGTCGGTGTTGTGCGCTCCGACTATCCTAATGAAAGCGGTCCTGAAGTTTGCTTGCCCGTCGAATGGGTATGGCAGGGCGAAAAGGTGCTGGAGAATTTTGACGAAATACTGTCTTTATGCGGCAATGCGCTCTATGAAGAGCACAACATCATGGTGCAAAGGGAAATCATCAACTTGCTGCCGGAACGATATCAATTGTCGCAACAGGGATAAATCCAGCATGCCAACTCCATTGTGACGTTTTCTAGATGGCACAGCTGGGTGGGGTAAGAGTTGAGCTGTCTTTTCTGGGTTTATTTTTCGTCCAACTTAATGGCCACGTAGGAAGTAACCTCTCCACGGCGCACCAGCAATGCCACATTGCGGCCTTTGGGGATTTGTTTGAGCAGGTCGTTGAGTTGTTCCACAGACTTGAGCGCAAAATTACCTATCGCCAGAATGATGTCGCCGCGATGCAGTTCGTTGCGTGCGGCAGCGCCTTTGGCATCCTCGACCAATAGCCCGCCATCGATTTGCAGCTGGGATTTTTGCTCGTTCGTCAGGTCGGATAAGATCAGGCCCAATCGTTCGCTGCTTTCGGATGCCGGTGCGGTATTTCCGCCATTTTTGTTGCCGCGCTGCGCGATGCGATTTTCGTCGGGTATTTCGCCGACGGTCAGAGTCACGTCGCGCGTTTCGCCTTTGCGCCATAGCTGCACGCCGACCTTGCTGCCCGGACGCGTGCCTGCCACGATGCGCGGCAAGTCGCTGGAGGCATTAACCGTTTTGCCATCGAATTTCAATATGACGTCGCTGGCCTGTATGCCCGCTTTGTCGGCCGGGCCGCCTTTTTCCACATTCGAGATCAACGCGCCGGTCGGTTTGCTCAATCCGAAAGAATCTGCCAATTCACGTGTCACTTCTTGTATGACCACGCCGATGCGTCCGCGCGTCACTTTGCCGGAGGTGCGCAACTGGTTGACTACGTCCATTGCCACGTCGATCGGAATAGCGAAGGACAAGCCCATGTAGCCGCCCGAGCGGCTGTATATTTGCGAATTGATGCCGACGACTTCGCCTTTCATGTTGAATAGCGGCCCGCCCGAGTTGCCGGGGTTGATGGCTACATCGGTCTGAATGAACGGCACGAAGTTTTCCTGCGACAAGGAGCGTCCCTTGGCGCTGACGATGCCGGCTGTGACGCTGCTGTCGAAGCCGAACGGTGAGCCGATCGCCAGCACCCATTCGCCGACTTTTAACATGCTTATGTCGCCCTGAGAAACTTTGGGGAGTCCGCTCGCTTCGATCTTGAGCAAAGCGACGTCGGTGCGCTTATCCGCGCCTATGACTTTGGCTTTGAATTCGCGTTTATCCGACAGGCGCACGGTGATCTTGTCGGCGCTATCGACGACGTGTGCATTGGTCAGGATGTAGCCGTCCGAGCTGATGATGAAACCGGAGCCCAATGACTGCGACTCTTGTTCGCGCGGCACTTGCGGCGCAAAGCGACGGAAAAACTCATAGAAAGGATCCCCTTCGGGCAGGTTGGGCATACCCGGAATGGCTTGCGTGTTGCGAATGAGTTGAGTGGTGCTGACATTGACCACTGCGGCACCGTGTTTTTCCACCAGTTCGGTGAAATCGGGAAGCTCTTTTGCCTGCGACGTATGCGCAAAAAGGCTGAACATCACGATGATAAAAAACTGCTTCAACATTTTATCTCCTTCGGGTTTGGGATGCTGCCCATGCCAATCTAGGGATGCTACTTCGATATTTCAAGTTCGAACTGGTTATGGCGGGATGACGGGGCGGGCCACTGCCGCCACCAGTTGGCGTTTGGATATCCATCTGGCCAGCAAGAAGCCGCCAATCAAGCCGAGCAACGAGCCGATGGATGCATAGATATCCCGGCTTGCCGTATCGCTTGCCCAATGCGATCCCAGCATGCCGCCGCTTAACAGCAAAGATAGCGGCATGACGTACATGATGATCGAGCTGCGCAGCAAGACGCCGTCGGGCAGGGTAATTTGCACTTCGTCGCCCACGCGCGCATCGGCCTCGTTGTGTACTTTGAATTGCCTAGGTTTGCTACAGAACATTTGCGATAGTTTTCCGCTGCCGCAACCTTTTTCGCTATCGCAATTGCCGCAGCCTCCGCCGCCTTTGGCTTCGACTAAAGCTTCATTGCCTTGCACATGAACGACGATAGCACGTGTTTCCAGCATGATTATTGTCCCGCGTAACGAACTGATTCGGCGACCTGGATGACAGTGCGCGGAGGTACTTCTCCGACTACCGTGATTAACTTATCGCCGTTGATCCGTCTATACATTTGGATGGCACCTTGGCTGGACAGGCCGGGATTCACATCTTCGCGCCCCCCCAGGTCTTCGATGAATACGGAGATGCCCGCGAGGCCGTCGGAGTACACAAGGTGGGTAACGGGTCTGGTTTTGTCGCGCATGGGGCGGCAGACTTCCATGATTCTTTTGAATCCGCCGGGTAAGGCATCGACCTGCCAGTCCGCTGCTTTCGAATCGGTCGCTAGTTTCGCTAGCGGTGTGACATCGTCTTTGTTGGATATCGGGGGAAATGATTTGTCTGGATTGATCCATGTGCGGTCGACTTTTCCGCCAAGCGTTAGTTGCGTGAAGGCATATTGCTCGATGATGCGCGCGCGTTCATCCAGTACAACCGCCTTGAGCAATAATCCGGATTCGTTATGCGCCCACATTTTATGGGTGTAGCGTAAATTATCCTTCGGCTGAAAAATGACCGCATGCACATGAAATCCCGCTACCCGGTCTTCTTCTGCGAGTTTGATCAGGTAGTTCTCTTTCAGGGATGATATTTGTTCCGGCAATAAAGCAGGGAAGGTTCTCTCGCCATGCCGTCTTTCGATCCGAATCTTGCGATCATCCACATACAGCCAGACTTGATTATTGTTGCTGACTATTTCGCGGCGGGCACCGTTCAGTCCTTCCAGTCTTTCATGTTCGCCATCGGCATCCAAGATATGCGTGATGCGGGAGACTGCGACATGTCCTCCCACGCCATCCTGATAGACGAATGTGCCGCTGTAGTCGGTTTGATGTGCGGCAAACGCCATGGTTTTGAGCCAATCGGTATCGTCGCGGCGCTGCGGGTCGGCAGATACACTGTGCCAGCAGAGCAGCGGCAATAAAAACGACAGCACTTTTACACTTGGATACATGCGGGATGGCCTTATCGCTCTGAGACGGTGTGTATGTACGATGCGGGACCCTGCACATCCGTGCTGGGAGAAAATTCCTGATGAGCCATCAGATAATCATTGACGCTGTTGGAGGAGAAGCTGGCGGGACGAACAGAATTTTGTTGGGAAACAGAGGCGATTTGAGGGGCTGGCTCGGTAGCGACTTGCATCGACATCCAAGCCACCAAGGCCAGCGCCATCACGGATGCTGCTGCGGACAGTGCAAAATAGCGCGCCTTTTGCGTCACCCGGCGGCGCGGGGCGAACACGGTGGGCTCGGCTTGCAAGCGTTCGCGGAAAGATGCGCTGATGTCTTTGCACACGTGATCGGGCTGGCGCAAGGCATCGCCGATCAAATGGTAGGTCTGCCATTCTTGTTTGGTTTGCGGATTTTTTTTCATTTTATCGAGCAACGCATCGGCTTCATCTTCAAATAGTTCGCCGTCCATTAATGCAGAAATGTCATGTTTCATGCTTACCACCTTTGACTATCATTAGTGCCCAATAAAGGGCGCAAATTGCTTGCGACTGCTTCGCGTGCTCGAAATATCCTTGACCTGACCGTGCCAATCGGGCAATTCATGACTGCCGCGATCTCTTCATAACTCAAACCCTCTATCTCGCGCAGGGTCAACGCCATGCGCAAATCATCGGGCAGTTGTTGCAATGAGGAATTCACCACCTCAACAACCTGTTTGCTCATCAATTCGTTTTCCGGTGTTGCCACCTCGTGCAGCAATGACGCATCTTCAAACTCTTCCGACTCCTCTGAGTCGAAATGAGTGCTTGTCGGTGCGCGTCGACCCACAGCCAGCAAGTGGTTCTTTGCCGTATTGATGCCGATTCTGTACAGCCAAGTATAGAACGCGCTATCCCCGCGAAAAGCCGGCAACGCCCGATACGCCTTGATGAACGCATCTTGGGTCACATCTTCAGCTTCGGCAGCATCGCGCACAAAGCGCGAAATCAGGCGTCCCAGCCTGCGCTGATATTTGGCCACCAGCAGTTCGAACGCATGCTTGTCGCCGCTTTGCGCACGCTCCACCAACTGCTGATCGACTTCCCTGTCACCCATTTCCTAGCCTTTAATTTCTCACCACGCAACGTGGCTGGCTAGTATAACCGGACTGCACCATCAGCGGCATTTTTGACCGTAAGCATTACATGGACAATGCAATACAAATTTAGTTCAGAAAAATTCCAGTCTGTTTGTCGGGATTGGGCAGCGCAGATTTGTTATAGTTCGCCCAATGCATAATTACTCAACCTAGCCGACGTGTTGCAATTCGATACACTTATTATCGGTAGTGGTCTGGCGGGCTTGTCTCTGGCGCTGAAACTGGCGGGCCAGAAAAAGATTGCCATCATCACCAAAAAATCCCTGCTTGAAGGTGCGAGCGCTTGGGCGCAAGGCGGTATCGCCGCCGTTCTGTCGCCCGATGATTCTTTCGATAAGCATATTCAGGATACCCACATTGCGGGAGCCGGTTTATGCGACGCGCAAACCACGCGTTTCGTGGTGGAAAACGGCGCGGCAGCGATCGACTGGCTCATCCGTCAAGGTGTTCCGTTTACACGCGACACTCAGGGCGACCAGGGCTATCACCTTACGCGCGAGGGGGGGCACAGCCAGCGCCGCATTATCCACGCTGCCGATGCCACGGGCTTGGCAGTGCAGGAAACGATCGCGAACAAGGTGCTCGCGCATCCGAATATCACGATTTTGGAACGCTATATCGCGATCGATCTCATCACCGGACAAAAACTGGGGCGAGACGATAATCAGTGCTACGGAGCCTATGCGCTTAACAGTTTGAGCGGCGAAATCATTACGATTGCGGCGCGCGACACTATTTTGGCTACGGGCGGAGCCGGCAAGGTGTATCTGTACACCACCAATCCCGATACGGCGACGGGAGACGGTATCGCGATGGGGTGGCGCGCAGGTTGCCGTGTTGCCAATATGGAGTTTATCCAATTTCATCCGACTTGCCTTTACCACCCGCATGAAAAATCTTTTCTTATTAGCGAAGCCGTGCGGGGGGAGGGGGGCATCCTGAAGTTGCCCGATGGCACGCGCTTTATGCCTTGGCACGATGAGCGCGCCGAACTGGCGCCGCGTGATGTAGTCGCGCGCGCCATCGACTTTGAAATGAAAAAACGCGGTTTGGATTGCGTCTATCTGGATATTTCCCACCAGCCTGTAGAGTTTTTGCTGGAGCATTTTCCCAACATCTACCGCCGTTGCATGGCGCTGGGAATCAATATCGCGCGCCAGCCTATCCCGGTGGTTCCGGCTGTGCATTTCACCTGCGGCGGGATTCTGGTGGATCAGCAGGGGCGCACCGATATTGCGAGCCTTTATGCGATTGGCGAGACTTCATATACCGGTTTGCACGGGGCGAATCGTTTGGCCAGCAATTCGCTGCTCGAATGTTTGGTCTATGCCGAATCCGCAGCGCAGGATATTTTGGGTAAACCTCGCGGCGATATTGTTGACTTGCCGCATTGGGATGAAAGCCAGGTGACGGATGCGGACGAGGCGGTGGTGATTTCCCATAACTGGGATGAGTTGCGGCGTTTTATGTGGGACTACGTCGGGATCGTGCGCACCACCAAGCGCTTGGAGCGTGCAAAACATCGCATTCAATTGCTGCATGAGGAGATCAACGAGTATTACCGCAATTTCCACGTCACCGCAGATTTGTTGGAGCTGCGCAATTTGGTGCTCAGCGCCGACTTGATCGTGCAAAGTGCGTTATCCCGCCACGAAAGCCGGGGCTTGCATTTCAGCAAGGATTTCCCCGGGATGCTTCCGCAAGCGACTTCTACTATTCTTACTCCGCCCAATTTCAAGTAGTAGGCTTCATCCGCCATTTCAACGCGACGCGTAGCCGCCGAAAAGATTCGTCTTCCATGCTGTCCGACATGAGCACTACATTGCGTTTCTGACGCTGGCCTTGTACTGCAATGTTCAGCACTACAAGATGCGGCATGACCATGCTGCTGCGCAGCAACGCGCCCGTCTCTTCCCCGCCTTTGAGGTCGATCAGCGCGATGCGGTCATCATCCAAGCGCAGCGCAACACAGGCACCATTAAGCAATAATCGGGCATCGCGCAGCATGTAGTAAGTCATGCTCCATGACAGCACGATGAGCAGCAAGATCAACGCTACGTTGGAAAATGGAAGAAAGAGAAGCGCAGCCATCACAATCGCGTGCGCAATAAAGATAGTCAGGGTCAAATAATTCGAGGGGCGCAACGCAAAGTGTCGCTGCATGGATGGCATACTTAAAGCGGGTAGTTGGGCAACTAGCTCAACAGGGCAAAGATGAGCCCGATGATTACCAGCACGACGATGGTGATCAGCAGGCCATTGTTGCCTCCTTTGGAAGGCGTGGCTTTTGCCTTGTCAGGCAGGCTCTTGCGGGGCGGTGTTGGCTTTGAGTCCGCAGGGGAGGGTACACTCGGTTTCGATGGCTGTGGTTTTGGTGCCGCACGATTGATATCTTCCATGCTGGGGCGAGCCATTTTGAATGTCTTGGACAGTTCTTCAACATCCGCAGGTGTTGCCGTCATCGCAGCCAAGCGCATGGTTGCACCAAACGAGTCAAATGCGGTGGACAGTCCCAGTGTTGGAACGGTGCTCGACGCTTCGCTTTCCTCTACGCGCGGCACGACAGGGGTGGCGTCAGGCAACACCTTGCTTGGCGATGCGGGTGTGGGCGTACCTGCTGCAGCGCTCGCACGCGGCAAAGCATCGCGACATGCGCGCAAGTCATCCGCAAAATCCTTGGCGTTCTGGTAGCGGTCGTCCAGATTCTTTGCCAGCGCTTTGGCGACAATGAAGTTGAGCATGTCCGGCACGGCGGAGTTTACAGTGCTGGGGGGAGGGGGGATGCCATTCAGCGTTTGATACATGATGGCGTTGACGTTTTCGCCCACAAATGGGGCTTTGCTTGTCAACATCTCGTACAGCATCACACCCAGGGAGAAAATATCCGAACGCTGGTCGATGAGTTTTCCCATGACTTGTTCGGGAGACATGTACTTTGGGGAGCCCAGCACCATTCCCGTCTGAGTGCGTACGGAAGCCGACTCCATGCGCGCGATACCGAAATCGGTGATTTTCACATGTCCATCGCGAATCACCATGATGTTGGACGGCTTCACATCCCGATGCACGATGCCGTGTTCATGCGCGTAAGCCAAGCCAAGTGCTACTTGCAGCACAACGTTTAAAACCTGTGCGACAGGAAGAACTTGCTCATCGTTGAGGACATCGCGCAACTCGCGGCCTTGCAAAAACTCCATCGCAATGTATGCAACCTCGCCGCTTTTACCCACATCGTAGATGGTGACGATATTGGGATGGCTCAAGCGTCCTGCCGCTTTGGCCTCCTGATAGAAACGGCCTTCGTATTCTTCTTTTTCTTCCTGAGCCAATCCCAGATTGATGGTCTTGATCGCGACGGTACGATCTATCAGCGGATCCGTCGCTTTATACACGACCCCCATCGCTCCCTGACCGATCTCAGAGATGATTTCATACCGCCCAAGCTGGCTGATCATGGCCATATATTATCGTTACTTTTTGGGCGTGTGTTTTACACTGCTAAATACCGGACCCCAAACTGGGTGGCCCGCTTCAGCAGGCTTTAGGTCAAAGTTTGGATTGAGTTCGAAAGCTTTTTTGAAGGACTCGCGGCACATTCTCTCCCTTGTGTCCTTAGACGCTGTCGGCGAAATGCAATGAAGGAAGGCCATATATTTATAGGCTATAACTTTTTCGCTTTTTGTTGCATCCTTATTGGCTACAAGATTCTGAAATATAGTCATGGCTGTCGTGTAATTACCATCTTCGTAGTTCTTAATCCCGTTGTTCACCATGTGCTCGGTCGGAGTTCTGAGTAATCTGACATCGTCATCACCGCACGATGATAGCGAAGTGCAGCCGGCCAAAATTGACAAGAACAATCCAACTAAAATAAGTTTTCTGTTGCTACCCAACATTTGTCTCTCCAATGTAGTCGGCTAATTCGAAAATTTGTGATGAATGTTAATTTTCTCGCCAGCTTTGATATTAATAGACTGCTTATAAGCAGGGAACGTCGTGTTCCGTATTTCAACAATATGCGTCCCTGCCGGAACCTGTAGTTTGGTCAAGGGCGGACTCACATCGACCCACTTGCCATTGAGATATACCTCGCCCCATGGTTTGATCGTGAGCGTAACTGTTCCCTGTGCCGCGCTTCCCGGTGTTTTTTCTTTGGCGGGATGGGGCATCTTGCTGGCTTTCTTTTGCTGGCTACTGAGCTTTTTCTCATGCGCAGGCGAGGTACGTTTTGCGGAGCTTGTCGCTGCAACGGGAGCCGACGATGCTAGCGATACGCCTGATTTAGCGGCATCAACTGGCAGAGGTGAATTCACCTCTGCCACTTTGGGCAAATCTTTGAGCGGGGCTTCCGGCTTGTGCGATAACTTGACTACCAATAGCAGCAACAGAAGAAGTGGAATTGCCGCTACTCCGACATACAGCGTTTTCTGCTGGCCGGATGCGTGGATAAACTTCTCGCGAATATGCGCTGACAACTCATGATAGCGAACTACCAAAGCATCCCAGTGAATCTTGCTCTTCACACGAACATTAACGAGCGCCTTAGCGAGTTTTGTTTCCTCTTTCGGATCGGCAGCTTGCTGGGAAGGAGTTAAATCGCCAGGATGGCCAATCGCATACACTTCATGTTCGCGTACATGTTTGTCAGTGCGTGAACCTTCGAAATGGAACATGCCCGCGTATTCTTGCGACAAACGCGAAGCGGCATCGTAGTACGAGCGCGATACCAGTATTTGCCCGGGTTCGGCAAATCCCATCACGCGTTGCGCTACATTGATACCGTCGCCCACGATATTGGGTTGGCCGTTGATATCCTTCACCAAGCGCACGGGGCCGAGATTGATTCCCATGCGCACCAGCAACGGGGGGTCAATCAGCCCTTCTTCGCTCAACAGGCTGGCGCGCATGCTAAGGGCGGCTCGCAGCGCATCTTCCACATCTCCCAGAAAGCTGATGGCAGCGCCATCTCCCGTGTCCAGAATAATGCGGTCATCACTCGGCACATCGCGAATGGCGGTGGATAAAAAGGCGTTAAAGCGCTCCTTCAGGGAAATTTGCCCCGAAACAGATTTTTTTGAATATTCGACGATATCCAAAAAAAATACGCTACAAATTATGGTCTTATTGCCCCGCTCTTCCATTCGACCTTATCCGATACACGCTCTCGCGAATTGCTACATTTTTCAAGAAGACTGTTTAACCTCGCGAATTTTAAACGATAGTTAAGGTTTCGCGCCAGTTTTAATTTTCCGGTGCGCACGTGCGCGCGACATATCTGCCTGCCCGCGCCGACCAATTTTTTTGCGCTCACTCGGCGCTGGCGCCTCTGGCGTCGCGTTGTCTTTGCCCGTTTCTTTGTCAGGATGGGGACGCGCGATTCTCACCGGTTCCGGCTGTTCGACGACCTCGGTCGACAACCCGACCCAATCCATGATCATCGTGACTTCACCTTCGCCCAGCTCGGCCATTTTGCCGCGCTTGATGCTGGGGGGGAGGTTGACGATCCCGAAGCGCACCCGCATTAATCGGCTCACCGTCAGGCCCAGTGCCTCGAAAGTGCGCCGCACCACGCGATTGCGTCCCTCTTTGAGCACGAGTCGATACCAGTGATTGAATCCTTCGCCGCCTTCGTCGCTTAATTTATCAAAGCGCACCAGACCGTCTTCCAATTCGATGCCTTCCTTAGTCATCTGGCGCATCTGCTCAGGCGTCATTTGTCCTTGCACACGCACCGCATACTCGCGTTCGACCTCGAAACGCGGGTGCATCAATCGATTCGCCAGTTCGCCGGAGGTGGTGAAGATCAGCAGCCCGCTGGTATTGAAATCCAGTCGCCCGATGGCGATCCATTTTTGTCCGCGCAATTTGGGCAGGTTATCGAACACGCTGCTGCGGCTTTTCGGGTCATCGCGGCTGACGATCTCGCCCTCTTGTTTGTGATACAGCAGTACTCGCGGCAAGCCTTGAGCTGCTTGGCCTTTGACGTATATCACGCGCTTGTCCGCGCACACCACGTCGCCCGCAACAGCACGCATGCCCAACGTCGCTACTTCGCCGTTGAGAGTCACGCGTCCGGCGGATATCCACTCTTCCATCTCGCGCCGCGAACCGATGCCTGCTTGGGCCAGCAATTTCTGCAAGCGTTCGCCTTGCTGAGGTATTTCAGTTTGATCGTTCATTCCGTTACGGCTCGTCTTTCCAGCACGGCTTGTGCCAATGTCCCACTGTCCACATGTTCCAATTCGCCGCCCACGGGTAATCCGCGTGCGATGCGCGACACCTTGATGCCCTGTGCTCGCAACAATGTCGCAAGGTAATGTGCGGTTGCTTCACCCTCAACGGTAAAGTTGGTCGCAAGGATGACTTCGCAAGATAGCTCCTGAGCACGCTTGAGCAAACGCTCCAGCGGCAATTCGCGCGCACCAATTCCATCCAGCGGCGAAAGCCGCCCCATCAATACAAAATACATGCCGCGAAAACACTGCGCCTGTTCCATCATCAACATATCCGACGGCATTTCCACCACACAGAGCAAATTATTTTCGCGTCGCTCCGAGCGGCACAAAACACAAATTTCTTCTTCGGAAAAGTTGTTGCATTTGTTGCAGTGCTTGACGCTTTCCACCGCATGATTGAGCGAATGTGCCAGTTGCAAAGCTGCCGGACGATCACGCTGCAACAGGTGGTAAGCCATGCGTTGCGCCGACTTCGGGCCCACGCCGGGCAAACAGCGCAACGCCTTGATCAGGTCTTCCAGACTGGAAGGTGTATTCATTTAGAACGGCAAGCTCATGCCCGGCGGCAGACTCGCGGTAAAGCCACTCATACGTTGCTTCGAAGTTTCGCTTGCTTTTTTGTTTGCATCTTGCAGCGCGGCCACGATCAAGTCCTCCAGCATTTCTTTGTCGTCCATCACGCTTTTATCCAGCGAAACGCGACGCACGTCATGCGTGCAGGTCATGGTCACTTTGACCATGCCGGAACCGGACTGTCCTTCCACTTCGATGGTGGCGAGTTCTTCCTGCGCCTTTTTCATGTTGGCTTGCATCTGTTGCGCCTGCTTCATCAGCCCGGCTATTCCGCCTTTCATCATTTTTTACTTCCTCCGACTCACTGTTGTATAGGTTTAATTGCGTTTTCCACGATCTGCGCGCCTAGCACCGCTTGCGCCTCGCGCACAAAAGCGTCTTGTTTGATCGCCTCTACGGCTTGCTGCTGGCGTGTTTGCTTCACTTGCTGTTCGACGGCGGCGGGCGTTGCAACGGCATTCGATGCGCTCAGTTCAACCGACAGCCTCACCGGCTGCGCAAAATATTCGCCCAATGCGGCCTGCAATTTGTCATGCGCCATTTTATTGCTCTGCAAATGTTTGTGCTGCAGTGCAAGATTCAAAACCAACTGCCCATCGGAAAAACTTGCCAGCACGCTATGTTTTGCCAACTCGCGCGCCATGCCTTGCAGATTTAGCTGCGTCAGCAGAGTGTTCCAATCCAATGTGCCGTTCGCTTGCTGCATAGGGGCGGCGGGCATTGCAGCAGAAGTAGGAGCAGCAGGTTTGGCTGGGCTCGGCTCGGTGCGGGGGGCGGCGTAAACGGGGCTCGGCGTGGCTTTGGCCACTGCTACGCGTGTTTCTGCAGCACTGCCAGCTGCCTGCGGCGCAAACGCCAGCATGCGCAACAGCGTCATGGTGAAGCCTGCGTATTCGTCCGGCGCAAGATCGATTTCATTGCGCCCGTGAATGACGATCTGGTAATTCAGCTGGATTTCTTCGGGAGTGAATTGCTGTGCCAACGCCAGAAGACGCTCGCGCTCCGGCTCATCTTCTGCAATGGCTTGCGGAATGGTTTGCGCTAGGGCGATGCGATGCAGCAATGTCGCCAAGTCCTGCAACGCCGCCTCGAACGCAAGGCTGCGCATCGTCATGTCGTCGGCGATGCGCAACAGTCCCGCGCCGTCTCCCGCACGCAGAGTTTGCAGCAGGTCGAACAGATAGCCCTGATCGATTGCGCCCAACATGGTGCGCACCAGCGCCTCGTCCACCTTGCCGGAAGAGTAGGCGATGGCCTGATCCAGTAGGCTCAACGCATCGCGCATGCTGCCTTGCGCCGCGCGCGCCACCAGATTCAGCGCGCCAATCTCGAACGGAATATTTTCCTGCCCCAGCACGTATTGCAGATGCGTGAGGATCAAAGCGGGCGGCAGCTGCTTGAGGTTGAACTGCAAGCAGCGCGACAGCACGGTGACGGGGATTTTTTGCGGGTCGGTGGTGGCGAGGATGAACTTCACATGTGCGGGCGGCTCTTCCAGTGTTTTCAGCATCGCGTTAAACGCCGACTTCGATAGCATGTGCACTTCGTCTATGATGTACACCTTGAAACGCCCGCTGGTCGGCGCATATAGCGCGCTCTCCAGCAGCTCGCGCATGTTGTCGACCTGCGTATTGGATGCTGCATCCAGCTCCATCAGATCGATAAAACGTCCGCTGTCGATCTCGGTGCAGGCGCTGCACACGCCGCAAGGCGTAGCGGTGATGCCGGTTTCACAATTCAGGGATTTGGCGAAGATGCGCGCGATGGTAGTTTTGCCCACGCCGCGCGTGCCGGTGAAAAGATAAGCATGGTGCAGACGGTTCTGCGTGAGCGCATTGGTCAGCGCCTGCACGACGTGTTCCTGCCCCGCCAGTTGCGCGAAGTTCCGGGGACGCCACTTACGGGCTAATACAGAAGTCGCTGACATATCGCCTGCCAAGAAATATCGAGTGTAACGCCCTCGAAAAATAGGAGGCGAGCCTTACCCCCGGCACTTGCAACGATTGGCTGTGGCTGCTTCCTTCCGGACCTGACCAGGTTCACCATGCCACAATGCGGGGAGGCCCGCCAAACTCTCTCAATCGGTACTACAACCTACTGCGCGCCAGCATGGCGGCGTTGCACATCACCTCAAAATCCTCATGTACACCAGTACATTCCGGTTTTTCGGCGCTGTGCGCCTTGCCCTGCTGTCGCTCGCTACGGTTGTAGCGCCGATTGAATTAACTCAAATTCAAATTGCTTGAATCGGAATCATTCCGATCCGTTTCTTCCATTCGACCGGGCCGATCTCGTGTACCGAGCGGCCTTGCGTATCGACGGCCACGGTTACCGGCATGTCCTGTACTTCAAATTCGTAGATGGCTTCCATGCCGAGGTCGGCAAAGGCCACTACTTTCGCGCTGCGTACCGCCTTGGATACCAGATAGGCGGCACCGCCCACTGCCATCAGATACACTGCTGCGTGTTTTTTAATTGCATCCAGGCCTGTTTTGCCGCGCTCCGCTTTGCCGATCATGCCGATCAGCCCGGTTTGCGCCAACATGGCCTCGGTAAACTTATCCATGCGTGTCGCGGTTGTCGGTCCGGCGGGGCCGACAATTTCGTCGCGCACCGGATCAACCGGGCCGACATAGTAAATGAATCGCCCGTTAAAATCCACGCCGGGTGGTAGTTTTTCTCCTTTAGCCAGCAGCTCCACGATGCGCTTATGCGCCGCATCGCGCCCTGTGAGCAGTTTTCCGGAGAGCAGCAGTGTTTCGCCGGGTTGCCATTGCGCGATGTCGGCGCGCGTCACGGTGTCGAGATTTACACGCCGTGCGTCAGCCGCCGGATGCCAGTGCACATCGGGATAGTCCTCGATCTTCGGCGGGGTGAACTGTGCCACGCCGCTGCCATTCAGCTCGAAGTGGATATGCCGCGTCGCCGCGCAGTTCGGGATGATGGCGACCGGCTTGGAGGCCGCATGGGTAGGGTAATCCAGAATCTTCACATCGAGCACCGTGGTCAGACCGCCCAAGCCTTGTGCACCGATGCCCAGCGCATTCACCTTATCGAATATCTCAATGCGCAATTCCTCGATGCGATTCTTCGCCCCGCGTGCTTTGAGTTCGGTCATGTCGATGTGTTGCATCAACGATTCCTTTGCCAGCAGCATCGCCTTCTCTGCCGTGCCGCCGATGCCGATACCCAACATTCCGGGAGGGCACCAGCCTGCACCCATGCCAGGCAGCTGGCTTACTATCCATTCCACCACATCGTCGCCGGGATTGAGCATGGCGAAGCGTGCCTTGTTCTCGGAACCGCCGCCCTTGGCCGCGATGCGCACATCCACCTTGTCGCCCGGCACGATCTCGAAATGCACTACTGCTGGCGTATTGTCGCCCGTGTTCTTGCGTTTGCCGGAAGGGTCGCTCACGATGGATGCGCGCAACACGTTGTCGGGTAGAAGGTAGGCTCTGCGCACTCCCTCATTCACCATCTCGGTAATGCTCATCGACGCATCCGTCCAGCGCACATCCATGCCGACGCGTACGAAGGCCACCACGATGCCGGTGTCTTGGCAGATCGGGCGCTTGCCTAGCGCGCACATGCGCGAGTTGGTGAGGATCTGCGCCATCGCATCCTTGGCAGCGGGAGATTCTTCGCGCCGATAGGCGTCGGCTAACGAGCGGACATAGTCTTCCGGGTGATAATAGGAAATAAACTGCAGCGCGTCGGCGATGCTGTCGATGAGGTCTTGCTGACGTAGGTTGGTTGTCATGAATTTTTCGGATATCCGTAATAAATTTGGGCAGATTTTATGGTTAATAACAGTTCCCGATAAACATGCCCTCCATTGCGCAGATTGCATCTGGCGGCCATCGGGCAGAATTACTTGGATATCTGTAATCTCAAACTGTAGTGTGCAGTGAGCTGCCACAGCCGGTGTATTTGACCATTTCTTGCCGTTCTCTTCAAATATTCATTGAGTTGTTTTCAATAGCACGGACATTTGCTATACTCCGCCCCGATTTGTTGATGGGCCTCGGCCCGTTTTTTATTTGTGGGTGCGGATATGGATGTGACAAAGCTTGTGGAAACGACACTGACCGGCTTGGGTTATGAGCTGGTTGATCTCGAAGTGTCCGGCCGTGGGCTGATGCGAGTATTCATAGATAAGCCCGATGGGATTTCTTTGCAGGACTGCGAACGGGTGAGCAATCAGCTGACGCGTTTGTTTACTGTGGAGAACGTGGATTTTGGCCGGCTCGAAATTTCTTCGCCGGGCTTGGATCGTCCGATCAAGAAAGCTGCGGATTTCGCGCGTTTTTGCGGCCAACAAGCGCAGCTCAAGTTGCGTGTGCCGATCAACGGGCGCAAAAATTTTGTAGGTGTTCTGGGCGAACTTCAGGATGGCGTATTGCAGTTGGACGTGGAGGGTAGTTCGGTTGCAATCGAGCTATCCAATATTGATAAGGCACGTTTGGTGCCGGTGTTTTAATTTTGAATAACCTAAGCCGCATGCATGGTGCGAGCGGCTTGAACGGTTGGAGATTGTAATGAGTCGTGAAGTCTTGTTGTTAGTGGATGCCTTGGCGCGTGAAAAAAACGTGGATAAGGAAATCGTATTTGGCGCGTTGGAGTCGGCCTTGGCTTCGGCGACCAAAAAACGTTTTGCCGATGAAGAAGCTGATGTTCGCGTCAGTATTGACCGTCAAACGGGCGAGTATGAATCTTTCCGCTGCTGGGAGGTGACCGACGACGAGACTTTTGAAACCCCCGAGCTGCATATCAAGTTGAATGAGGCGCAAAAGCAGCAGCCGGATATTCAGCTGGGCGAGTTCATCGAGGAGCCGCTCGAGTCTATCGACTTCGGACGTATCGGCGCACAGGCGGCCAAGCAAGTGATCTTCCAAAAGATTCGCGATGCCGAGCGCGAACAGATTTTGGCTGACTTCATGGAGCGCAGCGAGCATCTGGTGTCCGGTACGATCAAGCGCATCGAACGCGGTAGCGCCATTGTTGAATTCGGCAAAATCGAAGCGCTGTTGCCGCGCGATCAAATGATCCCCAAGGAAAATTTGCGTGTAGGCGACCGCGTGCGCGCGTATCTGTTGCGCGTTGACCGCACGGTGCGCGGTCCGCAGATTATTCTTTCGCGTATCACCCCCGAATTCCTGTCCAAGCTGTTTGAATTGGAAGTGCCGGAAATCGAAGAGGGTTTGCTGGAGATCGTGAGTGCGTCCCGTGATCCCGGTTCGCGCGCCAAGATCGCCGTGCGTTCGCATGATCAGCGCCTCGATCCTATCGGCACCTGTGTCGGCATGCGCGGTTCGCGCGTGCAGGCCGTCACCAACGAGTTGGCGGGCGAGCGTGTGGACATCATCCTGTGGTCGGAAGATCCGGCAACCAGCGTGATCAACGCATTGGCTCCTGCTGAAGTGAGCAGCATCGTGGTCGATGAAGACCGTCATAGCATGGATGTGGTCGTCGAAGAAGAAAATCTGGCGCAAGCCATCGGGCGCGGTGGTCAGAACGTGCGCTTGGCCAGCGAATTGACCGGCTGGGAAATCAATCTGATGACGGTGGAGCAGTCCACTGAGAAAAACGAACAGGAATTCGCCAAGGTTAGAGACCTGTTTGTGGCCAAGCTGGATGTGGACGAGGAAGTCGCCGACATCCTGGTGCAGGAAGGTTTTAACACGCTGGAAGAAGTGGCGTATGTGCCGCTGGACGAGATGCTGGCGATCGAGTCGTTCGATGAAGCTACCGTGAATGAGTTGCGTAGCCGCGCGCGTAACGCGTTGCTGACGGCAGCTATCGCCAATGAAGAGCAGGTCGAGCACAACATCGAAGATTTGTTGAAGATCGAAGGCATGGACGAAAAGACCGCACGCGCTTTGGCTTCCAACGGGGTGGGCACGCAAGATCAGCTTGCCGATCTGGATGGGGAAGAGTTGGTGGAAATGACGGGTATGGACGCAGATCAAGCCAACCAATTGATCATGACTGCGCGCGCGCCTTGGTTCGCTTGACGAACTGGCTTGATGCGTAACGAGTAGTTCAGTAGACGAGTTTGTCTGGTATTTGGTTTAAGGGGTCGTAATGGGAAAAATGAATGTAGCGCAATTCGCCGGTGAGCTGGGTCTGCCGGTTGAGCTGCTGCTGGAGCAACTGCAGGCGGCCGGGGTCGCCAAAAAGCAGGAGGCTGACCCCGTGTCCGAGCAAGATAAATCGCAATTGTTGGAACATTTGCGTAACGCGCACGGCAGCAGCAAAAGTAAGATCACGCTAGTGCGCCGTGAAACGACCGCGATTAAAAAGGCCGACAGCACAGGTAAGTCGCGCACGATTCAGGTAGAAGTGCGCAAGAAACGCACGGTAGCTTCGCCTGCTACGGAGACATCTCAAGAGCCGGCACCGGTTGCCGTGGTCGCGCCTACGCCAGCCAAGGTTCTTGATGAGCAGGAAATGAGTTCGCGCAACGAAGAGGCGCGCGCGCAAGCAGAGTTGGCTGCACGCCAAGCGGCAGAAGTACAAGCCAAGCAGGAACGCAATAAACGTAAGGCCGCGCCAGTCGTAGAGCCTGCACCTGTTGTAGTGG
This sequence comes from Gallionellaceae bacterium, assembly GCA_009773615.1. Lineage (GTDB taxonomy): Bacteria > Pseudomonadota > Gammaproteobacteria > Burkholderiales > Gallionellaceae > PALSA-1006. Next base: position 72,477 of record WSYA01000003.1, read on the forward strand.
AGCCTGTTGTTCCTCCGGTTGTACCTGCGGCAGAAGTGCCAGCAGTAGTTGCCGCTGTAGCGGAAGCCGCAGCGCCAGGCGGTACGTTGCATAAGCCTACCTTGAAGCCCGGCGATAAGGTCGTCAAGCCCAAGAAGGTGGAAAAAGTCGCGGATAAAGATAGCCCATGGGATCAAGCCGGGCACAAGAAGCGTCCTCCTTCCCGTAGCGTGGATGTAAGAGCGGGTGTCGGTGCAAGGTCTGGTGGGTCGATGCGCGCAGGACGCCACGATAAGCACGCCAAGCATGACGATTCATCCCAAGCTCAGCACGCTTTCTCTCTGCCGACCGAGCCAATCGTGCAAGAGGTGATGGTTCCTGAAACGATCAGCGTGTCCGAATTGGCGCAAAAAATGTCTGTCAAGGCGGTGGAAATCATCAAGGCGCTGATGAAAATGGGCAGCATGGTCACCATCAATCAGGTGCTGGATCAGGAAACTGCAATGATCGTGGTGGAAGAGTTCGGCCACGTTGCCAAGCCAGCCAAGCCGGATGATCCTGATGCTTATCTGACAGAAGCGCCCGATCACAAAGATGTCGTATTGGAGTCCCGCGCCCCTGTGGTGACGGTGATGGGTCACGTTGACCACGGTAAAACTTCGTTGCTGGATTACATCCGCCGCACGCGCGTGGCTTCCGGCGAAGCCGGCGGTATCACGCAGCATATCGGTGCGTATCACGTTGACACGCCGCGCGGCATGATTACATTCCTCGATACTCCGGGTCACGAAGCCTTTACGGCAATGCGTGCGCGCGGAGCAAAAGTCACCGACATCGTTATTTTGGTGGTGGCGGCGGACGACGGCGTGATGCCGCAAACCAAAGAAGCGATTCACCACGCCAAAGCGGCGGGAGTGCCTATCGTGGTGGCAGTCACCAAGATCGACAAGCCGGATGCGAACTCGGAGCGCGTGCGCCAAGAGTTGGTTGCCGAAGGCGTCGTTCCCGAAGATTGGGGCGGCGATGCGATGTTCGTCGAAGTGTCCGCCAAAACCGGGCAGGGCATCGATGCTTTGCTGGAAGGTATTTTGTTGCAAGCCGAAGTGCTGGAATTGAAGGCGCCGAAGGATGCCGCCGCGAAAGGTATCGTCATCGAAGCGCGTCTGGATAAGGGCAAGGGCGCTGTGGCGACCATGCTGGTGCAGTCCGGTACACTGAAGCGCGGCGATGCGGTGCTGGTTGGCGCTGTGTCAGGACGCGTGCGCGCCATGCTGGATGAAAACGGCAAAGCAATTCATCAGGCCGGTCCGTCCATTCCTGTCGAAATTCAAGGCCTGTCGGAAGTGCCGGTGGCGGGTGCCGATTTCATCGTGTTGGCGGATGAAAAGAAGGCGCGCGAAATCGCGCTGTTCCGTCAAGGCAAGTTCCGCGATGTGAAGCTTGCGAAGCAACAGGCGGCGAAACTGGAGAACATGTTCGAGCAAATGTCGGAAGGCGAAGTGCGCACCTTGTCGCTTATCGTCAAGGCCGACGTGCAGGGTTCATGCGAAGCTATCGCCAGTTCGCTGCAAAAGCTTTCTACAGATGAAGTCAAAGTCAATTTGATTCACAGTGCGGTCGGTGGTATTACCGAGTCCGACATCAACTTGGCGCTTGCCTCCAAAGCGATTGTGATCGGCTTTAACTCCAGAGCCGATGCGGCGGCGCGCCGTTTGGCCGAGTCGTCGGGCGTGGATGTGCGTTACTACAACATCATCTATGCCATGGTGGACGAGATTAAAGCCGCCTTGTCGGGCATGCTGGCACCGGAAAAGAAAGAAAGCGTCATCGGTATGGTGGAGATACGTCAGGTGTTCACCATCTCCAAGGTGGGTACGATTGCCGGATGTTATGTCACCGAGGGTATCGTCAAGCGCGGTTCGCAAGTGCGTGTGCTGCGCAACAATGTGGTTATCCACACGGGCGAGCTCGATTCGCTCAAACGCTTCAAAGACGATGTGAAAGAAGTGAAGTCGAACTTCGAGTGCGGTTTGTCCTTGCGCGGATTTAACGATCTGGAAGTGGGCGACCAGCTTGAGGTATTCGAAATCGTTGAGGTCGCACGCGCGTTGTAATGGCTAAAGATTACGCCAGAACAGACCGTATCGCCGAGCAGATTCAGCGCGAATTGGCCGGGTTGATCCGGCTGGAAGTCAAAGATCCGCGTGTGCAAAAGGTGACGGTCACCGGCGTGGAAGTGACGAGCGATTATTCCCATGCCAAGGTGTTTTACACCACACTGGATGGTACCAGCAAGCAATTGCAGGAGGGCTTGGATCGTGCGGCCGGTTTTTTGCGCAGCCAACTGGCTCACGCCATGAAGCTGCGCATCATCCCGCAACTGCACTTCGTCTACGACGTGTCCATCGAACGCGGCTCGCATCTTTCCCAACTCATCGACCAAGCGGTTGCCAGCGACACAAAACTGTTGAAAGAGTAGCGCAATGGTTCGCACTTGGCGTCCGCTCGACGGCGTTCTGCTGTTCGACAAACCTCTCGAATTAAGCTCCAACACCGCACTGCAAAAAGTCCGCCGTTTGTATCAGGCAGAAAAAGCAGGGCACACCGGCACGCTCGATCCGCTCGCCAGCGGCTTGTTGCCTGTTTGTTTTGGCGAGGCCACCAAATATTCTATGGGCTTGCTGGAGGCCGATAAAACTTACCGGGCAACCATATGCTTGGGGCAAACCACCACCACGGGAGATGCCGAAGGCGAGGTTATCCAAACTCGCCCGGTGAGTGTAAGTGCAGAGCGGGTAGGCGAAGTGTTGCAACGTTTTAGCGGTGCGATCCAACAGCTTCCCCCTATGTATAGCGCGCTCAAACATCAAGGCAAGCCGCTGTACGAATATATCCGCAACGGCGAGACTATCGAACGCGCATTGCGCGATGTGTTCATCCATGACTTGCGCATGGAGCGCTTGGAGGGGAGTGAGTTGGACATCATCGTGCGTTGCAGCAAAGGTACCTATGTGCGCACGCTGGGCGAGGATATCGGCGAGGCATTGGGATGCGGCGGGCACCTCACCGCCCTGCGACGCACGGCGATTGCCGGCTTCAGTCTGGGGGCCGCTTATACTATGGCGCAACTCGAAGCGATGGACGATCAGCAGCGGGAAGCGTGCCTGCTGCCGCTGGATTGCATGTTGCAAGACTTCCCGTGCATAGAGCTGGATGCCACAGAATTGCAGCGCATGGCGCAAGGCCAGCGCCTGGGTAAAAATTTGGGTTTGCCGGATGGCAAAGTACGTTTGTATTCCGCAGGAGAATTTGTCGGAGTGGGGGATTTGCTCGGTACGCGTTTGGCGCCGAGCAGGCTTTTGGCCAGCGTGGCAAAAAGCGCCGCTACCCCGCAGAATGCCGACTGTTGAATTAACTTGAGCAGGCAGCCCATAAAAGGGTAAAATGCCGCACTTTTTTATTGGAGAGGAAGTAAATGTCTATTACTACGGCACAAAAATCGCAAATCGTGGCCGATTATCAACGAGCAAAGGGCGACACAGGTTCCCCTGAGGTTCAAGTGGCTCTGGTCACTGCGAGAATTAATTATCTGACAAATCATTTCAAAGAGCACAGCAAGGATCATCACTCCCGCCGTGGTCTGTTGCGTCTGGTTAGCCGCCGCCGCAAGTTGCTCGACTACCTGAAGAGCAAGAATGAAGCGGGCTACCGTGAACTCATCAAGCGCTTAGAGTTGCGCAAGTAATACAGACAGCGGGTCGCATTTGCGGCCCGCGTCGTTTTGGCTGTCGTTAGTTATACATATCCGGCGTAGTCGCGCCATGTCATCCCGAGAGAGGTCTACCTTGAGTCACTATAAGAAAACGATTAGTTACGGCAAACATCAACTGACAATAGAAACAGGCGAAATCGCCCGTCAAGCAACCGGCGCTGTGATGGTTAGCCTGGACGATACTGTTGTACTGGTTACCGTTGTCGGAGCAAAGAATGCGAAAGCGGAGCAAGACTTTTTCCCGCTGACCGTTGATTATCAAGAGCGCACTTATGCGGCTGGCAAGATACCCGGTGGATTTTTCAAGCGCGAAGGCCGCCCCAGTGAAAAAGAAATTCTGACATCGCGTTTGATCGACCGTCCGCTGCGCCCGTTGTTTCCTGAAAGTTTTTATAACGAAGTTCAAATCGTGGCGACCGTCGTTTCGTCCGACAGCCAAATCGACTCTGACATCCCGGCAATGATCGGTGCATCGGCAGCGTTGGCGATATCCGGTATCCCTTTCGACGGCCCTATCGGTGCCGCACGCGTAGGTTATTTGAATGGTCAATATATATTGAACCCGACCGCCGACGAGCTCAAAACATCCCAGATGGACTTGGTTGTTGCAGGTACTGCTCAAGCCGTGCAGATGGTTGAGTCCGAAGCGCAGGAGCTTTCTGAAGAGGTGATGCTGGGTGCTGTGGTGTTCGGTCACGAGCAGATGCAAGCCGTCATCAATGCCATCAACGAGATGGCTGACGCCGTAGGTAAAGATGCATGGGACTGGGAGCCGGCCGCAAAGGATGCCGGATTGATCGCAAAGCTGGCCGAGTTGGCCGAGAAGGATCTGCAGGCTGCCTATGCTGTGCGTCAGAAACAGGCTCGTACAGAGCAAGTGGATGCCATTCGTAGTCGTGTGCTGGATTCACTGGCGGCACAGTATCCCGACGTTTCCAACAACCACTTGAGCGAATTGTTCGGCGCGTTGGAAGCTAAGATTGTGCGCGGCCAGATTCTCAGTGGCGAGCCGCGTATCGATGGTCGTGACACACGCACAGTGCGTCCTATCACCATTCGCACCGGCGTGTTGCCGCGCACCCACGGTTCTGTACTGTTCACGCGTGGCGAGACTCAGGCACTGGTTGTGGCAACGCTGGGCAGCATGCGCGATTCGCAAAAAATCGATGCGCTACAGGGCGAGTTCTCTGACCGTTTCATGCTGCATTACAACTTCCCTCCTTATGCCACCGGCGAGACAGGTCGTGTAGGTACGCCCAAGCGTCGCGAGATCGGCCATGGACGTTTGGCTAAACGTGCGCTGGTAGCCGTGTTGCCGAGCGAAGAGGACTGCGGTTACGCGATGCGCGTTGTGTCCGAGATCACCGAATCGAACGGTTCCAGCTCGATGGCTTCTGTCTGTGGCGGTTGCTTGGCACTGATGGATGCGGGTGTGTCCGTTAAAAACCATGTTGCCGGTATCGCGATGGGTTTGATCAAGGACGGCAATCGTTTTGCAGTGTTGACCGACATCCTGGGCGATGAAGATCATCTGGGCGATATGGATTTCAAGGTGGCCGGTTCCGATCAGGGTATTACCGCTTTGCAAATGGACATCAAGATCAACGGCATCACCAAAGAGATTATGCAAGTCGCGTTGAGTCAAGCACGTGAAGGCCGTATGCATATTCTCGACATCATGAAGCAAACGATGCCGACGGTGCGCCCGGAAGTTTCCGAGCATGCGCCACGCATGATCAAGATGAAGATCAATTCCGAAAAAATTCGTGACGTGATCGGCAAGGGCGGCGCGGTGATTCGTGCGCTGACCGAAGAGACGGGCACGACTATCGATATCGACGACGAAGGCAATATCACTATTTCGTGCGTCAGTGGCGAGGCGGGTCTGCTGGCTAAGAAGCGTATCGAGGACATCGTAGCCGAGGTCGAAGTGGGTAAAACCTATGAGGGGCCTGTCATCAAGCTGCTGGATTTTGGCGCGATCATCAATATTCTGCCGGGCAAAGATGGCTTGTTACATATCTCGCAAATCTCCAATGAGCGTATTGCGAATGTCTCGGATCATCTGAAAGAAGGCCAGATCGTTAAAGTGAAGGTGCTGGAGGCGGATGAGAAAGGCCGTATGCGTTTGAGCATGAAGGCATTGCTCCCGCAAGCCGAAGCTCCAACAGCAGCGGTTGAATAAAGCATAAGGCGTGAATCAAAAAGCCCCGCTTCGGCGGGGCTTTTTTGTGTCTGGATTGTTGTTTGTCTATGGGTTGAAAGTAAATCAGGCTTTGGTATTCACGTGAGTTCCTACAGTTTGCCCGCTCGTGTTGACTGTAGGCGCAGTGTGCTCGGGAGGGGGCGGTGTTTTGTTTTTATCCTCACGCGGGGACTCGCTGGTTTTTTCAGGCGTCCGCTGAGCTTGGGCTTGAGGCTGCACGGAGGGCGAGTTGTAACTGCCAGGAGAAACAGGGTTGACGGCCATGATAATCACTCCTCTTAAAGATGCAATCCAGCGTGTCGATCAAAACTTGGGAAGCCGTGCTCCCCGATTGCGCTACAATTCTGCTCCTACTTATGAATGATTTCAAATGAAATTTTCCAGCAAATGCCGCTTATGTCCACGCTTGTCAACTTTTTTGGATGAGGTTAAAACCGCACACCCTGACTATTTTGCCAAACCTGTGCCGTCATTCGGTGATGCGGGGACATCGTTATTGATCGTTGGTCTTGCACCGGGCATGCACGGTGCAAACCGCACCGGACGGCCTTTTACGGGCGACTATGCGGGTGATTTATTGTATTCGACCTTACATAAATTCGGCTTTGCGACTGCGGCTGAACCGCTGGATGCAAACAGGCAAGCCAATCCCAAGCTGACACTCAAAGGCTGCCGCATCACCAATGCAGTACGCTGTCTGCCTCCGCAGAACAAACCGGAGCTCGCCGAGATCAAGCAATGCAACGACTTTCTTGCGCAGGAGTTGGTGGCCTTGCCTCAGGGCGCAGCCATCTTGGCTCTGGGGACGATTGCGCACGAAGCGGTGTTGCGCGCTTTGAGTTTGAAGGTGAAAGATTTTAAATTCGGCCACGATAAACGACACGAGTTGGCAAATGGCTTGAAGCTGTATGACAGCTACCATTGCAGTCGCTACAATACCCAGACTAAGCGTTTGACCGAGTCCACGTTCCACCAGGTTTTTGAATCTATCCTTGAACACCACAACCTTCGATCCTAAAAAGTTCGTTGCCTCTTTGCCGTTGCTGCCCGGCGTGTATCGCATGCTGGATGAAGCAGGGCAGGTGCTGTACGTCGGCAAAGCCAATCAGCTCAAGAAGCGCGTCGGCTCGTATTTCCAAAAGACGAATATCTCGCCGCGCATACGCTTGATGGTGTCGCATATTGCGCGTATTGAAGTGACTGTGACGCGTACTGAAGCAGAAGCCTTGCTGCTGGAAAATAACCTTATTAAGTCTTTAAAGCCGCGCTACAACATTCTTTTTAGAGACGACAAAACTTATCCGTATATCGTTTTCACGGGGCACGAGTTTCCACGCATTGCGTATTATCGCGGTGCGCCACAGAGGCAAAATCAATACTTCGGGCCATACCCGAATTCGTATGCGGCGAAAGAAACGATTGCTTTACTGCAAAAGATTTTTCGCTTGCGCACTTGTGAGGATAATGTGTTTAACAATCGCACGCGTCCTTGCCTGCTGCATCAGATTCATCGCTGTAAAGCGCCTTGTGTGAAGTTTGTCTCCGCAGAAGAATACGCAGCCGATGTGCGAAATGCAGTGTTGTTGCTACAGGGGAAATATGGCGAGGTAGAGGCGAGTTTGCGCAGTGCGATGGAGCTTGCTGCGGAAGAAATGCGTTACGAGCAGGCGGGAGCTTTGCGCGATCAATTACAGGCGTTGCGCACCGTACAGCAAAAACAATATATGGAGAGCGGCAAAGCGACGGATGCCGATATCGTGGCGGTCGCCGAACTGGATGGGGAGTTGTGTGTGACGCTGGCTGTCGTGCGCGGCGGGCGGCATCTCGGGGACAAGCATTTCTTTCCGCAAAATGCGGCGGGAGAAAGTGCGAGCGAGGTGCTGGAAGCTTTTCTGGCACAGCAGTATTTGAGTCGTACTATTCCCGCGTTAATCTTAACCAGCATTCCGGTCGCTTCAGAAGAACTGGAAAATCTGTTCACAGAGCAAGCCGGATACAAAGTGCAGATTCGTCATGCGGTAACCGGCGAGCGCCGGCAATGGTTGGATATGGCGCTCCAAAATGCCTTGCTGGCCTTGCAGCAACAGGCCGGACAGCAGGCGGGCCAAATGCTGCGCGTAGAGGCGCTACGCAATATCCTCGCTATGCCGCAGCTCAAACGCATCGAATGCTTCGACATCAGCCATACCATGGGTGAAGCGACCGTCGCATCCTGCGTGGTGTACGACGATTTTGCAATGCGCACCTCGGAGTACCGTCGTTACAACATCACCGGCATCACAGGGGGGGATGATTACGCCGCGATGCGTCAAGCTTTGCTGCGCCGCTATCAGAAATTACAACAGGGCGAGGGTAAGCGCGCGGATTTGGTTTTGATCGACGGTGGCCTTGGACAATTGGGTATGGCTAGCGAGGTCATGTCCGAACTTGGTTTAGACATCCCCTTGGTAGGCGTTGCCAAAGGGGTAGAACGCAAGCCCGGAATGGAGCAATTGTTCCGCCCCTTGGTAGAAAAGCCGCTACAATTGGCAGCAGACAATCCCGCCTTGCATTTGATCCAACAGGTTCGTGATGAAGCCCATCGTTTTGCAATTGCGGGACATCGCGCAAAACGTGGCAAGATTCGTATGGCTTCGATGCTTGAGGAAATTGCCGGGGTAGGGGAGAAGCGCCGCCGCAACCTGTTGGCACGTTTTGGCGGGTTAAAAGGTGTACAGCAAGCCAGCATTGAAGAGTTGTCCCAAGTCGAGGGAATAAGCCCGGTGCTTGCAGAAAAAATTTATCAGCAATTTCATTGATCATGCCTTACAACATACCTAATTTGCTGACCTGGTTCAGAATATTGATGATTCCCGTATTCATCACTGTTTTCTACCTGTCGGACGAAACCCTCAGTGTTCACAACAAACACTTGGTCGGCACACTCATTTTTGCCGCAGCCGCGTTTACCGACTGGCTTGATGGCTACTTGGCACGCAAGCTCAATCAAACTTCAGCTTTTGGTGCTTTTCTTGATCCCGTCGCCGACAAGCTCATGGTGACCGCTGCCCTGATTGTTTTAGTCAAGCTCGGTTACGTGGATGCCATCATCGCCTTTATCATCATCGGGCGCGAGATCGCAATTTCCGCCTTGCGCGAATGGATGGCGCAATTGGGCAGCAGCAAAAGCATCGCTGTTTCAATGATCGGTAAAGTAAAAACGACTTTCCAGATGATCGCGATTCTGCTCCTGCTGTATCATGAGCCAGTGCTGTTTGTTTCCGCAGATATGCTGGGAACATGGCTCATCTATATCGCCGCTTTACTTACCTTGTGGTCGATGGTGTATTACCTGATGCTGGCGATGCCGCAAATTTCAAAAAAAACTCGCGAATGAAATTGATTTTTTTTCGAGTCATCTGTATAGTGCCGCCTCTTCGGGGTGTAGCGTAGCCTGGTAGCGCGCCTGCTTTGGGAGCAGGATGTCGGGAGTTCGAATCCCCCCACCCCGACCAGTTTTTGTATTAAGTTAAGTCGCCTTGGTCGCCGAATGGAATTGTGCCCGTAGCTCAACCGGATAGAGCACCAGCCTTCTAAGCTGGGGGTTGCTGGTTCGATTCCAGTCGGGCACACCAACTAAATTTAATACTTGCCAGTTCAATGGTGGTCGTAGCTCAGTTGGTAGAGCCCTGGATTGTGATTCCAGTTGTCGTGGGTTCGAGCCCCATCGATCACCCCACATTTTCCCCTTGGTTGTATATGGCCTGTAGCGACTTAAGTCACTGCAGGCTTTTCTTTTTTCTTTTTTGCATTCTCAGTGGAGGGTGTCTTTTATTTTGTGTAAACGGAATTTCTTAATGCTGCGGCATCCGTTCCTCAAACTGGATAGTAAACCGATTTAGCGCCGCCTTCCAA
>WSYA01000054.1 GCA_009773615.1 Gallionellaceae bacterium
AAGCAAGTGCCGGTACAACTCTTTGCTTTCCATTGCTCGCCTCCTAACCAAGTTAGAGGCGATAGATTATCTTTTACCCACGCAATTGTCAGATGAACCCAAATTCAAAACAGAATTATCACGCGCTAAGCAGCGACTACAGCAGAAAACTTAGCAACCAGAAACTGCACTTGTTGCCCCAATAGAAGGGAACGCTCCAGTAGTAGACGCTGAATAGCCCATAAAGCAATTTGCATTTTTTCCCATGCCAGTTGTTTGCCATGTGTAATCTGGGCTATGGATTGCCGCGCCGATGCCCCCTGCGGCGGCTGTTGGGTATCCATTCGACATCAGCACAATGTCCCCTTCCATAGTAACGGAAGTGCCGGATGCAGCCCCCGCCGCCAACTGCGCGGCATGGGCAATAGAAGCCGCAGATGCCATCGAGCCTTTCAATCCGTTCAACGCTGCTCTATTAGCATCACCCTTCAGATCCGCAAATTTCGGCAATGCTGTCGCTGCCAAAATACCCAGAATCACGATCACCACGATCAATTCGATCAAGGTAAAACCTTGTTGTTGCTTCATGTTTACACTCCTAGTTGTTGAGGCCGCAGCCCCACTGAGGTTAAAACCCATCGCCTGACTCCCTTTGTACCGCAGCACTTTGTTACATCAGACTAATCTCAATATAGAGGAAAAGCACGAGGGGTACAAGATAATTATCGAAAATAACAAATGTAAATAGTTTAATATATTCAATGCAAAGGGGGTGTTTCTTATACAAAAGATTAACCAAAGCTAGCGCGTAAAAAAGGTCAACAACACCAAGGTATATAAACTCCCTATTACCAACGCTACACCCACTTTTGATGCATGACGAATGGCGAACTCATCCACGCCGCTACGCTGAATCTCCAGCGGTTTTAATGCCTTACGCATTGACACCCATTTGTTCGCTCCCTTTTCAAACTCTCGCAATTGACTGGGACGAAACAGCACAAACAGACTGACAAAAAAGGCAAAAGTCGCTCCCAACAAAATGATCAATACGAACGGGTCAAATAGTGCGCCGACGTAGAAAGGGGGGACGTGGAACTTATTAGCCAGACCTGCGATAGCGCTGGCTTTGTCCACCCCTAGCGAAAAGAAATAAATCAGGTAGAGCGCGCCCAACAAAATAAGCCCGCCGCTGATTCGACGGTAACGATAGAAGAAGCGGTCAAATTCGATGGTGCTTTCCACCGATTTTTTGAATTTACGCGTGGAAACCCAGTGATTGGTGAATAAATGCACACGAGCCAACCAGCGTGGCCGCACAACTAAAATAGCGCCGACGATCAATCCTGCAATACTGCCCAGCATCAGGAAGTTGAGAAAGGTGTGCAGCAGAATACTTTCAGCAGTGGTCATGGCTTACTCTTTTCAAATTTCAATTCAAATTTCCGGTCATGTCGCTGTATAGAGTCGATCCCTACAATTAGGGCATGCTCTAATCTGTGTCTGGTTAAAACCATTTCACCGGCTCTTTCGGCTCGAACACTGTGCCGAGAATCTCTTTGCCGTTCCCAGCCACGCCCCCCTGTGCAACCTGTTCGTATTGAACATTGACGTGGAAACGTATCCATTTTTTCCCATCTTTACCGGGAACGAAATGCTGGGATTGATCCAGCACGTAGACCAGCTCGCGCGTCTTGAGATCAAATATCCAGCTACCTGACGCAACAGAGAGCGGCGAGGGATCATAAAATTCACCGGCATAATTCTTGGGCGGCTTCTGCAGCCACTTCACCGGATTCTCGGTAGCCAACAGATTGAGGGCCTCCTGATTTCCGCGCACGTAACTCTTGCCATGCTGCAGGGTCAGCGCACTTTGTATCGCCCCTGCATCTTCTTGCATCGCGGTCTTCTCGGCCATTTCCTGATAATACCAAACGCGGTCGAGAAAGAAGCTCATCAAAATGCTGACAACAACGATGACGATGATGAGCTCGATGAGGGAAAATCCCTGATTCCGCATCTTCATTTGTGCAACGCCGCCTTGCCCAAATCCCACATCGGCAGGAAGATACCCAGAGCCAAAATCAGCACCAGCACGCCCAGCGCGGTGATCATGATGGGTTCGATCTGCGCGCTCAAACTCTTCACTTCGTATTCCACTTCTTGCTCGTACATACCGGCAACCTCGAACATCAAGCCATCCAGATCGCCCGACTCTTCGCCCACGGCGATCATTTGCAACACGACGGGATTGAATACGCCGGTGGCAATGGAGGTGCGCAAAATGCTCTCGCCGCGCTCCACGCCGTCGCGCATCTGCTCCACACGGGCGCGCATGTAATCGTTATCCACTACCAGCGCCACCGCGTTCAAGCCCTGCACGATGGGAATCCCACTCTTCATGCCCAGCGCAAAGCTGCGGGCAAAACGCGCCAGCGTGGACTTGAGGATGATTTTTCCGGCAATCGGAATTTGAAATTTGTATTTATCCCATTGATATTTTCCGGCGACGGTATTGGTGTAAGAGCGGAACGCGACCACCGCCCCGGCAATCAGCGCTAAAATGAGCGGCCAGAAATTGACGAAAAAATTGGACGAGCCTATCAAAAAACGCGTCATCAGCGGCAGCTCGGTATGAAACCCCTCGAACACTTTCACAAACGCGGGGATCACGAAAATATTCACCACCACGATGGCAATCGTCATAGCAACTACGACGAAGGTCGGATAACGCAATGCGCTTCTGATGTTTTCCTTCATCTGTTTTTCAAACTCAAGATGCTCGTACAAACGCATGAAAGTTTCATCCAGCATGCCAGTCATTTCGCCGACTTGAACCATGCTGATGTAGAACGAAGAAAATATGGTGGGATGGCGGCGCAGCGCGGCACTCAACTCGCGCCCGCTGTCCAGACTCTCGCGCATATCTTGCAGCATGGCGGCGAAAGCGGGGCTCTGCGTGGATTCCTGTAGCCCGGCCAGCGCGCGCATGATAGGCACGCCGGCCTTCAGCAAGGTGTACATCTGACGGCTGAACAGCATCACATCCAGCGGACTGACCGGCTTCTCGTTGAGCTTTTTCCACCAGTTCGTCTTGGGACCGACTGATTTCTCTTCCGAGCGCAGCTTTTTAGCGGGCTTGATGTCTGTCGGGGTAATGCCGGTGCCGAAGAGTTGATCGGCAACTGCGCCGGTGTCCGCGCCTTCGAGTGTGCCCTGCACCAGTTCGCCGCTCGCGCTGCGGCCTTTGTATGCGAATACCGACATCAGTCTTCCACCTGATTGGTGATGCGCATGACTTCAGTCACCGTGGTGACACCCAGCTGCATTTGCTTGAGCGCCGCGTCGAGCAAGGTCTTATCCTTCAGGTGCTCGCGCGCCACCTCCATAAAGTGGCTGGCTTTTTCATGTACCGCTGCGTCCGCGATGGCCTGGCTCATTTCCAGCATTTCGTAAATCGCCAAACGCCCGAAATATCCGCTGCCGTTGCAATGCGAACAGCCGCGCCCGCGCATCAATTTCCCCCAGCTCCCCCGTAGTTGCCCTTCGTTTGCCAGCCACTCGACTTCCATAACAGAGGGTTCGTGCGGCTCGGCGCAACTTTCGCATACGCGACGCACCAAGCGCTGCGCGAGGATTGCCTGCACGGAAGATGCCACCATGAATCTGGGCACGCCCATATCGACCAGACGGAATAAGGTGCCCGCAGTATCGCGGGTGTGCAGGGTGGAGAAAACCAAGTGACCCGTCATCGCGGCACGCAGACCGATCTGCGCGGTTTCCGCATCGCGCATTTCGCCGACCATAATCACATCGGGGTCTTGGCGCATGGCGGCACGCAACACGCGCGAAAACGTGAAGTCGATCTTTTCGTTCACCTGCACTTGAATGATGCCGGGAAGACGGTATTCCACCGGGTCTTCCACGGTGATGATCTTTTGGTCGATGGTGTTGATCTCGGACAAGCCCGCATACAGCGTGGTGGTCTTACCGCTACCCGTCGGTCCGGTGACCAGTATCATGCCGCTGCTGCGGCTGATGACTTCGCGAAAACGCTTGAGCATCTCCGGTGGCATGCCCAGCTTGTCCAAGCCCAAAATGCCGCTGCTCTGGTTCAACAGGCGCATGACCACGGATTCGCCGTATTGCATGGGCAATGTGGACATACGCACATCCACCACCTGGTCGCGCACGCGCACGCTAAAGCGCCCGTCCTGCGGCAGACGTTTCTCGGATATATCCAGACCCGCCATCAGCTTCAAACGCAGCACCAGTGAAGGCGCGATCTTGCTATCCGCCTCGGTTTGCAGATGCAATGCCCCGTCGATTCGGAAGCGCACTTGCATGCGCATTTCCTGCGGTTCGATGTGAATGTCCGATGCCCGCACCTGGGTGGCATCGTCAAACATGGACTGCAATAATTTAACGACCGGCGCCTCTTCCAACCCGGCCGAGTCGCTCATCGCGCCAAAGTCGACGTAGCTGTCGCCGAGGTCTTCCGACAACTCGCGCGCCAATCCGCTGATCTCTTCGGTACGGCGATAGACACGGTCGACCGTTTCCAGCAACTGGCTTTCGGTGACCACAGCCTGGTCAATGTCGCTCTTGAGCAGACGCGATATTTCGTCGTATGCAAACAGATCCGTCGGATCGGTCATGCCGATCAGCGGCGTGCCGTTGCGCACTTCCAGCACGATGGCACGGAAACGCCGCGCCTGATTTTCCGGCAAGCGCCGGACGATTTCGAGATTGACGTTATAATGTTTGAGATTGATGAAAGGGATGTTGAGTTGTCTGGCAACCGCTTCCGACATCTGGTCTTCGGTGACGAAGGCGTTGTCCACCAGCACTTGGCCTAATTTTCGGCCACTGGTCTTTTGCTGATTGAGCGCTAATATAAGCTGCTCCATCGTGATGAGTTTCTGCTGCACCAGCAGATCGCCCAAACGGATTTTTTCGGGACGTGCCATAGGAAGTGTATTGCCTTTCAAGAGTGCGCCAGCGGCACCGATTGGGGGGCAAGTTAGCCTTTTTTCTTATTACTGACAAGCGTTACCGAGAGCTGCTAATGTTTAACGTGGTCCTGTTTCAACCCGAAATCCCGCCCAACACCGGCAATATAATCCGTCTATGCGCCAACAGCGGCGCACGCCTGCATTTGATCCGCCCGCTCGGCTTTGAAATCGACGACAAACAATTACGCCGAGCAGGTTTGGATTATCACGAATATGCAAGCCTGCAGGTGCATGACAATCTGGATGCTTGCCTGCGCACCCTGCCGGGATCGCGTCTGTTCGCCTTTACCACCAAGGGCTCTCATCCGTATCACGAAGTTGCGTTCAAAGCCGACGATGCCTTTCTGTTCGGCCCGGAGAGCCGGGGGCTGCCTGCCGATATTTTGGAAGCGCTGCCAGCCGAACAAAAACTACGCCTGCCGATGTTGCCGGGCAATCGCAGTTTGAACCTGTCCAATACGGTGGCTATTGCGGTGTATGAGGCGTGGCGGCAATGCGGATTTAATCTTCAACAACCCGACAGCATTTAGCCACGGATGAACACGGATCGACACGGATAAAAACTGAGTGTGCCCCGCCATATCCGTGCGTATTCAGCGGCTAAAGATTGTCCATTTCAACATTAAAACTCGTCGCTCGGTTGTCGGCTGAGCAGGCTCTCGGTCGCCTTGTCCGCAGCCAGTTGTTCGTACAGCACGCGATACACCGCATCGCAGATCGGCATCTCCACCCCCGAACGCTGAGCGAGCTGGTGCACTTCGCGTGCCGTATAGACGCCTTCTGCTACGTGCCCCAACTCTTTCAAAATATCCGGCAACGCTTTTTTCTGCGCCAGCAACATGCCCACCTGACGGTTGCGCGACAAATCGCCGGTGCAGGTCAAAATCAAATCGCCCGCCCCGGACAATCCGCCCAAGGTTTCGGCCTTGCCGCCCAGATGCAAACCCAAGCGCGTCATCTCGGCCAGACCGCGTGTCAGCAAAGCGGCACGGGCGTTATAGCCCAGTTGCAGACCGTCGCCGATACCCGCAGCAATCGCCAGTACATTTTTGATCGCACCGCCCACCTCGACACCCACCACGTCAGCGCTGGAATAGATGCGCAGACGCGAATGATGCAGTGCATGAGCGATGCGCTGTGCAAATGCAATATCGATGGAGGCCAAGGTCAATGCAGTGGGCAGTCCGCGCGCCACTTCTTGCGCGAAACTCGGGCCGGACAACACGGCGCAAGGGGTGTCGGCAGGTAAAACTTCGGCCACAACTTGATGCGGCAGTTGCGCGGTCTGCGCCTCGAATCCCTTGCACAGCCATACGACTGGCTTGGCAACAGGAGATGCGGCAATGCGCTGCAATATGCCGCGCAAAGAAGAAACCGGAACCGCGACGATGAGCAGCTCGGCCTCGCTCAGTGCGGCATCCAGATCAGCAGTGAGTTGCAGCGACTCGGGGAAGTGCATGTCCGGAAGGTAGCGCTGATTGCTGCGGCAAGCCTGCATGGCTGCGACTTGCTGCGCATCGCGCGCCCACAGACGGATTTGATGGCGCGGAGCCAAACTGATCGCCAACGCGGTGCCCCATGCGCCGGCTCCCAACACGGAAATTTTCATCAGCCGCCCCACACTTCGTTGATTTTGACGTATCCTGCCACGCCGTCGAGGTGACGTACCTGAAGCCAACCGCTCCCCGTGTCGCCCAGCCATTCCAAAGCCAATTGTTGCGGCGCTTGGAAAGCCACGACCGAATTTTCGTCAGGATTGGCACGTACAGCGACAACTGGCAATATCACCGTTACGAAGCGCTTGCTGCTCAATGCGCGCTTTTCAATCCAATACAATTTTCCGGAGCTATCGCGCACCTTGACCCAGTTGTCCAAGCTCACGATTTGCTCCAAGGGAAAATAGCGCGTTGCAACGAAAAGCTTATTTGCTTTGAGCGAAGGGGCATCGTACAAAATGGCCGGACTGGCCACCGAGACAAACTCGAAGGCGTGCGCAGAAGCAGCCGTACCGAGCAGCACACAAATCATCGCGCCTTTCGCAATCAGCAGCACCTTGTCAACAACGCGGCTCATAATAGGGCTTGATCAGTGCTTCACTTCCGTGGCTTGCTGTTTTTGCTGCTGGTACAGCGCATCAAAGTTGATGGGGCTGAGTATTACCGGCGCGAAGCCGGCTCGCACCACGACATCGGACACCACCTCGCGCAAATAAGGGTAAAGGATATTCGGGCATACCACGGCCAACACTGCCTCAATCTCTCCCGCCGGAATATTGCGCAACTGGAAAATACCCGCTTGCTTGGCCTCAACTAGGAACATCACCTTGTCCTTCTCCGGCAGCTTGGCTGTCACGGTGACGGTGATGGTAACTTCGTAAACACCTTCTTCGACGGGTGTGGCATTGGTGTGCAATTGCAGATCTATCTGCGGGTTTTCGCGTTCCAGAAAGATGGCAGGCGCATGGGGTATTTCCAGAGACAAGTCTTTGACATAGAGTTTTTCGATATTGAATATCGCTTGCTGTTCTTGCTGGGGGGTTACGTTGGCTTCGCTCATGCTTCGTCCTTTAATTAAATTCAGTGATTCAATAATGGGGTTAGTCCGCCGCTGCGATCCAATGCAGCCAGATCGTCGTAGCCGCCCACATGGTGCTCATCGATATATATCTGCGGCACAGTGCGGCGTCCGGTTCTCTCTATCATCGAATCGCGCAATTCCGGCTGCAAGTCGATGCGGATCTTCTCGATCTCGGTCACGCCTTTGCTCTTCAGCAGGCGCTCGGCATTGACGCAATAGGGGCACACTTCAGTGCAGTACATCAGTACCTTGGCCATGCTATTTCTTCTCCAGCGGCAGCCCGGCTTTTTGCCATGCCAGCACGCCGCCCACTAGGTTATATGCCTGATCGAAGCCTTGCTTGGTCAGATTTGCAGTGGCCGACGAAGAGCGTTGTCCGCTACGGCATATCACCACGATGGGCTGTGCGCGGAATTTTTCCAACTCGCCGATGCGTTCGTTCAGCTTGCCCAACGGGATCAGCTTCGCATTCAACACATGCCCCGCGTCGTATTCGGCTTGTTCGCGCACATCCAGAACGATCGCGTCTTTGTGGTTGACGAGCTGCAACGCTGCAACCGTATCCACCTCTTTGATGCCGCGAATCTTATTGCCGAAAAAAGACCACAGCAGCATCAAACCGCTGCTGACCAGCACTAACAACATCATGTAATTACTTTCTAGAAACTGCACGTTGATACTCCTCGTATTTTTGGGTGGCGAATTCTAACAGAGCGGAAAAGTGCGCAGGGTCTTTAAGTGCCAACCTGTTTAATTCGGCCTGCGCTGCGCGAAACTCATCCGGATAAGACCATAACGCCCGCTTTAATTGGATTTTGGCCTCATCCGGCTTGTCCGACAAGGCGAGCAGCCACGCATGACGGTATGCCACGGGGCCGATAGGTATAAAGCGCATGGCGCGTTCATTCAAGGCGAATTTCTCCGCCAGATGATCTGCGCTGACCTCTATCATGCCGCTCATAAAGAGTTCCGCATAGGGACGCAGCAATGCATAGCCGTATACGCCGACCAAGCTGTCGCGCAGACGCGGTGTGTATGTGGCATCGCTGCCGGACAGGGGACGCAATGCCAGCGTAGCTTCCAGTTTTTTATAGCCCTGAAACAATTGCACCAGCGACAGCGCTCCGAGCAGCAGCATCATGGCGACAGACAAACGCCCCAGATTGCGCAACTCCAGGCGATAGGTCTTGCTTTCCATCATGCCAAGCGCGACAGCCGCGATGCCGATGAAATAACCGTACCACAGAGGGTATTCGAGCAGGCTGTGAATGCCTATCACGGCCAATATTGTGTAGCCCCACCAATGATAAATAGTGCGATGCTCACGCCATGCCTGCCAGAGCCAAAGTCCGAGCGCACCGAATAATATTGAAAGTCCTGCCAATCCGGTTTCAGCGGCCAATTGCATCAGCAAGTTGTGCGCGTTGTTATACAAGCCGGTGATGCTTATATTTTGCAACTCGGCACCCATCTGAAAATGCTGCCAGGCGAATTGACCGAAGCCGGCACCCAACAAGGGGAACTGGGTAAAGATCAGCAACGATTCTTTCCACAAATACAGGCGAATGTTACTGCTGCCCGCATCGTCAATGATGCGATCAATTGTTGTCAACCCTTGCGGAGTCGCTTGTTCACTCGAGCCAATTTGCCAATGAATCTGCATGGTAAGCTGCACCAAAACAAAACCAAATAATAGCAATAGCGCATATTTCAGCAACGGCAAATAGGATTTGTCACGGCGCTGCCAAAAATAGGCCATACCCACCATGAACAACAGATACAGCCACGCGCTACGCGACCCACTCCACGCCAGAACCAACAACAGAGGCATCACCAGCAACGCTGTTTGCCAGACACGCATTGACCAGCGTGCGTTCAGCAACCCGATCGAAGCAAGGCCTAAAGCAATATAATTGGCGAAGTGATTTGTCTGCGCGATGTTGCCATACACCGCCAATGATGTCTGAGCCGTGACCACAGAATCCAGAAACGTATGCCAGCGATAGCGCTGCAGGATGCCGACTAGTGCACTCAACTCCGCACCTATCACTAAAAACACAGCCAACACTGTCGCCAACAACGGCAGACCCAGCTCAACGCGCACGCGATGACCCAACATCAGCAGCAATGCCATCCACAAGAAATACATCGTCAGCAACAGCATCTGATCGAAATTCAGCACCTTGCCCAGCAGATACTGCACGAGCAACAGCAGCACCATGCCGATAGGTAACAACACGATGCGCGGAATCTCCGGCTGCTGCCAATAGCGCTTGCTCACCAGCAAAGGCAGCGCCAACAAACTGAGCAGTACAGCGCCCCATTCCTGATAGAAGGTGGTGATGGGGTAAGCATGGTGGTAATACAGGAAAGGCAAAACCCACATCAACCCGACGAATGTCAGGCTAATGTGGGCAAAGGTTATCGAACGAAAAGGGAGCTTGGTTAGCAACTTCCTTTAACGCCAAGTTTGGAAAGAATGTTGTTCAACGGGCAAACACGCGTGAACCCGCTCTGGAACAGGTTCAAGCCCACGAAAGCGGTGAGAAACAAAAAGTATTGGCTGACGAATACGGGACTTGCTTGCACGCCCAGCAACAGCGACAACAAAATAAAACCACCTGCGACGATGCGAATAATACGTTCTGCGTTCATGTTTAAAGCTCCTTTGGGTTGGTAATTTTACTACATTAAAAAACAATTGATGCGACGAGGGCTATTTGGAGTGCTGCGGCACGACACCGCTTGCGCACAACGCAAACGACTTTAAAACAGCGCAGCCGGTATTGCTGCAAGTCCGGTCAAAACAATCAGTTTGGCGCATAGCATCGCTGCCTCCATACTGTAAATTTGCGCCGCTTCTCAGAATTTCACCGGAGCAGTCGCCAATGGTTCGCCCGCCTGAGCAAACTCCGACACCGAAAAAAATATGCAAGCAGCCAACCAGCGATTGTCTTTTTTCATTGCACTCAGCTCGTTAAAAATCAAAGTATATTAGTATGCGCTAATATATAAAATTTAGTCAAGCTTGCATGATCAGAACGAATGTTCCCGAAGAAATCTAGGGCGGAGGAAATATCAATGTCCGGGATCGGGTTAGCCCGGCGAACATCCCGACCTGAGTGGTTTTTTTATTCCCTAGAACAAAACACGTCGCGCATCATGCTCACCAGTTTGAGCGTGCGAGGATCACCGATGCGGTAGAACACCCGGTTGGCATCTTTGCGCGTCGCCAGCACACCTTTGTCGCGCAGAATAGCAAGATGCTGGGAGATATTGCTTTGCGAAGTGCCGACGCTGTCCACGATATCCTGCACACTAAGCTCGCTCCCCGCCAACACACATAATATTTTCAAACGCAAGGGATGAGCGATGGCCTTCATCGCCAACGATGCCTGCATGATGTCTTCATCTTTATCGATTAACTTGCTTGTCATTTCCATACCCTATCCTTCGTTCACCGTGGCCATACTTCGCCCCGAAATCAGCTAAAATGCGCAACCCGTAGTTTGCATAGCCACCGCTAAATTAGCAACTACTTATATTTTAATACGCTGCTCACTTGAAAGACCAGCATGAAAGTTAAACCAGCATGAAAATCACTCCCGTCCTTCTCCTCATTCTTGACGGCTTCGGTTACCGCGAAGATACCGATAACAATGCCGTGGCGCTTGCGCACAAGCCCAATTGGGATCGGTTGTGGAGTAACTATCCGCACACCCTAATCAATGCCTCCGAACTGCAAGTCGGTCTGCCGCGCGGCCAGATGGGAAACTCCGAAGTCGGACATCTCAACATCGGCGCGGGACGCGTGGTCTATCAGGATCTGACCAAAGTGGACGTGGCCATCGAAGACGGCAGCTTTTACGCTAACCCAGCCCTGAACGAAGCAGTTGCGGAAGCCAAAAAACAAGGCTCCACCTTGCACATCCTCGGCTTGCTTTCGCCCGGCGGCGTGCATAGCCACGAACTGCATATCCACGCCATGCTGGAATTGGCCGCGCGCGCCGGACTGCGCAAGATCGCCCTGCACGCGTTTCTGGACGGACGCGACACGCCTCCGCGTAGCGCAGCGCAATCCTTAAACCTATTGCAGGATAAATGCGCTGCGCTCGGTGTCGGACGTATCGCCACCATTTGTGGACGCTACTTCGTCATGGACAGGGACAATCGCTGGGAGCGCGTGCAGATCGCTTACGACATGCTCACGCAAAGCAAGGCTCCGTTCAATGCGAGCAGCGCCTCAGAAGGCCTTGAGCAGGCCTATGCGCGCGGCGAAAATGATGAGTTCGTACAAGCCACAATCATCGGCGAGCCGGCTGCGATGCAAGATGGAGACGTGGTGATATTCATGAACTTCCGCGCCGACCGTGCACGCGAAATAACCCGCGCCTTGACCGATGAGAAATTCGATGGCTTTGCGCGTACGCGCTTCCCCAAGCTGGCCAATTTCACCACGCTGAGCAGCTACGGCGAAGAGTTCCATTTGCCTAACGCCTATGCCCCGACATCGATTCACAATGGTTTGGGCGAGTATCTTGGCAACCTCGGACTGAAACAACTGCGCATCGCCGAGACCGAAAAATACGCTCACGTGACCTACTTCATGAACGGCGGCATCGAACAACCCAACCCCGGCGAGGATCGCATCCTCGTGCCGTCACCCAAAGTTGCTACTTATGACCTACAGCCGGAGATGAGCGCCGTCGAGGTAACCGACAAACTCGAAGCCGCCATCCGCAGCAAACAATATCAGGCCATCCTGTGCAACTACGCCAACGGCGATATGGTCGGGCACAGCGGCAATATGGATGCCGCTGTCAAAGCGATAGAAACGCTGGATGTGTGCGTCGGCCGCGTGGTGCAGGCCATGCTGGAATGCGGCGGCGAGATCATCATCACTGCCGACCACGGCAATGCGGAACAAATGCTGGATCGCACCACCCAACAGGCCCACACCGCACACACACTCAATCTTGTTCCTTTTCTGTACATCGGGCGCAGCGCCAACATCGCGACGACCGGGGCCTTGCAAGATGTTGCGCCGACCCTGCTTGCCATAATGGGCTTGCCACAACCGCTAGAAATGACCGGCAAATCGCTCATCGAAATTTTGTGATCTCATTATTCCACTTCTCGCTGCTGGCTCTTTGTCTCATCGCGGGCAGCGCAGCGCATGCCTCGCAGCAGGAGAAATTGGAAAATCTGCGCTTGCGCATCAGTGCGCTGCAGCAGGATTTTGAAAAAACCAACGAGTCCAAGTCGGAAGCTGCTGACGCGCTGCGCGAGTCCGAGCGCACCATCAGCACCAGCAACCGCAAGCTCAACGAGCTTGCGCAACAACAAAACGCGGCGAGCGCTACGCTGGCACAACTGCAAAAACAATCCAAACAGCTGGAAAAAGACATGCAGGATGAGCAGACGCTGCTCAGCAAGCTGCTCTACCAGCAATACCTCGGCGGCAAACAAGAATATCTAAAACTGCTGCTCAATAATCACGACCCCAATCAGGTCGCGCGCGAATTGCAGTATTACGACTACATCGCGCGCAGTCGCTCAGTCTGGTTAAAAACCCTGCGCGCCAATCTGCTCAAGCTCCAAGCCGTGACCGCACAAGCGCGTGATAAAAGCTTGGAGATCGCTTCCCTGCAAAACGAGGAGCGCGCGCAACGACATAGTCTGGAAAAAGATAAGCGTGCACGCTTGCAGACTCTGAATAAAATCGCCAAGCAGCTTAAACAGCAGAGGCGGGAGATGGGGCGTTTGCAGCGCAACGAGAACCGCCTGTCGCAACTGGTCGACAGACTTGCCAAAATGTTGTCGCAACCCAAAAGCAAAAATCTGCCCCGTAACGAGAAATTGCCCGATAGCGCTTTCGACGGCAAACCATTCGCCTCCCTCAAAGGCAAGCTTGCATTGCCGGTAAAGGGGGACGTCACGAACCGATTCGGCGGCACGCATCCTGACAGCACGGTGTTATGGAAGGGCTTATTCTTGGCCAATCCGTCAAATCCGTAGCCGCCGGGCGGGTCGTGTTCGCCGACTGGCTGCGCGGCTTCGGGAACTTGCTCATCGTCGACCACGGCAACGGCTATATGAGCTTGTACGGCAACAATGAATCTTTATTCAAGCAGGTCGGCGACACGTTGCGTGGCGGCGATACCATTGCATCAGTAGGCAATAGCGGCGGCAATGAGGAATCCGGTTTATACTTTGAACTGCGCCACGAGGGAAACCCGCTTGACCCCATGAAATGGATCTCCCGTTAAGCGCAACAGAATTAATTCACGAAAGGTGTCACATGCGTCGTCGTATTGAAAAGTTCGGATTGGTCACCGTCGGCCTCATCGCCGGCATACTCATCAGCCTCCACTTCTCGGCTATCGCCGAAAAAGACACGCTCGCCCCACTGCCCATCGAGGAGTTGCGCGCTTTCTCCGAGGTCTTCGGTCGCATCAAAAGCGACTATGTGGAACCGGTTAGCGACAAAAAACTCATCACCGAGGCTATCAATGGCATGCTGAGCGGCCTCGACCCGCATTCCTCCTATCTCGATGCGGAAGGCTTCAAAGAGTTGCAAGTCGGAACTCAGGGAGAGTTCGGCGGACTCGGCATCGAAGTCGGCATGGAAGAAGGCTTGGTCAAGGTCATCTCGCCGATCGAAGACACCCCCGCTTATCACGCTGGCATCAAGAGCGGCGACCTTATCATCAAGCTTGACGACACCTTGGTTAAGGGGCTGGCCCTGAACGATGCCGTCAAACGTATGCGCGGCAAACCAGGCAGCAAGATCGTGCTAACTATCGTGCGCAAGAACGAGCCGAAGCCGCTAATCATCAGCGTAATTCGCGCCGTCATCAAAGTACAAAGCGTCAAATCCAAACTGGTTGAATCGAACTATGCCTTTGTGCGCATCACGCAGTTCCAGGAGCATACTGGCGAGAATATGGCCACCGCTCTCGATACATTGCTCAAACAAAGCGATGGCAACCTAAAGGGCATCGTGCTCGATTTGCGCAATGACCCGGGCGGCCTGCTCACAGCGGCAGTTGCCGTATCTGCCGCGTTCCTGCCGAAAGACGCTTTGGTGGTGTATACCGAAGGGCGCACCGAGGATGCCAAGATGCGTCTCACTGCCAGCGCGGAAAATTACTTGCGCGGCAATGGGGCCAGCGATTACCTGAAAAATCTGCCTGCGGTCTACAAGAATCTGCCCATGGTCGTCCTAGTGAACGGAGGCTCCGCCTCCGCTTCCGAAATCGTGGCCGGCGCGCTGCAAGACCACAAACGTGCAGTAATTATGGGTACGCAATCTTTCGGCAAAGGCTCGGTACAAACCATCTTGCCGCTGGGCAACAACACGGCCATCAAGCTCACTACGGCACGTTATTACACCCCCGGCGGTCGTTCGATTCAAGCCAAAGGTATCGTTCCCGACATTGTCGTCGAAGACCCGGCCACAGCGGCTCTGGATAATACGTTCCGCTTGCGCGAGGCGGATCTGGATCGCCATCTGAGCAATGATCGCCAGAACGAAGGAAAAACGGAGGAAGCTCCAGTCAAGCCGACAGTCAAGGCACAACCCAAGGCAAAGGACAGCGACACAACCAAACCGGAAATTTCAGAATTTGGCGCGAAAAACGACTACCAGTTGAACCAAGCTTTGAATCTATTGAAAGGCATGAATATCTTGCACGGAAAGTGAGCTATGAACCCATTCGAACTTCAAAAAACACGCAAACTATTTTTCTCGGACGAGCCCGCCGATCAGGTGGAGCAGGCTTATCTTTTGCTGGGCGGCATGGAAAATTTGAAAGTGGAAAAAGGTACCCTACCCAACAGCCTGGTCATCCATTACAGCTTGGAACACTATACCCACGAGGCATTGGAAAATGCGCTGATCAAGGAAGGGTTTCATTTTAAAAAGAGCCTGCTCGACATGGTGCAAAAACACGTGGTGCATTACTGCGAAGATGTTCAGCACCACAACCTGAGTTCCCCTGAGCACCCCACCAAAAAAAATGAGGCCGAAGTCTTTGCACAAGTGTATGAACATCACCCGCATGGCAATCACGACGACACCCCAAAAAATCTGCGCGAATACAAATAGTCGCGCATGGACGATCAGCAACTACTGCGTTATAGCCGCCACATCCTGCTGCCTGAAATAGGTATCGAAGGCCAGCAAAAAATACTCGATGCACATGCACTCATTATTGGCGCGGGAGGGCTGGGCTCCCCTGCTGCAATGTACTTAGCCTCCAGCGGTATCGGCACGATCACCCTATGCGATAACGACACGGTCGATCTCACCAACCTGCAACGTCAAATACTCCATCGCACTACCAGCATCGGCACCAGCAAAGTTTCTTCTGCCCAGCACACCTTGGATGAATTAAACCCAGAGGTCAAAATTGTCGCAATCAACGAACGCATCGCTGATGAGCGCCTCCTTACGCTTGTTGCCCAGGCCGACGTTGTGATTGATTGTAGCGACAATTTCGCCACGCGCTACGCTCTGAATCGCGCCTGCGTGCAGCAACGCAAGCCATTGGTTTCCGGTGCGGCTATAAAATTTTCCGGACAAATCAGCGTGTTCGATTTTCGCCGCGAAGATAGCCCCTGTTACAACTGCCTTTATCCCGAAGAGACCGAGGCCGAGGAAATTCGTTGTTCGACAATGGGGGTATTCGCACCGTTGGTCGGCATCATCGGCAGCATGCAAGCAAGCGAAACCTTAAAACTATTGATGGATACGCCGTCCACATTGTGTGGAAAGGTCTTAATACTGGATGCACTCAACATGGAGCCGCGCGTCATCAAGCTGAGCCGCGATCGCTCTTGCTCCGTGTGCCGACGCCGTTAACTTCCATTAAGTATTAGTTAGGGCATAAAAAAACCTCAGGCATATAAAACCGAGGTTTTATTGCACGTGATTTGCAAAGGCTAAAAAGCAAAAAGCCCCACCATTTCTGGAGGGGCGATTTGTTTGTAAGGAGTCTGACGATGACCTACTTTCACATGCGTAATGCACACTATCATTGGCGCGAAGTCGTTTCACTGTCCTGTTCGAGATGGGAAGGAGTGGGGCCAACTTGCTATGGTCGTCAGACATAACTGTTATCGGTCGCTGGTGCGGGTTGTAGAGGTCAAGTAATTTCAGACACCTCAATCGGTTGTTTTGCTACAAACAGTTTTTCATAAGCCAATGGTGCGATATTCCCTAAAGGGCACCTCTAAAAATCACCCGAAATAAATGATCTGGCAAGTCATCGAAATAGTGCAGAGAAACGTTACTGAAGGATGCGATCACGAACAT
>WSYA01000055.1 GCA_009773615.1 Gallionellaceae bacterium
CATGTTCGTGATCGCATCCTTCAGTAACGTTTCTCTGCACTATTTCGATGACTTGCCAGATCATTTATTTCGGGTGATTTTTAGAGGTGCCCTTTAATCAACGACAAAAGGTTTATTCAGCATTGCCCTAGCTGATTGTCACCCGCCCGAACTTGCGCTTGCCGACCTGCGCCACAACCACCGCGCCCGTCTTGAGTTGCAGCGCTTTGTCGCTGACTTTTTCGCCATCGAGCTTGACCCCGCCCTGCTCGATCATGCGCATGGCCTCCGAAGTACTAGAAACGAGATTGGCCTGCTTGAGCATCTGGGCGATGCCGATGATACCGCCCGTGCTGGCAACCGCGATTTCCGGCATATCGTCCGGCAATACGCCCTTCTGGAAGCGCGCTTCGAATTCCGCCAGTGCATCCACGGCGGCTTGTTTGGAATGAAAGCGGGTGACGATCTCCTGTGCCAGCAGCACTTTGATGTCGCGCGGGTTGCGGCCTTGCGTCACTTCCTCATGCCATTGAGCGATGGTGTTCAGGCTCTCAAAAGACAGCAGTTCAAGATAGCGCCACATCAGCGTGTCTGAAATCGACATGAGCTTGCCGAACATGTCTTGCGGCACATCGGTGATGCCGATGTAGTTGCCCAGCGATTTGGACATTTTATTGACGCCGTCCAGCCCTTCCAGCAGCGGCATGGTGAGTACGCACTGGGCGGGTTGGCCGAAGTGTTTTTGCAGCTCGCGCCCCATGAGCAGGTTAAATTTCTGGTCGGTGCCGCCCAGCTCGATGTCGGCCTTGAGCGCGACGGAGTCGTAGCCCTGCACCAGCGGGTAGATGAATTCGTGGATGGCGATGGGCTGGTTGCTCTTATAGCGCTTGGAGAAGTCGTCGCGCTCCAGCATCTGCGCCACGGTATGGGTGGCGGCGAGGCGAATCAGATCGACCGCGCTGAATTTATCCATCCAAGTGGAGTTGAACACGACCTCGGTCTTTTCGGGATCAAGCACTTTGAACACTTGGTCGCGGTAGCTCTGCGCATTGGCAAGCACCTGCTCACGCGTCAAGGGTGGACGGGTCGCATTTTTGCCTGTCGGGTCGCCGATCATGCCGGTGAAGTCGCCGATCAGAAACAGGGCGTGGTGCCCCAAGTCCTGCAACTGGCGCATTTTGTTGAGCAGGACGGTGTGGCCGAGGTGCAGGTCGGGCGCGGTCGGGTCGAAACCGGCTTTGATGCGCAACGGGCGATTTTGTGCGAGCTTCTGCTTTAATTCGTATTCCAGCAGCAGCTCTTCCGCGCCGCGCTTGATGATTTCCAGGGTTGCTTGTTGAGTCATGATTTATAGGATATTTAATGAGAAATATTCAATTCGCCTCTTGTCTGCCATTTTCTACCGCTCATCGCAATTTGCACGCCATTTATTCCATCCATCCGCCAATACCCAAGCGGATTTTGAGGCCAAGTCACTTTCTGTTAAAGTGGCGCCCAATTCGACGGGCTCAGGTTCGTCAAACCGAATAACAGCAGCCTTGGGAGGCGCGAATGTTACCGCAAAATACCTTGTCGCAAGCGCACAAAATGAAGTTGCGCTGGTTCGTCACCTTGTCCACCGTGCCGTTGCTGGGCGTCGTAACGGCGTTCGGCATCATGCCGCAAACCGCATTCAATACTTCCGAGCAAAAGACTGTTGTCGAAGCGATCGCTTTGCCCGTCACCGCACAAGCCGTCAACACCAGCGCTGTGTTCTGGCGCAACGAGCGCGTGCAGCGCGGCGATACGGTGGCCGAACTGTTGCGCCGATTGAATGTGGAAGATCCTCAGGCCACCGATTATCTGCTTAAAAACAAAGGGGCGGAATCGTTACGTCAACTCAGCGTAGGCAAAGAGGTGCAATCCGAAATCGCGGCCGATGGCAGCTTGCTGGCTTTGCGTTACCTCAACAACGGCGGTTCGCAGGTCGTTATCGAGAAGATCGGCTCTGCTTATAAAACCAGCTCATTGCCTGTTCAACTGGAACAACGCGTTTTCATGCGCACGGGTGAGATCAAATCCACTTTATATGCGGCGACTGACGCGGCTGGCTTGACTGATCCGGTTGCCAACCAAATGGCGGACATCTTCGGCGGCGATATCGACTTTCATCGCGATTTGCGTAAAGGCGACAAATTTACCGTCGTGTACGAAATGACTTACAGCAACGGAGAAGCAGTGCGTTCCGGGCGTATCTTGGCGGCAGAATTCATCAACCAAGGCCACGCTTATCGCACTGTGTATTATCAAACCAGCAGCACGACCGGGGATTACTACACCCCGGACGGCAAGAATATGCACAAAGCATTCTTGCGCTCTCCGATCGAATTCTCTCGCGTCAGCTCCGGCTTCAGCTCGTCGCGCTTCCATCCCGTGCTGAACAAATGGCGCGCGCACAAAGGTGTGGATTATGCTGCCCCTATCGGTACCAAAGTAAAAGTGACTTCCGACGGCATCGTTGCTCTGGTTGGCAAGCAAGGCGGTTACGGCAACGTGATCATGGTTAACCACCAAGGCCGCTACACTACGGTATACGGGCATTTGTCGAAATTTGCTCCCGGCATCCATCGCGGCCAGCGCGTTAGTCAAGGCGAGATCATCGGCTATGTCGGCATGACCGGTCTAGCCACCGGCCCGCACTTACATTACGAATTCAAAATAGACGGTACACAACGCGATCCACTGCGCGTGGCACTACCCGATGCTGCCCCCATCAGCCCAACTCAAAAAACAGCATTTCTGGAAAATACTCGCGAACTAAACGAACGCTTGGCCATGTTGCGCAATACACGTTTGGCGAAGCTGGATTGATTTTCGGCAGGTGAAGAAATCCCTGGAACTTTATATCGGCATCATGTCCGGCACCAGTCTGGACGGGATCGATGTGGCACTAGTCGATCTCTCCGGTGACCGGATCGGTCTCGTCGCCACTCACTTTCAAGCCTACCCCCAAGACCTTAAAGATGCGCTGTTAGCGCTGCATCACCCTGCGCCCAACGAACTGCACCAAACGCAGATCATCGCAAACCGGCTTGCCCGTGACTATGCCAATGCGACTTTGGTGTTGCTGCAAGCCAATAACATCCCCGCACATGAAATCCGTGCCATCGGTTGCCACGGGCAGACCATCCGCCATCGCCCCGAACTCGGTTACACCATACAGTTGGGCAATGCGGCGCTGCTGGCAGAATTAACAGGCATCAGCGTCATAAGCGATTTCCGCAGCCGCGACATCGCGGCAAAAGGCCAAGGCGCACCGCTGGTTCCCGCTTTCCATGACCGCGTATTGCGCCATCCCGACATCCACCGCGTCATCGTCAATATCGGCGGCATCAGCAATCTGACCGACTTACCTCCCGGTCGCCCCACGACAGGCTTCGACTGCGGGCCGGGCAATCTGCTCATGGATGCGTGGATTCAGGAACACCAAAGCTGCGCTTACGATAAAGACGGGACTTGGGCAGCCAGCGGCAAGGTGATTCCGGCACTGCTGCAACGCTTGCTGACAGAGCCGTTTTTCAATGCCGCCCCGCCGAAAAGCAGCGGGCGGGATTTGTTCAACCTGCACTGGCTCAGGGAAAATTTACGCGGAGATGAGATGCCTGAAGATGTGCAAGCCACATTGTTGGCATTAACCATACATGGCATCGCCGATTCGATTCAAAGATTCTGCCAGGGCGCACAAGAAATCTATTTGTGCGGCGGCGGCGCGCACAACCAAGCGTTAATAAGCCGCCTGAACGCAACCCTCCCCCAATGCAGCATTCAGCTAACGGACACATTGGGGATAGGGGCAGATTGGCTGGAGGCGATTGCCTTTGCCTGGCTGGGTCAACAAACACTGCAAGGGAAAAGCGCCAACTTGCCAGAGGCCACGGGAGCCTGCCATCCGTGTATTCTCGGCGCTATTTATCAGGCGTAAAAAAATGGGAGCGCTTTCGCGCCCCCGCCTATCGTCCCAACTGATACTACTGCTCGTTTTTATACCGAGAAAGAAGATCCGCAACCGCAAGTGGTCGTTGCATTGGGATTCTTGATGACAAACTGCGAGCCCTCCAAGCCTTCCTGATAATCGATCTCTGCACCCGCCAGATACTGGAAACTCATCGGGTCGATCAGCAACTTCACGCCGTTCTTATCCAAGACAGTGTCGTCTTCGTTGGACACTTCATCGAAGGTAAAGCCATACTGGAAACCGGAGCAGCCGCCGCCGCTCACAAATACGCGCAGCTTGAGTTCGGCATTGCCCTCTTCTTCGATTAGTTGCTTCACCTTGTTCGCCGCATTATCGGTAAACAAAAGTAAATCCGACATTTTTGTTACTGCTACTTCAGTCACTGCATTCATAATCACCTCCAAAAAAATTTTACGATTCGGTTCCGCTAAGCTTCAACGTCACCACTTTATCGGAAACTTCAGCCAAATGGATCAATTTTCCCTCAATGATCGCACCCAGTTGAATCTCCAGCGTCTTGTAATGCACATCGCCCGTGAGCCTGGCCTTGCTCTGCAACTCCAGATACTCGGAAGCACGCACCGGCCCCGTCACCACGCCATTGGCCACCAGATGGGTCACGTTGATTTCGCCATCAACGCGCGCATGCTCGCTTAACACCAACGTGCTGGGCTTGCCCGGATTGGCGATAACGTTGCCGTCAACTTCGCCATCCACCCGCAACCCGCCGCTAAAATGCAAATCGCCCACGATTTTTGTTCCTGCGCCGATCAATGAGTCAATGCGATTTTGCGGCTTACTCGGTTTACTACCAAACATACGGCTCTCCCTTACGATACTCCGACAGTCTGTTTGACTTTAGGTTCACGCGCACCTTTTTCAAACACCCTTACTTGAACACTTTCAAGGCGCATATCCGCAGGTAATTTAAAAACCCGATCTATGCGCTGATAATATTTAAAACTCAGCTGATGCGCTGCGATGTCCGGTGAGTTTTCCTGCGGGAATTGTAGCATTACTTTCTTCCCATCTTGCTCGCCGTTCACCAATAATTGCAAGCTCCCCTGAAACTCTTTTCCCCGCTGCTGCACGTTTTGCACCAACAACAACCGGCAGTGATATTCGCCCGGCATAACATCCGCTTCGATCTTTAGCCGATGGATGCTCAATTCCGCCTCCCTCCCCGCCGTCAATGGGAGATTCTGAAAGAAAGACAGATCCTCCTTGAGCCGTACATTTTCCTCATTCAGGCTTTTTACCTGCGTTGAGGTCTCTTGCATGGCCGAGTGATCAATCTGTCCCTGCCGCTCATAAGAGGCGACCTGATTGGCCAGCTTGGCATTCCCAGCTTCCAGCAATACCACGCGATTGCGCAATTCATCCAGCTCTTTTTCCGCCAAGCTCCTATGAAATCCGGCCAACTCCAAACCCGAGTCATATGCCCACCAGACCAATACTCCCGCTGCAAAAATAAACGGCAGTGTGATGGCCCAGCGCACATACCAAGGCACATGCGGACGCACCGACAAGCGCGGCGCGGCGATACTGAATTTTCGTTTAAACTTTCGTATCATGGTCAGGGAAGCAGGGGAATCACACCGAGCGCTGTCGCCTCGGGCAATCCGAACATGATGTTCAGATTCTGCACCGCCTGCCCGGCCGCCCCTTTAACCAGATTGTCGATCACCGACAACACCACCACAGTATCCCCGCCCTGCGGCCGGTGCACCGCGATACGACAATGATTCGAGCCGCGCACAGAACGCGTCTCGGGATGACTGCCTGCCGGCAAAATGTCCACAAAAGCCTCATTCGCATAACGCTTCTCGAACAACGCCTGCAAATCCACATCCGTCTTGATCTGTGCATACAGCGTGGCATGAATGCCTCTGATCATCGGTGTCAAATGGGGTACAAAGGTGAGTCCGACCGGCTTGCCGCAAACGTTAGCCAGCCCTTGCCTGATCTCCGGCAAATGCCGATGCCCGCCCACGCCGTAAGCCTTGAAGTTGTCCCCCGCCTCGGCCAATAAAGTCGGAATCTCGGCCTTGCGTCCCGCCCCTGACACGCCGGATTTGGAATCGGCGATCAAATGCCCGACATCCACCAATCCAGCTTCGATCAAAGGAATAAAGCCCAATTGAACCGCTGTCGGATAACAACCGGGATTAGCCACCAGCCGCGCCTGCTTGATTTGCGCCCTATTGATTTCCGGCAGACCGTACACCGCCTCAGCCACCAAATCCGGGCAGGCGTGGCTCATGCCGTACCATTTCTCCCATTCCGCCACATCCTTGATGCGAAAGTCCGCCGCCAGATCGATGACCCGCACCCCGGCATCGAGCAAGGCCCGCGTTTGCTGCATGGCGATACCGTTTGGGGTGGCGAAGAACACTGCATCGCATTGCTCCAAATGCGCCTCATCCGGATGAGTGAAAGCCAGATCGACATAACCGCGCAGGCTGGGGAACATTTGACTAACGAGGGTTCCCGCATCGGCACGCGATGTAATTACCCGCAACTCGACTTGCGGATGCTGGGCCAGCAAACGTAACAATTCGACGCCTGTGTAGCCCGTTCCACCAACGATCCCGACTTTAATCACATCCCGCTCCCGTCCCTATATTGAGACACAAATGATAAATGAAAAAACCGCCCGAAGGCGGTTTTTTCTGCACTTCCGACAAGCGCTTAACGCTTGGAGAATTGCTTCCTGCGGCGCGCCTTGCGCAGACCGACTTTTTTACGTTCAACTTCGCGTGCATCGCGAGTTACCAGACCGGCTTTGCTCAATGTTGGCTTCAGCGCGGCATCGTAGTCGATCAATGCGCGGGTGATGCCGTGACGCACCGCACCGGCTTGACCCGATTCGCCGCCACCGGCAACGTTTACCATGATGTCGAACTTACCCACCATCTCGGTCAGCTCAAGCGGTTGACGCACCACCATACGCCCCGTTTCGCGGGCAAAAAACTCATCCAGAGGCTTATCGTTAACAACGATATTGCCTTTGCCGGGCTTCATAAATACGCGGGCTACTGCGCTTTTGCGACGGCCAGTGCCGTAGTTATAAGTCACACTCATGATTACGCCTTTAACAGATCAATAGGTTTAGGTTGCTGGGCACTATGCGGATGCGTTGCACCGGCATATACCTTGAGCTTGCGCAACATCGCGTAGCCCAACGGGCCCTTCGGCAGCATACCGCGCACGGCTTTTTGCAGCACGCGTTGCGGGTGACGCTGACGCAATTTAGTAAAGTTGGTTTCGTAAATACCGCCGGGATAACCGGTATGACGGTAGTAGATCTTATCTTCGGCTTTTTTGCCGGTTACACGCACCTTGTCGGCATTGACGACAACGACGAAGTCGCCCGTATCAACGTGAGGCGTGTAGATAGCCTTATGCTTGCCGCGCAAGCGGGCAGCGATCTGGCTCGCCAGGCGACCCAGAACTGAATTGGAAGCATCGACGAGAAGCCAGTCATGCTGGACTTCATGTTGCTTAGCGGAAAATGTTTTCATGGCACTTCCTAATACAAAAGAGTTAGTAAACTTCGAAGGGCGCGGATTGTATGCGAGACATCGAGCCCCTGTCAAATATCTCTAACGATGTTCGCCGACAGCGTAATAATCCCGTAACACGAACCCCCTAACGTGGCGCCCTTCTTATAACCCCACATCAGGGATCGCCATGCCCGCCACCGCGCCACAGCCCGAACAGCCCCTATCCAATATCAGAACACTTTCATCGGTATTCGCTGACACCCTCCATTCTCCGGCACCGGAAGCAACGCCGCTCCACGAAATTCTCCAGCAGCGCAAATTAACCGCGCTGTTTCAGCCCCTTCTCGACCTGAACAGCGGCGAATTTCTCGGCTACGAAGGCCTGATTCGCGGCCCTGCCGACAGCCCGCTGCACTCGCCCGCCAAATTATTCAGCGCCGCCTTGCAGCAAGGCCTGTCGCTTGAACTGGAAATGCTGTGCCGACAAATCGTACTAGAAACCTTCGCACGTCTAGGCCTACCCGGCTGTCTGTTCTTGAACGTCAGCCCGGAAACCCTGATGCATCCGAGCTTCAAAAATGGGCAGACCCTCGAATTCATGGCGCAATTGTGCATATCTCCGGAACGCGTCATCATTGAAATCACCGAAAATCAACCCACTTTCGACTTTGTCACCATGCGCAGCGCTTTGCTGCACTACCGCGCTATGGGTTTCAAAATCGCCATCGACGATCTGGGCGAAGGATTCTCCAGCTTGCGCCTATGGTCGGAGTTGCGTCCGGAGTTCATCAAGATCGACATGCACTTTGTGCAGGGCGTGGATACCGACCCGGTTAAATTGCAATTTCTGAAGTCCATCCAGCAGATTGCGCTCAGTTGCGGCACCAATGTTATTGCCGAAGGGGTGGAAACCGAGGCCGAATTGAAGGTGGTCAAGGATATCGGCATCGCAGTCGGGCAAGGTTACTTCATCGCGCGTCCGAGTCAAACGCCCCCCTTGCTTGCCTCATCCGAAACGAGTCGCGTCCTCAATGCCGCAGAAAGCGCCGCCACCACCCATTTGGAGCCCACATCCCAGACAAGGGAAATCGCCAGCAAACTGCTCACCTATATAGAGCCTGTGCTGCCATCTACAGAAAACGACCTCGTCTTCGAGCGTTTTTGCGCCAATACCTCATTGCGCGTCATACCGGTAGTCGAAAACGGAATTCCCGCCGGACTCATCCAGCGCTCCAACTTCCTGAATATATTTTCCCGTCCGTTCCAGCGCGAACTCCACGGAAGAAAACCCTGTGAACTTTTCATGCAACCGTCGCCTTTGCTCGTTGACAAAGAGATGCCCATCGAAGAGCTTAGCCACTTCCTGTCCCACTCGGAGGAAGATCATTTCAGCAGCGGGTTCATCATCACCGAACAGGGGCGCTACTTGGGAATTTCCACGGGTCAGAGCCTGCTGCGTGAATTGACCAAGATGCAAATAGCCGCAGCTCGCTATGCCAACCCGCTCACGCTCCTGCCCGGCAACGTACCGATCAATCAACACATCGAGCGTCTGCTGCAAAGCCAAACTCCTTTCGTTGCCTGCTATTGCGACCTGGATCATTTCAAACCCTACAACGATGTGTACAGCTACCACAAAGGCGATGAAATGATCCAGCTGACCGGACGCGTCCTGAGTTGGGCCTGCGACCCCAAGCTGGACTTCATCGGACATCTCGGCGGCGACGACTTTATCCTGCTCATGCAAAGCCGCGACTGGAAGGCCCGTCTCGAACAATCGCTGCGCGCATTCGAACAAGCGGCCTCACTGCTCTTTACCCCGGAACATTTGGCCGTGGGCGGCTACGAAAGCGTGGATCGCAACGACAATGTGGTGTTCCATCCGCTCACCAGCCTTTCCATAGGCGCGGTTCCCGTCGCTCCCAAGCAATATTTCTCGCACAACGAAGTCTCTGCCGCCGCAACGCTGGCGAAAAAAATGGCTAAACGCACGACCGGAAACAGTTTATTCATCGAGCAACGCACAACTACCACCAAAAACGAATGTTGATCAGCAGCCAGAATTACAAGCCATGCCGCGATCTCCGTTGACGCTGGCGCTGGCCGTATTTCGCACAACTCGCTTTGTCCTGCACTTGTGTTATGGCGCAATGCTCGCCATCGTTTTCCCATCCTTAAACATCCACCATCAGAAACGCATTCTGCGGCGCTGGTCGGCGGAATTGCTCGGCATCCTGAACGTGCGCATCAGCACGGCAGGCTCCTTGTCGCTGCAAGAAGTGACCAAGGGAATGATCGTTGCCAACCACATCTCATGGCTGGATGTGATCGTGTTGAATGCGGTATTACCACTGCGCTTTGTAGCCAAGGCGGAAGTGCGCCACTGGCCCGTCATCGGCTGGCTTTGCGCGCGCGCGCAAACACTATTCATCGAACGCGGCAAGCGCAGCGACACGGCACACACCAACCTGCGAATTGCCGAATCCTTGCAACAGGGAAATTGCATGGCCATTTTTCCCGAAGGAACCACGACAGACGGCTCGCACGTAAAACACTTCCACTCCTCGCTGCTGCAACCCGCCATCGACGCGGGCGCGCCCATCTATCCGGTCGCCATCCGCTATCACAACAAGGACGGGCAGCACCATCAGGATGCCGCTTATATCGACGACATGACTTTCGTCGAATCGCTCTGGAAAATATTGTGCAGTCGCGATCTCAACGCACGCCTCGTTGCCACCCATGCACTTGACACTCCAACAGAGAATCGCCGCGCACTGGCGCAGGAAGCGCGCCGCCGCATCACGTTCGCGCTCTTTCACTAAAATTTCATGTTGCCGTAACTGCCGCGCAATCTCGCAAGGTTAATCTTCGCTCATTCGCTCACAAGGAGACTGAAGATGCCCCACTTGATCAAGCCGGAACTGCAACATCAAACGCCTCATAACAAATTAACGGTTAGCCTTGCCAGAACCGGTACCGAAGTGGAAGAAGCACAACGCATCCGCTATAAAGTGTTCGCCGAAGAGATGGGCGCAAACCTGCCGAGCGCTGCCGAAGGCTTGGATAGAGACCGTTTCGACAAGCATTGCGAACACTTGCTGGCGCGCGATAACGAGAGCGGAAAAGTGGTCGGCACTTACCGCATCATGCCACCGGAGCAGGCTCATATCGCGGGCGGCTATTATTCCGAAACAGAATTCGACCTGTCCCGCCTCGTCAATCTGCGCGACCGCATGGTCGAAGTGGGACGCTCTTGCGTGCATCAGGATTATCGCGACGGTGCCACCATCACGCAGTTGTGGAGCGGCCTCGCCGACTACATCGGCAAACACCACCACGAATATCTGATCGGCTGCGCCAGCATCAGCATGGCTGACGGCGGCCACTACGCCGCCAGCGTGTATAACAAAATCCACAAATTGCATGCCGCTCCGTCCGAGTACCGCGTGTTCCCGCATTGCCCGTTACCGCTCGAAGCGCTGAACCGGGATATGGAAGTGATCATCCCGCCGCTCATCAAAGGCTACCTGCGTCTGGGCGCCTACATCGGCGGCGAACCGGCATGGGATCCCGATTTCAACTGTGCCGACCTGTTCATCCTGTTGCCGGTAGCGCGCATGAACGAGCGCTACGCCAAGCACTTCATGCGGAAAACAGCTCAGGCGTAAACACCTAAAATATTCGCGCTCCCCCTTGAAACGGGCATGCAGTATGATGCCCGTTCTTTTTTCGCCCAACAAAACACCATGTCCTGGTTCGTCACCAACCTCATCAGCGCGTTCCTGCTGCCCCCGTTAAATCTGCTTATCTTAGCGGTGATCGGGCTTTTCCTCTGGCATAAACGTCCACGCATCGCGCGCATCTTGCTCAGTACTTCCGCGGCGCTTCTGTGCCTGTTCTCTACACCTTTTTTTGCCGGGATGTTGCTGCACAACCTAGAGGGTGAACCGCACGTCATTGACACGCATAAACCAATAGCCGATGCCATCGTCGTGCTGGGCGGCGGCACCTATTTCAACGCCCCTGAATATGGTGGCGACACAGTGAGTGGTGCCGGCCTACAGCGCATCCGCTATGCCGCCAAGCTCTACCGCGAAACGGGTAAACCCATTCTCGTCACCGGAGGAAAACCTCTCGGCAACACACTTTCTGAAGCACGGCAAATGAAACAGGTGCTGGAGCAGGAATTCGGGGTTCCGGTGCAATGGGCTGAGGGCGAATCGGACAACACGCTGGAAAATGCGCGGTTAAGCTACCCGATACTCAAAGCGGCGGGCATCAAGCGCATTTATCTGGTCACCCATGCCTGGCACATGCCCCGCTCCGCGCGCGCATTCCAAAGCGCGGGATTCGAAGTCGTTCCCGCAGCGACGGCTTACACCACAAGCTATCAGACCGATTTGCTAAGCTTCATTCCAAGCGCTGCGGCCTTGGGCAGCAGCCGTATCGTCATGCACGAAATGCTCGGCATGGCGTGGTATCGGTTAAAATCGAAAATGTAAATCATCGGGAGACGCAGCATGAAAGCACGCATCAAATGGGTAGAACAGGTTTCATTCTTGGGCGAGACCGAGAGCGGTCATGCCGTATTGATGGATGGCCCGGCAGACGGTGGCGGGCGCAATCTTGGCCCGCGCCCGATGGAAATGGTGCTGCTGGGCACAGGTGGCTGCACCACTTACGACGTGATCCACATTCTGAAAAAAAGCCGCCAGCAAATCAACGATTGCGTAGTGGAGATTCAAGCGGATAGAGCTACCGAAGATCCAAAAGTATTCACCAAGATTCATTTTCATTTTGTCGTCACCGGAAAAGATTTGCAGCACGAGCAAGTCGAACGCGCGATCAAACTTTCTGCGGAAAAATATTGCTCGGCCTCCATCATGCTGGGCAAGACGGCAGACATCACGCACGATTTCGAGATCGTGCAGGAATAGCCACCTATCCTACTGTCGGGATAAAGCACCATGCAAAGCAATGCTTAACAAACTTCGTCAAGCAATTACGCCTCCTGCCGTCGAGCAGCGTAGCATCCAGCTCGCGGGAACGCCCGTCACCTACACACTCAAACGCAGCAGCAAGCGCCGCAGCATCGGCCTGCGCATCGATGATCGGGGCCTTACCGTCAACATGCCGTTGCGCGCCTCCGAGAAATGGCTGCACAGCGTACTCAATGAAAAAGCCGATTGGGTCGTCGAGAAACTCGGCAGTTGGCAATCAAAAAAAACCGCCGCACCGCAGTGGCTGGACGGCGAGAAATTAGCCTTTCGCGGCGAAATCATCACGCTGCGTATCATCCCCGCCCTATTCGCCTCGCCTCCGCAATTGCGCGGCGGACAACTGCATATCCATGTTGTGGATACGACCGATGAGATAAAAATCGAGAAAGTCGTCACACAGTGGTACCGGCGCGAAGCCGAACGGGTGTTCGCGGAGTGCGTGGCGCACTACGCCCCGCTCATGCAGGTGATGCCCAAACAACTCAAACTCTCGTCGGCGCGCACCCAATGGGGCAGCTGTACCTCGCGCGGCGGCGTGCGGCTCAACTGGCAACTGGTCAAGATGCCGCTGCACCTGATCGATTACGTCGTGGTACACGAACTCGCCCACCTCGTTGAAATGAATCACTCCGCCGCATTCTGGCGAGTCGTGGAAAGTACCTGCCCGGACTATGCGCAATGTCGCGCAGAGTTGCGGCGTTACGGCATCAGCGAATAGCCACCCAATATAAACTCTCAGCCAGCACTTAAGTTTCCCCCAAAGACTCCGATAACAGTCTTATCCGAGGTTAATGTGGCTATTTAAAATGCACACGCCAAAGTAAGAAGAAATATCTAGCTGTGCCATTTGAGTCAAAAGGAGAATTAAAATGCCCTCATATATCAACACCAACCTCGCTTCCCTGAACGCTCAGCGCAACCTGAACGGATCACAAAGCGCACTGCACA
>WSYA01000056.1 GCA_009773615.1 Gallionellaceae bacterium
GCCGCAGCGCACAGGCGCGCGGCCACCGCTGCTGCCGTGCCGCCGGAGGAGCCGCCGGGCACGCGCGCCGTGTCCCACGGATTTTTTACAGTGCCGTAATACGAAGTTTCGTTGGACGAGCCCATGGCGAATTCGTCCATGTTGGTCTTGCCGAGGTTGATCGCGCCCGCGTTGTTGAATTGCGAAATGACATGCGCGTCATAGGGTGAGACGAAATTGTGCAGCATCTTCGAGCCGCAGGTGGTGAGCCAGCCCTTGGCGCAGAAGATGTCTTTCTGCGCGATGGGAATGCCGGTGAGCGCATCGGCCTTGCCGGAAGCCAAGCGGGCATCGGCCGCGCGCGCCTGTGCCAGCGAGGTTTGCGGGTTCAACGTGATAAACGCGTTGAGCTGCGGATTATGCTGGGCGATGCGGTCGAGATAGCTCTGCGTGAGTTCGACGCTGGAGATTTTTTTGGCGCGCAGGGCGTCGCCGAGTTGGCGTAATGAGGAATTGAACATACTGTTTACTCGATGACCTGCGGGACGAGGTACAAGCCCGCCTCGGTTTGCGGGGCGATGGCTTGAAAAGCCTCGCGCTGATTGGCTTCTGTGACTATGTCCTCGCGCAGGCGTTGGCTTAAATCCTGGCTGTGCGACATGGGGGCTATACCCGTGGTGTCGACGGCCTGCATCTCGGCGATTAAACCGAAAATGTTGGAAAGCTGCGCTTGCGCGGTTTGGATCTCTTGTCCGGTCATCGCCAAACGGGCGAGGCGGGCGACTTTTTCTACGTCGGCTGTGCTTAAAGACATGGTGGTGTAACGCTTTATCAAAACGATCTTAATAGGTTATCATAAACGACTTTAGAGACGCATCCCTTCTACATTTGAGGCACGAAATATGTTGAATTACTTTAACGGTTACTTTTCCAACGATCTGGCCATCGACCTGGGTACTGCCAATACATTGATCTGGGCGCGCGGTCAGGGCATCGTGTTGAACGAGCCGTCGGTAGTGGCGATCCGTCAAGAAGGCGGCCCCAATGGCAAGAAAGTAATTCAGCAGGTCGGTCTGGCGGCGAAGCAGATGCTGGGCCGCACACCCGGCAACATCACCGCGATTCGCCCGATGAAGGACGGTGTGATCGCCGACTTTACCGTCACCGAGCAGATGCTCAAGCAGTTTATCCGCCGTGTACACAAGTCCAGCATCTTTACTCCCAGCCCGCGCATCGTCATTTGCGTGCCGTGCGGCTCCACCCAGGTTGAGCGCCGTGCGATTCGCGAATCGGCATTCGGTGCCGGTGCGCGCCGCGTTGAATTGATCGAAGAGCCGATGGCGGCAGCGATCGGCGCGGACTTGCCGGTGGAAGATGCGACCGGCTCGATGGTGGTAGACATCGGCGGCGGTACCACCGAAGTGGGCGTTATTTCTCTGGGCGGTGCGGTGTACTCCGGCTCCGTGCGCGTCGGCGGTGACAAGTTCGACGAAGCCATCATCAATTACATCCGTCGCAACTACGGCATGCTGATCGGCGAAACCACCGCCGAGCAGATCAAAAAAGAAATCGGCTCCGCGTTCCCCGGTAGCGAAGTGCGCGAGATGGAAGTGAACGGTCGTAATCTGGCCGAAGGCGTGCCGCGCAGCTTTACCATTTCCAGCAACGAAATTCTCGAAGCGCTGACCGATCCTCTCAATAGTATCGTCAGCGCGGTGAAGACCGCTCTGGAACAAACTCCGCCGGAACTGGGTGCGGACATCGCCAGCAAGGGCATGGTGCTCACTGGCGGCGGTGCGTTGTTGCGCGACATCGACCGTTTGCTCATGGAAGAAACCGGATTGCCTGTGGTTATTGCCGACGATCCGCTCACCTGTGTGGTGCGCGGTTCCGGCAAGGCGCTGGAGAGAATGGATAAGTTCAGCAGCATCTTCGCTAGCGATTGATCTCCCGGCCACCCTTTGGACAGCACACGTTCCTTCCGCTTTTTTAATCGCGGCCCAAGCGCCCTTGTGCGCTTGGTGTTCTTCGTTGTGCTTTCCCTGCTGCTGCTGTTCGTCGATGCGCGCTTCAAATATCTCGAGTCCACGCGCACCGTCGTTTCGGTTCTGATCTACCCCTTCCAGCGTCT
Organism: Gallionellaceae bacterium; assembly: GCA_009773615.1. Classification (GTDB taxonomy): domain Bacteria; phylum Pseudomonadota; class Gammaproteobacteria; order Burkholderiales; family Gallionellaceae; genus PALSA-1006. The sequence goes on from WSYA01000056.1 coordinate 2,111, forward strand.
GTCTACCTTGCCAGGTATGGCGTGGCAATCCGTTTCCACCTATTTTGAAACGCAGGGTCACCTGATCCAGGAAAATTCGCGTCTGCGCGAGCAGCACAGCGTGGATACAACGCAGTTGAATCTGCTGCAAGTGGTGCAAGCGGAAAATGCACAACTGCATAAGCTGCTCGAAGTGCCGCAGCGCGTGAACTATCCGATGCAGATGGCGGAGATTGTTTACGTCGAGCGCGACATCTTCAAACGCAAACTGTTCGTGAGCAAGGGTACGCAAGCCAATGTGCAACCGGGCCAGGTGGTGATGGACGATATCGGTATTGTCGGACAAGTCACCCGCGTCTATCCGTGGTTGTCCGAGGTGACTTTGGTGACCGACAAGGATCATGCCGTGCCGGTGCAGATCCTGCGCAACGGCATACGCGCCGTGGTGTTCGGTTCCGGTGATATCAACGAACTGGCACTGCGCTACATGCCCGTGAGTTCGGACATCCAGACCGGTGATGAGCTGGTAACCTCGGGTATCGACGGCACTTATCCTGCGGGTTTGCCTGTAGCCAAAGTCATCAAGATAGAACGCGACCCAGCCTATCCTTTTGCGCGTATTACTTGTGTGCCGATGGCGGGGGTAGACAGGCATCGTTATCTGCTGATCGTATCGGGGCAGCCGCAATTGCCGCCGCGTCCCGAACCCGAGGCGACGACAGATGAAAAATCCAAAAACATCAATAAACGGAAAACTCCATGAGCGCCGATCTTCCAAAAGACCAGGAATTTCTGCTGCCGGCCAACGGTCTGTTTATTGCGCTGAGCCTGTTCGGGGCGATCCTGTTGAACTGGTTGCCGTGGAGCGGCTGGGCCTTGGTGTTGAGGCCGGATTTTGTGGCATTGGTGTTGCTCTACTGGTGCACGCATAAACCTCACCGCGTGGGTATCGGCATCGCCTGGATGGTGGGCATCTGCGCCGATGTGGCCGATGCCAGTTTGTTCGGCCAGCATGCGCTGGCTTATGCGGTGCTGGCATTCGGCGGTATCGTATTGCACCGCCGCATCCAGATGTTCGATCTGCGCCAGCAGACCATGCAGGTATTTCCGCTGCTGTTGATCAGCTATGCCGCCTATGCCGCTGTACATTGGCAGGTGCGCGGTTTTATCGCGTGGGAATACTTCCTCGGTTGTGTGGTATCCGCCGCACTGTGGATACCGATGACTATACTGTTGCAAACGTTGCGCCGCCCCTGGTCTGATCCGAACGAACTATGAAACGCCATGTCGAGCTGAAGAACCATCAGCGCGAAATCTATTATTTCCGTTTTCGCCTGATGCTCAGTCTCAGCCTCGTGCTGGTCATGTTGCTGATCTTGCTGGCGCGTTTTATTTATCTGCAGGTCATCAAGCACGACTATTTCCAGACTTTGGCGGAAAGCAACCGCATCGCGGTTGTTCCTGTGGTTCCCAACCGGGGCTTGATCTTGGATCGCAACGGCATCGTTCTGGCGCGCAATTATTCCGGCTACACCTTGGAGATCGCATCGCGCAAAGTGGTCGATCTGGAAGCGACCATCAATGAATTGTCCACGCTGGTGGATATTCAACCCAAAGACCGCAAACGTTTTAAAAAGTTGCTGGCCGAGAGCCGCAACTTCGATACCTTGCCGATACGCAATCGGCTGAGCGATGAAGAGGTCGCGCGTTTCGCGGCGCAACGTTACCGTTTTCCCGGGGTGGAAATCAAAGCGCGCCTGTTCCGCGAGTATCCTTACGGTCAGGGGACATCACATCTGATCGGCTATATCGGCCGTATCAACGAAAAAGATGTCGACCAGCTGGAGCAAGAAGACATCGCGTCAAATTATCTGGGCTCGGACTACATCGGCAAAACCGGCCTTGAGCAAAGTTACGAAAAAGAGTTGCATGGCACCACCGGTTTCGACCAGGTGGAAGTGGATGCCGGAGGACGCGCTGTGCGTGCTTTGTCGCGCATCGCGCCGAAGTCCGGTAACACGCTGATGCTGACACTGGATGCAAAACTACAGGAGGTGGCTGAGCAGGCTTTCGGAAACTATCGCGGCGCTCTGGTGGCAATCGACCCGACTAATGGTGACATTCTCGCCTTCGTCAGCAAACCGGGTTACGACCCCAATCTGTTCATCGACGGTATTGATACGGAGAACTGGGAAGCGCTCAATAATTCGCCCGATGTCCCGCTTAACAACCGCGCGTTGCGCGGCCAATATCCGCCGGGTTCGACCATCAAGCCTTTCATGGCATTGGCGGGATTGAACTATAACGAACGCACGCCGAGCTATACCATCAGCGACCCCGGTTACTATACTTTGCCCGGCAACCGTCACCAGTATCGCGATTGGAAACAGGGCGGGCATGGCCGCGTGGACATGTTCAAGTCCATCGTTATTTCCTGCGACACTTATTACTACGGTTTGGCCACCGAATTGGGCATAGACAGAATCCACGAATATTTGACGGGGTTCGGTTTCGGCAAGAAGACCGGCGTGGATATGGAAGGCGAAGTTTCCGGCTTGATTCCTTCACAGCAATGGAAAATGAGGCGCTACAAGCAGCCTTGGTATGCGGGCGACACCGTGTCGGTGGGTATCGGGCAGGGCTATAACTTGGTCACTCCGCTACAGCTGGCTACGGCTACGGCTACGCTGGCAAATGATGGTATCGCTTTTAAGCCGCACTTCGTCAAGCAGATTCAACGTTCCAATGTCAACGCGCCCGATGTTGCGCCCCAGTCTGTTTTTGACCTGCACATCAAACCGGAAAATATCGATCTGGTGAAGCGCGCCATGGAAGCGGTTACCAAGCCCGGCGGAACGGCAGCCGGAGCGAGTGCCGGAGCGCTTTATCGCATGGCCGGCAAAACAGGAACGGCGCAGGTGGTCGGCATGAAGCAGGGCGAAAAATACGATGCCAGCAAGATCTCCGAATACAATCGCGACCATGCATGGTTCATCGCTTTTGCCCCTGCCGACAAGCCGCGCATCGCCTTGGCCGTGTTGGCGGAAAACGGCGGGCACGGCGGTTCCACTGCCGCGCCGATCGCGCGCAAGGTGCTGGATTATTATCTGCTCGGCATCATTCCAAAACCGCTGGAGAGTGGGCTGGACAAAGAAGGGGTCGAAAATGACTGATCGAAAGTGAGTGCGCTTATGCTGACCAAAAGAGAGTTGCAGCGTCGTTTTATGGCGCATCTCGACCCGATATTGTTGCTGTCGATCAGTCTGTTGATGCTGCTCAGTCTGGTGTTGATATATAGCGCCAGCGACGGAAATTGGGTGCGTGTCCTCGGTCAGTTCGTCAATATTCTCGTGGCGTTTGCCGCGATGTGGATCGTGGCCAATATGCCGCTGCATTATCTGATGCGCAGCGCGGTTCCGATTTACATACTGGGTATGGTGTTGTTGGTCTGCGTGGCGCTGTTCGGAGATATCAGCCACGGCGCGCGGCGCTGGTTGAACATCGGCATCGCCACCATCCAGCCTTCCGAGTTGATGAAGATCGCCGTGCCGCTGATGATGGCTTGGTATTTTGAAAAGCATGAAGCCACCCTCACCCTGAAGAATTACTTCGTCGCAGCGTTGCTGTTGCTGCTTCCGGTGGCGCTGATCGCGCGCCAGCCCGATCTGGGTACGTCCGTGCTGATCGGCGCGAGCGGGTTTTACGTTTTATTTCTGGCGGGATTGAGCTGGCGCATCATGTTGGGGATGGCGGTCATCGCCGCAGCCAGCGCACCGTTCCTGTGGTCGATGCTGCACGATTACCAGCGCCACCGTATCCTCATGTTGCTCGATCCTTCGCAAGACGCGCTGGGCAAGGGTTATCACACCATCCAGGGGATGATCGCGGTCGGCTCGGGCGGCCTGTTGGGCAAAGGCTATTTGAACGGTACGCAAACCCATTTGGACTTCTTGCCGGAACGCACCACCGACTTTATTTTCGCGGTCTGGTCCGAAGAATTCGGATTCCTCGGCAATCTCATTTTGCTGGGCTTGTATATCTTCGTGATTGGTCGCGGTTTTGTCATCACCGCGAATGCCTCGACTTATTTCACGCGGCTGATGGCGGGCAGCATCACGCTGACCTTCTTTACTTATGCCTTCGTCAACATGGGCATGGTCAGCGGCATCCTGCCCGTGGTCGGCGTGCCGTTGCCGCTGGTGAGCTACGGCGGCACATCCATGCTCACCTTGCTGCTCGGATTTGGTATGCTAATGAGCGTTCATTCTCACAAGCAATTGGTTAAAACATAAGGAGCACAACGATGCATAAGCAGACCGCTTTATTGGCCCTCGCAACTCTTACTTTGGCCGCGTGCGCTACCTCGCCCGCTGACAAGTCCGCAAAGTCTGCCGCGCCAATTGTGGATATAGCCTCGGGGCCAAGCAGCAATGCGCCCCAGACAGCGCCTAGTCCGACGGTTGCAGCGGTAAGCGCACCCGAGCAAACAGGTAGCGGAGGGTATCTGGCAGGCGATGGACCCGGCGCCGAAGCGCCGCCCAATCTGGACGACATTTCCGATGCAGTACCCAAGGCGGAGCCGCTACACCGCTATGCCAACCGCGAGTACACCGCGCTGGGCAAGACCTACAAGCCGCTCGACGCTCCCGGCAATTACAAAGAAGTCGGTATCGCCTCCTGGTATGGCAAAAAATTCCACGGCCAGCGCACTTCCATCGGCGAGATATACGATATGTATGGGATGACCGCCGCCCACCCCACGCTGCCCATCCCGAGCTACGCGCGCGTCACCCATGTCGCGAGCAAGAAATCGGTGATCGTGCGCGTGAATGATCGCGGGCCGTTCTTGCATGATCGCATCATCGACCTTTCTTACACCGCAGCGCACAAGTTGGGCATCATCAATAACGGCAGTGCAGAAGTCGAAGTTGAAAGTATCGCAGTAGACGGTACTGAATCACCGATGGTTTCAGCGGTGCTTACGACCCCGGTCAAGATGGAGCCATTGCCAGTGGAGCCTACTCCTCCAGTCGTGGTGGTGCCGGAAGTGCCCGCCCCGGCTCCTCCTGCCGTTGGGGGCGGCAAAGTTTTCCTGCAACTTGGCGCGTTTAAATCGCCGCAGGGTGCAGAAAGCTTTCTGGCCAAGATGCGTTCGAAGTTGGGCACCGAAGAAAAGTCGCTTACCTTGTTCGAAAAAGACGGCTTGGCGCGAGTGCATCTGGGGCCCTTCGCCACGCAGGATGCCGCACGTGCCGCCGCCACGAAATTGAAAGCACGATTGGGATTTAAACCTTATGTCAGCGTGCGCTGATAATGCCTGATCTTGAAAAAAAACTAATAAAATGAAAAAACGAAACCTGCTGCGTGTTCCCGTCACCGCCGGATTGAAAGACATCTACGCGATGGATATGCATACCGCCTATCAAGCTGCGTGTCTCGGACAATTCAACGTCAACGCTTTCGGCAGATTGGCCGCCGCCATCTCGGTCGTGCGTACCGCTCTGGTGCGACATCAAACCAAGATTCAGAACGCAGTCGAACTGCTGGATGCCGCAATCGAAGTGCTCCAGCGTGTGCGCGAGAAAGGCGATGAGACAGGTATCTGGGAGATCGCCGAAGAAGATCGTCCCGCCGTATTCAACGGAATCGACGTCGCCGAACAATGTATCGGCACGCTGGATGTCGCGCTGCTGGCAGAGACGGCGGATCAGTTGCTGCAGGATGTCAGCGCTGGATAGTTGATGTGGGATGGTGCTGCCGGGGAAATAGTCCGGTGGCCTACCAGCCTCGCCGGACAACTACCGGTAACCCGACCCTCCCTTCGATGGCTTGCTTGAATATAAGAATGTGCTAATATAAAAACATTCTTTTTTAAGGAGCCACAACAATGTTTACAAATATGATCAAAGAAGTGAATGTGTCCGAATTTGCCCAGTGGGTGAATGATGCAAATCACGTGCTGCGCGTAATCGACGTGCGACAAATGGAAGAGATCGCGATGGGTACGGTGCCTAAAGCGGAAGCCCTTCCTCTGCACGCGCTGCCCGCTAAGATGCAAGACTTATCCAAGGAAGAAAAGCTAGTCATCGTGTGCCGCAGCGGCGCGCGTTCCGCACAGGCCTGCCTGTTCCTTCAGCAACAGGGTTTTGCCAACGTGTACAACCTGCGCGGCGGGATGATGGGCTGGGTGCAAGGCGGGTTCCCCGCATATCAGTTGGGCTGATGATTTTTATCCGAAATTCTTATATCAAGGCGAAAAAATGAAATCAAACAAAATATTCTGGATGGCGGCGCTAGCGCTTGCTGCGGTATTCGGGTTTCAGCAACTTCAGGCGGCCGACGGTGTGGATGCCAAGCAGGCGCAAAGCATGAACAAACAGGGAGCTTTGCTGCTGGATGTGCGCGAACCGGACGAATATTCGGCGCTGCATGCGCCGGATGCGAAGCTGATTCCGCTGGGACAGTTGAATTCGCGCCTACAGGAAATCGCGGCTTACAAAGATAAACCTACCGTGGTGATGTGCCGCTCCGGACGCAGATCGGCACAGGCAGTCTCTCAACTGAAAGAAGCCGGTTACAGCCAGGTCAGCAATATAAAGGGTGGCATTCTTTCTTGGGAAAGCGCGGGGTTGGAAGTGATTCGGATGTAGTGCAATATTGCCGCGCCGGCGGAGGTTACTGAAGGTGTGCTATTGGACGCTATTTTTCAAAAATGGCGTCTGTACCCGAAGACAAGAAAATCTTCACCGTTGGCGCCATACTTATTCAGCAAATCGTATATGTCGCAACGATGGTGCAGCCGCATAAAAACTTCCTTCGATTTCATCCGGGGAAGTGAAAAAGCAAATTCGATCAACAGCAGGTTTAGAGCGCGGCTACCGTTGCCATCAAAGCCGCGCTCCAACGGGCTTACCGATGTTGTGTATGAGGCCCCCAAAGGGGCAAAACGAAAATCGGTTTGCAGTGATTCTCTCCATGGAAAACTGCTCCAGCGGAGGACAGGCGCGATGCCTATTTCACTCAAAGATGCCAAGCCGAACTGCTGGCCAACCATGCCGTCAATTTCCAAAGATAACGGCAGCAGTTCGGCACGCCAGACCGTTTTCGTTGCAGTAAAAGCGACAATATATTGATCAAGGAATGTTGCGTTCTGATTGGTTAATAATCCGGCTGGCTCAGAATGGTAATATTGGCCGCCGTACCCTCCGATGCTCCAGTCCGATTCTTCGCAAAGTGCACTTGCCGGAACCATTGGCAATGCAGACAGAAACATGAAGGACAACGGCCGCAGAAATTTGCCTGCTGCGCAGTCGATAAGCTCAGAGCGTGTCATCGTTAAAAAGTAGCGCTAGAAAGACGTTCGAAATTATGACGAGATTGAACCAAACCAACAACTATTCTTCATGCTTTGCTATCACAGTCAAACGAACGCTGAGTCGTTGGCAAGCGACAATGTTTGATCCCCGGCTAGGCCACCTTCAGCACTAACCCCTTTAAATACGCCCCCTCCGGAAAACTTAGCAACACCGGATGATCCGGTGCCGCGTGCAGCCACTTCACGATCTGTGCATCAACTCCCGCATCCAGTGCGGCACCAGCGATGATCTTCTGAAACAAGTCGTCGTTGATGCCGCCCGAACAGGAGTAGGTAAACAGCAAGCCGCCCGGACGCAGCAGTTTGAAGCCGAGCAGGTTGATGTCCTTGTAGGCACGCGCGGCTTTTTCGGCGAAGGCGGCAGTGGGGGCAAACTTGGGCGGGTCAAGCACGATGAGGTCGAATTTTCTGTTCTGATCGCGCAGTTTGCGCAGGGCTTCGAACACGTCGGCGCATTGCCACTCGGCGCGCGATGCGTCGAGTCCGTTCAATTTCACATTGGCTTGCGCAAGTTGCAAAGCTTCCTGCGAAGAGTCGATGGAGAGCACTGATTTTGCACCGCCGCGCAATGCGTAGAGCGAGAAGCCGCCGGTGTAGCAGAAGCAGTTGAGCACGTCTTTGTCCTGCGCCAGTGTGCCGGTCAAAGCGCGGTTGTCGCGCTGGTCGAGGTAGTAGCCGGTTTTTTGTCCGGTGGCCACATCCACGGCAAAGCGCAATCCGTGTTCGGTAACTTCAACGTGTTCGGGCAACATACCGCGCACAATGCCGTTGCGCGCAGACAAGCCTTCGCGTTCGCGGCCATCGGAATCGGAGCGTTCGTAGATGCAAACGGGCGCACATAGTTCCTGCAAAATATCGGCCAAGGTGTCGCGCCAATGTTCGGGGCCTGCGCTGCCCAGTTGCATCACGATAACATCGCCGTATTTATCCACGATGAGGCCGGGCAGTCCATCCGATTCGCCGTGGATGATGCGCATGCCGTCGCTGTCGCGGCTCAAGCCGAGTGTGCGGCGCGCAGCTAAAGCATCGGCGATACGGCTGCGGAAAAACGCTTTGTCGACGACATCCTCTTCGCGCCACGACCACACACGTGCGGTGATTTGCGAATCGGTGTTATAGGCTGCCCAAGCGAGAAAGCTTCCTGCTGCATCGCACACCGGCACGGTGGTGCCGCTGGGAGGTGCGCCGTCGATGCATTCAATTGCGCCGGAAAATATCCAAGGGTGACGGCGCTGCAAAGACTTCTCGCGACCATCTTTGAGAACGATGCCGGGTTTGGCAGAGGGGCTGCCGATGCGTGGAGTACTCTGAGCTGTGGGCGTGGAGGCTGTCTGCTTGTTGTGCTTTACGCGGTTGCGAAAATCTTTGCCGCCTTGTGATTGACGGTGTGGGGTCGAATGAGATTTTGGTTTCGGAGTAGTCATGATTTTTTCTTGGCACGCGGATGTGCGCTATCGTAAATTTTGGAAAGATATTGAAAGTCGAGATGGGTGTAAACCTGCGTGGTGGAGATGCTGGCGTGTCCCAGCATCTCCTGCACCGCGCGCAGATCGCCGGAGGATTGCAGCACATGCGTGGCAAACGAGTGGCGCAGCAGGTGCGGATGCACGCCGCTGGTGATGCCTTGTTTGATGCCGCATTTGCGCAGTTGCAGTTGCACTGTGCGCGGCGAAATGCGTGCGCCGTTTTTGCCCACGAACAGCGCGGTCTCGTCAGGCTTGGCGACTTGCGCGCGCACCGTGAGCCATGCTTGCAATGCGTTGACGGCATGGCTGCCCAGCGGCACGATGCGCGTCTTGTTGCCTTTGCCGGTGACGCGCACCGAGGCGTCGGAAAAATCCATGTCGATGGGGTCGAGACCCACTAATTCGGCCAACCGCAGGCCGGAGGAATAGAGCAGTTCGAACATTGCCTTGTCGCGCGCATCAATCGGCGACTCGACAGCCATCTCCACCAGATGCACGGCCTCATCGGGCGACAGCGCATGCGGCAAAGTCTTGGGCGATTTGGGGGGTCGCAGTCCGACGCAGGGGTTGCTCTGGCAGGCGTGGTCGCGCATCAGGTAAGAAAAAAATCCGCGCCAGGAGGAAAGCACGCGCGCCAGCGTGCGCCCGCCCAAGCCGCTGCTGTGCAATTGCGCGATGAAACGGCGAATATGATGACTTTTTAAATCGGGTAGCGGTGTCGCCCCGGCGAGCGCGAACAAACGGCGAATGTCGCGCGCGTAGTTCTCGGCGGTCAGCGGGGAATAGTTGCGCTCGTTGTTCAGGTAGGCGAGGTAGCCTTGCAATACGGCAGGTGTTTGTTCGGCAACCTCAGGCATTAGAGATGTTGGCTCAACGCCGCACCGACGATATCGGCGATGCGCTGCAAGAAAATCGTGCCCATCTCGGGATAGAAACGCTGGGCATCTTCGCTGGCGATGATAAGTATGCCGATAGTTTGGCCATTCGCACGTAGCGGCATGTAGGCGAACGAGCGCAGATGCGGCTCGGCTTCGCCGAACCATTTGGCGGTATCTAGTACGGGTTGATGCACGCAAATGGGAGGCTGTTCCTTCCACAGATGGATCGCGGCATGAGGTACGCTGAAAATATCGCGCAGACTGCTCATGGCAGCGTACTGCAGGCCGGGCAAATCATGTGCATTGAATAACGCCAGCGTGAATTGATGCAGTTTATTTTGCAGGCCATCATTCTCTTTGGCGAATTCTAGCAACTCGTGCAGCTTTTTTTCCAGATCCTTTACGCGCTCGCGCAACGTGAGCATCTGGCGCTCGCTCAGCGAAATAGTGCGCCCGCCGTAGGGATGCGGGATGACAATATCGGACAACATCTGCGCGTAGGCTTCGAAAAAAGCCGGATTTTCTTGTAGATAATTTGCGACGTCTTCAGCTTTCATGTCTGCCTTTTATAAAATTATTTCACCTTCAAAAACGCTTATTGCCGGCCCGGTCATCAGCACCGGCGTTTGCCCGCCCGCCCAACTGATGGTGAGCGTGCCGCCATGCGTGGCGACATGCACAGTCTCGTCCAGCAGGCCACGGCGTATGCCCGCGACCACGGCAGCACAGGCGCCCGTGCCGCAGGATAAAGTCTCGCCTGCGCCGCGTTCAAACACGCGCAGCTTGATGTGGCTGCGATCCACGATCTGCATGAAGCCCGCATTTACGCGTTTGGGAAAACGCGTATGGCGCTCGATCAGCGGGCCTTGCGTGTCTACGGGCGCAGTCTCCACATCGGCGACCAGTTGCACCGCATGCGGATTACCCATCGACACCGCGCTGATCTCGATGATAGTGCCTGCTACATCAAGCGTTTGAACAGGATCATCGTTATCGCTGACGAAGGGAATGCGTGCCGGATCAATAATAGGTGAGCCCATGTTGACAGTGACGCGCCCGTCGTCGGTCAAACGGGGTGAAATCACGCCGCTTTGGGTTTCTACCAGTATTTCGCGTTTGGACGTGAGCTTATGGTCATGCACATAGCGCACGAAGCAGCGCGCGCCGTTGCCGCACTGTTCCACTTCGCCGCCGTCGGCATTGAAGATGCGGTAGCGGAAATCCACGTCGGGATTTTGCGCTTTCTCCACCAGCAATATCTGGTCGCAGCCCACGCCGAAGTGGCGGTCTGCCAATAGACGCAGTTGCTCCGGCGTGAGATGAAGGTGCTGATGCACACCATCCAGCACGACGAAATCGTTGCCAGCACCGTGCATTTTGGTAAATTTGAGAAGCATGCTTTTAGAGCCGTCCGTTCAATAGGGGGCGATTATACGTGCTTGTGTTCAAGCATTGCACAACTGAACGTGGTCACGAAACATGCAACGATCCATCACCACCGTGATGCCCGCCTGCTGCGCGCGCAGCGCTGCCGCCTCATGCACTACGCCGTCTTGCAGCCACAGATTTTTGATGCCCAGCTTGATGCAGCTGTCCACGATGGCGGGCACATGCTCCGGTGCGCGGAACACATCCACGATGTCCGGCACTTCGGGCAAACTTTCCAGATCGGGATAAGCCTTCTCGCCCAACACCTCATCCACCAAAGGGCGTACGGGAAATATACGATAGCCGAAACCCTGCAGAGCCTGTGCTACGCGAAAACTGGGGCGCGATGCATTAGGCGAAAGCCCGATGACTGCCACACTGCGCACTTCGCGCAGTAACTTGCAGATGTCTTCGGGGCTGGGATTGACGAAATTCATAGTGCGCACGATAACATTTTTTTGCGGCAAACGGCGAGGGCGGGGCATGCGAAAAAACGCTATACTGCGCGCCGTTAAAAGCGCTCGTAGCTCAGCTGGATAGAGTATTGGTTTCCGAAGCCAAGGGTCGTGGGTTCGACTCCCGCCGAGCGCGCCACATAAACAATAAGTTAGGCAGAAAGCCTTTTGCCTTGCTTATTACCTGTAGTAAAAATGTACCACTTTCCGGTACGATTTCAGGCAAAACTGCTGGCCTGCGATCAACCCATTGTGCAAGATGCTCATTGGATAGGTGCGCATATCTCTGCACCATATCCCTGACCACCCGCCCAATTCCTGCAATACGTGCTGTGGGGTACCGTCTTGAATGTGCCAGCTTGCCCATGTGTGTCTGAGGTCATGCCAGCGGAAATTCTCGATGCCTGGGACCCGACGAAAGATTTTCAGAAGCTCGACTTGAGCAAGATGGAAGACTCCGACCCGCGCGCGCATCCGCATTCCCGGCTTCATCGTACCGTTCGAAGAGGCGCATCACCAGATTTCCGAATTTCTGCGGTCCCCTATTTCGGCGGATGCATCCATGTTCCGCCGCCGCCCTCCAACCAGATCATTCACGTGTTTCCGCTGAAGAATTTTAAAAGCATGGACGCTATCTGGATCAGTGGCGTATTGGAGGTATTTCCTTCCGACACTAATATGGGAAGCGCCAGCTACCGCATGAAGGCTGAGGTTGTCGAGAAGTATAAGAACAAATGAAAGCTATACTTTTAGGTACTGTTGGCGTGGCTGATTACGAGCCGCGCCAGCTTGTTGAGCGCATTTCCAAATAAATTTTCTACCAATACTAAAGTTTTCTCCAAAGACTCCGATAAGCAATCTAACGGCGGTTGATGTGCCCGATAAAAACAGCCGAATCGAAGTAAACGGTAAAAAAGCCGGATACGAAAACAGAGTAAAAGGAGAATTAAAATGCCCTCATATATCAACACCAACCTCGCTTCCCTGAACGCTCAGCGCAACCTGAACGGATCAC
>WSYA01000057.1 GCA_009773615.1 Gallionellaceae bacterium
CATTGGTGTCCGTACATTTAATTGAATAGATTCATTTGGTTATTGTCTTGCGGCGTATCCATTTGCGGCTCCATGTTTTTAAGCAGTTGATCGAGCGGTGTTTTCTCGAAAAGGGTGAGGCTTAAAATCTGTAATATTGTGTAGAGCGAAGCCTCGGAGTTGAGGCGCTTCTTGACGATAGCGACCAAGACGTAAACGGTGATGGCAATCCAGATTTGTGTTTTGACTGCGTTCTCGGTGGTGCCGTAAAACTTCTTGATCCGAAGATGTTGTTTGATCCATTTGAAGAATAGTTCGACCTGCCAGCGGCAACGATAAAGCTTGGCAATGGTCAGCGCAGGCAAGTCGAAATTGTTGGTCAGAAACACCAGATGCCTGTCGTGTTCTGCATCGTAGAATTTGATGCGTCGCAGATGCTGTGGGTAATCGCGGCGAGCCTTCGGTGCCGTCAACACGATGGTCTGATCGCAACGCAGTCCAGTGGACTTGTCCACGGCGCGCGAGTAAACGCGACGAAAGAGCAGATTGGATTTGCCACGAATCACGAAGAACGCCTGCGCTTGATGCAAGGTGAACCAACGAGCGAAATCGGTGAAGCCCCGATCCATGATGTAAAAGCTGCCAGCTTCGGGTATCAGGATGTCGAGCACATTGACCTCGTGCATCTTGCCGGAGCTTACGTGAATGAAGGTTGGAATATTGCCGCGCAGGTCGAGCAGCGTATGCATCTTGACCGCAGCTTTGGCTTGGCGAAAGTGAGCCCAAGGAAAAACGCTCAAGCACAGGTCGATCGTCGTGGTATCGAGTGCGTAGACTGTCTGTTCCAGCTCCACGGCAAAGCGGTCTTGCGAATAGAGTTTGCGTGCCACTTTGATTTGGCTGAGCGCGAAATCCTGATAGATGCGCCAATCGCGTGATTCGTTGGCATCGGCGAGCGTGCTCTTGGCGATGTTGCCTCGGATGCCCAAGTGATAGAGCTTGGCCTGGTGCGCGCGCAGACAGGTTTCGATGTCGCGCAGGCTCTCGCGGTACGTAAGCTGCGCGAAGGCCAGGCAGAGGAATTGATCGAGATGTGAAAACGTAAGCGCCGGATATCGACTTGGATAGTTGGCTACGCACTGACGGAATGTATGCAATGGCAGGTGCGCCATCAATTGAGCGAACACCAGTTTCCCTGCGTGCATATCCAGACTCCAGACAAATGGCAGAAGTCTGCTGTAAGTTGAAATCGGTTACAAAAAAATAGGGCATTTAGTAAATTGAATTCAGATAGTTACTATGTGCTTAAACTCGCATCACCGGACAGGACTGAAATAACAGCTATGTATTCCCTTAGCTCTGGACGTTACCGGCAACAAAAAACCCGCAAAGCTATTAACTATGCGGGTTTTCTGGATTTTCTTGGACTGCTTGGTACTGCTTTATGGTGGGCCCTCGCGGACTTGAACCGCGGACCAAAGGATTATGAGTCCTCTGCTCTAACCAACTGAGCTAAGGGCCCGAGACTTTACTCCTCGCCGTCGAGGAAGCTTTTCAGCTTTTCCGAACGCGAAGGGTGACGCAACTTGCGCAATGCTTTTGCTTCGATCTGACGAATACGTTCGCGCGTCACATCGAACTGTTTACCCACTTCTTCCAGCGTGTGGTCGGTGTTCATTTCGATACCGAAGCGCATGCGCAACACTTTGGCTTCGCGCGCGGTGAGCGAGTCCAGAATGTCTTTGGTCACGTTGCGCAGGCTGTCGTAAACCGCCGCTTCCACCGGCGCCAAGGTGTTGCCGTCTTCGATGAAGTCGCCCAAATGCGAATCGTCGTCGTCGCCCACCGGCGTTTCCATCGAGATTGGCTCTTTGGCGATCTTGAGGATTTTGCGAATCTTGTCTTCCGGCATTTCCATCTTCACGGCCAAGGTCGCGGCATCGGCTTCCAGCCCGGTCTCTTGCAGAATCTGGCGCGAGATGCGGTTCATCTTGTTGATGGTCTCAATCATATGCACCGGAATACGGATGGTGCGCGCCTGATCGGCGATGGAACGGGTGATGGCCTGACGTATCCACCATGTCGCGTAGGTCGAGAACTTGTAGCCGCGACGGTATTCGAACTTATCCACGGCCTTCATCAGGCCGATGTTACCTTCCTGGATCAGATCGAGGAATTGCAAACCACGGTTGGTGTATTTTTTGGCGATGGAAATCACCAGACGCAGGTTGGCCTCGATCATGTCGCGCTTGGCGCGGCGAGCCTTGGCTTCGCCGTTGGTCATCTGCTTGTTGATTTCCTTCAGATCCTTGATTGGGATACCCACGCGCTGTTGCAGTTCGTTCATCTTCTTCTGCTGGTCGATGATCGCTGCCTGATAACGGGTCAACGTTTCGCTGTAGGGCTTCTTGGCAGCGATTTCCTGCTTCACCCAGTCCAGATTTTCTTCGTTCAGCGGGAACACTTTGATGAAATGGGGGCGAGGCATGTGCGCTTTGGTAACGCACAACTCTTGAATGCTGCGCTCGTATCTGCGCACCTCTTCCACCAAACCGCGCATGATGTCGCACAGGGCATCGACTTGCTTGGCCGAGAAACGGAATTGCATCAACTCTTCGGAAATTTGCTGTTGCAACTTATCGTACTGCTTGCTGCGGTAGCCGTGCTTCTCATAAGCCTTGCCCAGCTTGGTGAATAAGTCGGCAATCACCGCGAAACGCGCCAACGCGTCTTCTTTGAGTTGCGCGAGGTTGGCAGCGGCGGCAGCATCGATATCTTCCTCGGACTCTTCTTCCGCTTCTTCCTCTTCTTCATTGCCCACCACCGGCGCGGCAACAACCTCTTCTTCTTGAGAGTCGATAAAGCCGTCGATCACTTCGTCGATGCGCAATTCTTCCTTGGTGACTTTGTCAGCAAGCACCAAGATTTCCGCGATGGTTGCCGGGCACGCCGAGATCGCCTGAATCATATGTTTCAGGCCTTCTTCGATGCGCTTGGCAATGACGATCTCGTCTTGGCGCGTGAGCAGCCCTACCGTGCCCATTTCGCGCATATACATGCGCACAGGATCCGTCGTGCGGCCAAAATCGGAATCGACAGTCGACAGCGCAGCCTCGGCAGCCTCAACCGCGTCCTCGTCGGCAGCCACGGGAGTCGCGTCCGACATGACCTGATTCTCGACATCGGGTGCCTGATCGTGAACGGTGATCCCCATGTCATTGATCATGCTCACCACGCCCTCGATCTGCTCTACTTCAAGCATTTCGGGCAAGTGGTCGTTGATCTCGGCAAAGGTCAAATAGCCGCGTTCTTTACCCAGCAGGATAAGCGCCTTCAGGCGCGTGCGGCGTTCCTCCACATCTTGCAATTGCTCGATGGGGTCAGTAGCTGGCTTGGCACCGTTCGCTGACTTGGTCTTGGCCGCCGACTTCGCAGGCGCGGGTTTTTTGTTCTGTTGCTGAGTCGCCATAATCGGTGGATCCTCAAAATAAATATCAAATACTTGCAGCACAGGCATGACACGAGCGCTGCCAAAAAGGTCGCGGATTATACCTGATTTTCAAAATTTTTCCGAGGGTTAGCTACACTTTCCCGCGCGCGGCCAGCAGCAAATAGCGTGCCCGCTCATGCTTGATCAGCCCACTTGCTCCTTTAATTGCCTGCGCTCATCCTTTAGTTGCGCAAGGCGGCTCCGTTCCGACTCGCTCATACTCAGCAACCCCTTTGCCAGCAACTCGGCACTTTCGGACTCAATGACATCAAGACGCATTCTGCGCAAAACCCCCACAAACTCTGCCTGAACATCGAAGTCATCCCCCCACTGTATGACTTCTCCCTGCGCGGAGGCAAACACCACCTCATACGATGTCCCTTGAAAATGCTGAATCATCGCGGCCGAGGTGGTCTCGTCCGCCGATTCGCGCAGCCAGTCCGCAAGGGCGGCGATAGCAGCTCCTTCATTTCCCTCGCCCTGCCAGTCGCCGGGCAACTCGCGCGCCAACACGGGGCGCATCACCAGACAGCGCAACAAGGTGCGCAGACCGGAAGGCGTAGAACGTTTTGCTTTGGGCGGCGCGGCGCGCGGAGGAGCCGCAACCGGCTTGATGGAATACAAAGCTTCCAGTTCCGCTTGGGTAACGCCCGCCAGCGCCGCCACCTCTTTGCGCAGCAGAAGTGCTGTGGTCGGCGCAGTGATCGCGGTCAGCAGCGGCTGCGCCTTTTGCAACAAAATGTTGCGCCCTTCCGGCGTACGCAGATCGACTTGCGCAGTCAGTTCGCGCAGTAGATAACCGGAGAGAGGCAACGAATCATCCAGCAACTGCTCGAACGCCTCCGTGCCGAATTCGCGTATGTAGGTATCGGGATCGTGCTCTTCCGGCAAAAACAAGAAACCGATGCGCTTGCCGTCCACCAATTGCGGCAGAGCATTTTCCAGCGCGCGCCATGCGGCTTTTTGTCCGGCCTTGTCCCCATCGAAGCAAAACACCACCTGCTCTGACAGGCGCAAAAGTTTCTGCACATGATAGGGAGTGGTCGCCGTGCCCAATGTCGCCACGGCATATTCCACTCCGTGCTGCGCCAAAGCCACGACATCCATGTAACCCTCGACCACAATCACTTGCTGGCGCGCGCGTATCGCCTTCTGCGCCTGATACAGGCCGTACAGCTCGTGCCCCTTTTCAAACAGCGGCGTCTCGGGGGAATTCAGATACTTGGGTTCGCCTTTATCCAATATGCGCCCGCCAAAGCCGATGACTTGCCCGCGCACATTGACGATAGGGAACATGATGCGGTCGCGAAAGCGGTCGTAGCGTTTGCCGCCCTCCCCCTCGATCACCAGCCCCGTTTCAACGAGGCCGGCATCCTGATAGTTGGGCACGGCCGCTTTCAGATTCTGCCAATCATCCGGCGAATATCCGATACCGAAACGCGCGGCGACTTCGCCGCTCAAACCGCGCCCTTTCAGGTAGTCGATAGCTCGCTGATTTTTCTTGAGTTGCTCGCGATAGTAACGGGTGGCGGATTGCATCAGCTCGTAAAGATCGGGAGCGACCTTATGCTGCGAGGTATTGGAGGCTTCCTGCGGAACGGTGACGCCGACACTCTTGGCCAGATATTCCACCGCCTCGACGAAGCCCATGCCCGCATGCTCCATGACAAAGCCGATGGCTGTGCCGTGCGCGCCGCAGCCGAAGCAATGGTAGAACTGCTTACTCTGACTGACGGTAAAAGACGGGGATTTTTCGTTGTGAAAAGGACAGCAGGCGACAAAATTCGCACCGGCCTTTTTGAGGGGAACGTAACGCTCGACCACATCCACGATGTCGAGGCGGTTGAGCAGATACTGAACGAAGCTTTTTGGAATCACTCCAGTCCTCGCATCACTATGGTGTGGAGCACAACCCGAAACGGGTTACGGAATTTATTTTGACAGCTTGGCCTTGACCAGACCGGAGACTTTGGCGATGTCGGCGCGACCCGCCAATTGCGGCTTGAGTATCGCCATCACCTTGCCCATGTCCTGCGGACTTGCGGCACTGCTTCCAACAATGGCTTGCGCAACGGCGGCTTCGATCTCGGCTTCGGTCATTTGTTGCGGCATATAAGTCTGCAACACCGTCATCTCGAATTTCTCGACATCCGCCAAATCTTGGCGTGCAGCAGCCTCGTACTGGCTGATGGAGTCGCGCCGCTGCTTCATCATCTTGTCAATGATAGACAGAATATCGGCATCCGACAGTTCGATACGCTCATCCACCTCACGCTGCTTCATCGCCGCGAGCAATAGACGAATCGCCCCCAGACGTGCCGTTTCCTTGGCACGCATGGCGTTCTTCATGTCTTCAGTGATTTTTAATTTCAGACTCATATCAAAACAAAACGCCGCAACCGGAGCAGATTGCGGCGCCCGTCGTAACTGAAATCAATACAACTTAGGCGGCAGAACCTGGCTGCGCAAACGCTTGTAATGGCGCTTTACGGCAGCGGCCAGCTTGCGCTTACGTTCAGCCGTTGGCTTCTCGTAAAACTCGCGGGCACGCAATTCGGTCAACAGACCGGTCTTTTCTACAGAGCGCTTAAAGCGACGCATCGCTACTTCAAACGGCTCATTCTCTTTAACACGTATGGTTGTCATCTACAAACTACCTTGCACAAAAATTTTGAGGGCGCGATTCTAGCAAAAGCCCCTGCGCTGCACAACCGCGATTTTCAACAATCGCTCTAATAACTTACCGGAGCAAAGCCAGCATGTACGGCAGCTGGCATGTTGGTTTACTGCAACGCATAATCAGATATGCGCTTGACAATCCCGCGCCAGATACGATTAACTGCGCGCCAACTGTCCGGCGTGTGTCCGAATGTGCATCTTCGCTGACCCGGCGGACAATCTTCAAAACTGAAAAACTCTTTAAATGAGGAAACAATATCCATCATGAAAAAATCACTCGTGCTTTTGGCCGTACTAGGCTGCTACTCGCAATCCAGCTTGGCCGCCACTACTTTTAATCTGAACAATCTGGCTGCGGGCGGCCTTGCCGCTGCGCAGGCCGACTTCCGTCTACTATCCGAGGATTTCGGCGCCGCAATGAGCTACAAGCCCGTCACCCCGGCTGCCGCGCTGGGCATCACCGGCTTCGACATCGGAGTGGAAGTTTCCGGCACGGATATATCCAAAAGCGCTACGGCCTGGAATACGCTAACCGGCACCACTTCGCCGAAGACCCTGCCCGTCCCCAAGCTGACCATAGCCAAGGGATTGCCGTTCGGCATCGACATCTCCGCTTTTTATACCGCCATCCCTACAACCAACATCAAGCTTACCGGCGCGGCGTTGAGTTACGCCATCCTTGAAGGCGATGCCCTTGAGCCGGCCTTGGCTGTACGCGCCGCCATGACCAATCTGAGCGGCATCAGCGAATTTTCTTTCAGCACCCGCAGTTTGGACGTTTCGTTCTCTAAAGGTTTTGTCGGTTTCACGCCCTACATAGGCGCAGGTCAGGTTTGGGTGGACAGCTCCACTTCGAATGCCACGCTAACGACCCTCGGACTAAAAGGGGAGGCCTTCACACAATCCAAGGTCTTTGCCGGTTTCAACATCAATCTCGGCCTGCCGAATTTTGCCATTGAAGCAGACCAGACCGGCGGCATCGCAACCTACAGCGCTAAGCTGGGGTTCCGCTGGTAAACAACGCAACATCGCAAAAAGGGGCGGCTTGTGCCGCCCCTTTTTTATTTGTATTTCTGCACCAACTCCGCTCGCTTCAAATATGCCTCGCGCGCGATCTTCACATCTTCTAGAAAGTGCGGCAACTCCTTCAGCAGCAAGGCCTGCGGGCCATCCACCAACGCTTGCGGCGGCAGCGGATGAAAATCCACCAGCACCATATTCGCCCCCGCCAGCACGCCTTGTGCCGTGACATGCATCACATCCATGATGCCGTCGGGTGAAGCCGCTCGCGTGCCCACAGAATGCGACGGGTCGACGCATACCGGCATGCGCGTCAGGCGCTTCACCACAGGCACATGCGCGAAATCGACCATGTTGCGGTGCGGGTCGCCCATGTTTGTTTTCATGCCACGCAAGCCGAACACCACATTGCGGTTGCCCTCGGACGCCAGGTACTCCGCCGCGTTCAGCGATTCGTCGAGCGTGATGCCGAAGCCGCGTTTGAGCAACACGGGAAATTCCTGCTGGCGTCCGACGATCTTGAGCAGCTCGAAATTCTGCGTGTTGCGCGTGCCTATCTGTAGCATCACGCCGGTCGGATTGCCGGTTTGATGCAACACTTCGCGAATCTCATTCAGGTGCGACTCATGGGTGATCTCCATAGCGATGACCTTGATGCCGTATTTTCCTGCCAGCTCGAATACATAGGGCAGGCAGTTTTTGCCGTGCCCTTGGAACGCATAAGGGCTGGTGCGCGGCTTGTAAGCACCCATGCGCGTGCACACTTGGCCGTTGTCGCGCAAAGCGCGCAGCATGATCTCGACATGTTCGGCGTTGTCCACCGCACATAGCCCAGCGAACACGTTGAGCGTGTCCTGCCCGAAGCGCACGCCGTTGTATTCAAAATGCGCCGGACGGCTATCGTCCTTATGACGGCCGAGAATGCGATATTCCTGCGACACGCGTACCACGCGCTCCACACAAGGCAGACTCTGCATGTCTTCGATCTCCAGCGCCTTGGTGTTGCCGATGAGATAAATTTCGGTGAGTGTCTGCTCCACGCCGCGCTCGCTATGCACGCGCACCTGCACGCCCTGCAAACCCGCCAAGTGATCCAGCAACTGCCGGTACTCGGCGCTGTGCATTTGCGTGTTGGGATCGAGTATTAGAATCATGTGTCGCCCTCGAATATAAAATCTACGGCAAAAGCTTCATCCACGAAAAACACGAAAGGCACGAAATAAAACAAAAAAATCTATTGACTGGCAATTCTCACACCGGAGCTTTATTGCCTCACTCCCAACTGATTTTGTTCGTGCCTTTCGTGTTTTTCGTGGACAAGCGTTTTTTCAAGTTAGATTTACTTACCCACAAGCAGCGCCCACTGCTGCGGCCATTGCGCCATCGGGTCGCGCGTGAACCCGCTCTTGCCGAATTGTTGCCAGCGTCCGATCACGTAGCACACCAGCACATTGGCCAGCGCGCCTGCATCGGCTTCATTATTTAATTTTCCTTGCGTCGCAGCGATACGCAGCGACTGCTTGAGCGTGGTCTCGATGCGGTCCAAAAACTGGTTGATACGTTGTTGCAAGCGCTCATTTTCGTTTACCAGCGCATCGCCGATGAGCACCCGCGTCATGCCGCGATTCTTCTGCGCGAAACCCAGCAGCAACGCGACAATGCCTTCCGCCTGCTTGAGGCCGTCGCTCTCTTCCGCGCTTATCTTGTTGATCAGACCGAACACAGTCTGCTCGATGAACTCGATCAAGCCCTCGAACATCTGCGCCTTGCTGGCGAAGTGGCGGTACAAAGCAGCCTCGGAAATATCCAACTTCGCCGCCAGTGCGGCGGTGGTAATTTTTTCGCTCTTGGGTTGCTCCAACATCTCGGCAACAGTTTGCAGGATTTGCAGCTTACGTTCGCCCGGTTTTGCAGTAGCCATGTTTACTCTCCTAATTCAGCCGCGTCAGAATGCGCGGCAGCTCCATCACGTTCTTTATCTTCACATCTACATAAATCGGCATCAGCGGCGCGGCACTCACCCATACCGTCCGCATGCCCAAACGTTTCGCCGTTTGCAGATTATCGGCGCTGTCTTCCACCATCACGCACTGCGCGGGGTGCAGACGATGCTTGCGCAGCAAATGCGCAAAGCCCTGTCTTTGCGGCTTCGGGTGATAGTGTGCATGCTCCAGCGCAAATACATCCTCAAACAAATCATCCACTCGCAGCAACTTCAACACCGCCCGCGCATAGTGCTGCGGCGCATTGGAAAACACCAGCTTCCTGCCCGGCAACTGCTGCAAGGTGCGGCGCAATCTCGGCTCGCGCCGCACCATCTGCTTTAACTGCGGAAACTGGTGCGTGTGCCATAAAAAATGATCCGGGTCGGTATCGTGATGCTTCATCAACCCGCTCAACGTTGCGCCGTAGCGCTGCCAGTAGTCCATACGCAAATCGTTCGCCGCCTGTTCGTCCAATTGCAGATGTTCCTGCAAATAAGCCGTCATGCTGCGATTGATATGCGGAAAGATGTGCGGTGTCGCATCGTGCAAAGTGTTGTCCAGATCGAAAATCCAGACGCGCTTGTTCATCACTTGCTTTTAATCAGCGTACCGACACCTTCGTCGGTCAAAATTTCCAGCAACAGCGCATGCTCCACGCGCCCGTCGATGATATGCACCGAGCGTACGCCGCTGCGCGCCGCATCCAGCGCCGAGCTGATTTTTGGCAGCATGCCGCCGGACAGCGTGCCGTCCGCCACCAGATCGTCGATCTGTTTCGGCGTCAGTCCGGTGAGCAGCGTGCCGTTCTTGTCCAGCACGCCGGGGGTATTGGTCAGCAGCACCAGCTTCTCCGCGTTCAACACTTCCGCCAGCTTGCCCGCCACCACATCGGCGTTGATATTCAGCGTCTCGCCGTCGGGAGACACGCCGATGGGCGCGATGACCGGAATGAAATCGCCGGAATCCAGAAAGGTAATGATCGAAGGATCGATCTTGCTGATCTCGCCCACCAGACCGATGTCTAGCATTTTGCCCGGCTCGTCCGTGCTTTCCAACATTAGCTTTTCGGCGCGGATGAATCCGCCGTCCTGCCCGGTCAGCCCCACCGCCTTGCCGCCGTAGCGATTGATGAGATTGACAATGTCTTTATTGACCTTGCCCAGCACCATCTCGACCACATCCATAGTCTCTTCATCGGTGACGCGCATGCCCTGAATGAATTCGCCCTTCTTGCCCACCTTCTGCAACAGGTCATTGATCTGCGGCCCACCGCCATGCACCACCACCGGATTCATGCCCACCAGCTTGAGCAGCACCACGTCGCGCGCGAATCCTTCTTGCAGCTTGGGGTCGGTCATCGCGTTACCGCCGTATTTGATGACGATAGTCTTGTCGAAAAAGCGCTGGATATAAGGCAGCGCCTCGGACAGGGTATGGGCTTTCTGGGCTGCGGTGGCAGCGGTTAATGTCATGGTCTATCCCTTCACAAAAGTGGCGCGCATTCTACATCAGGAGAACCCTTTTTCATCACCGCAAATAAAACGGGCGGCATCCAGCCGCCCGTTTTAAGCGAAGCCTGTGCTCACTGGCAAAAGTGAAGGGGACTGCACTTTGCTTTATTAACGATGGTCGTGCACCTCATCCTTGCCGAGATGCTTGTAGCTCAGCGCCATCTTCTTCACCGTCGCCTCGACCGCGATGGTCTGCCTGCGCTTGTTGGCATATTCAACCACGATATTCAGCGGAATGCGCTCGCCGACGTTGAGTTCTTTTTTCAAGCCCTGCATGATCAGAAAAAGCCGGTGCGAGCCGAACGCCGTGGTGCGGTGCGCGGGTAAACGCAGACTGTCAACCACATGCGTCTTCATTTTTCCGCCGTGTCTGGATACGCTGTGTATCTCTACTTTGTCGGCGGCTTCGCTACTCACCGCCAGCAACTTGGCCGCTTTGACCGTGGTGATGTTCAATTCCAGCGTCGCCGAATTTTGTCCGGGCACGCTCTCGCCCACCCATACGCGATCGACGATCACATCGTTGGGGCCCGCCCACGCAAGGCCCGCAAAGCTCAACATCAAAAGGCACAAAACGCTATTGCGCATTCTCCACATCCCGCCGAAACTTAATGATGCATGTGCGTATGCTCACCGAGGCTCTCGGTGAGCGGCTTGATCTCGGCTTTTACCTTGACCTTTTCTTTGCGCTTGTCGGAAAATTGCACTGTCAAGGTCAGCGCCACGCTGTCGCCCGCCTTGAGCGGCTTCTTCAGGCCGATGAGCATGAGGTGGTTGCCGTCGTCGCCCAGCGCCACTTCCTGCTTGGCTTTGAGCGCCAATGAATCCAGTGCACGCATTTTCATCATGCCGTCTTCATGCACCATGCTGTGTATTTCGGCGCTATTGGACGCAGCGCTGCTCACCGCAATGATGCTCGCGTCTTTCTGGCTGGTGATACGCAAAGAAACCACCCCGCTATCCTGCCCCGGCGCCGTCGCCCGCGCCCATGCTTGGCTCACTGTCACCTCGCCCGCCACTGCTTGCGAAATCGACAACCATGCAATCAACCCTGCCCACAAATATTTTTTCATTTAATTTCTCCGTAAAAAAAGCACCACCCCTTGTGAAGGTGGTGCGTCATTCTAGCTCGAATGCTAAATCAGCCAAAACAATACCAAGTCCACTGGAAGCAATAAAACAGACTCTAGGGAGGAAATTCTGGGAAGCGCGGCCAGCGACTCGGCGAGACAAACTGTAGCGCGCAAATTTGGATTTGAGAATGCGGCATTTTGTCGCACCCCACGCACAGGCTTATATCGGTAAAATCGGCAACATGAACTCATCCTTACTCGCCAAATGAAATTGCACTGGCTACCGATGCTGATTTGCATCGCGGTGCTGGCGACATTGAATCTGCTTTCATGGCTGCGCCTGCGTAGCGACTATCCGGTTTCCAACATGGAATTGTTCGCACAACTCTGTGTGGATGTGTCGGCACTTTCGGTGTTGCTCTTCTACGCGGGCGGCTCCACCAATCCTTTTGTCTCGCTGTATTTATTGCCCCTGGTGATTGCCGCCGCGACTTTGCCGCAACGCTACACATGGGCAATGGCAATTATCACCACCGCCTGTTACACGCTACTGATGAAGTATTACCAGCCTTTGCCCAGCGCACATGCAACGGCTGAAGAGCAAGACATGGCCGCCATGATCGGGCATGACCATTCGATGATGCAGCATGCCATGCCACAGGACGATGCCTTCAACATGCACGTGTTCGGCATGTGGCTGGGCTTTGTCATCAGCGCGGCGGTGGTAGCGTATTTTGTGGTAAAGATGGCGAGCGCCGTGCGTGAGCGCGATGAAAAACTCGCGCGCGTGCGCGAAGAAACTTTGCGCAATGAACGCATTGTCGCGCTGGGCATGCAGGCTGCCAGCGCAGCGCACGAAATGGGAACCCCGCTTTCCACGCTGACAGTCGTTATCGGCGAACTGCAACATGAAACGGATGCGCTGCCCGAGTGGCGCGAGAGCCTCACCCTGCTGGACGGGCAGGTGCGCAACTGCAAACGCATTCTCGACAAGCTGCTTGCCAATGCGCAAGATGCGACACCAATCTCCACGCAATCTCTGGAGCAATTCATGGCCGAGACTTTGCACGAATGGCAGCTATTGCGCCCCACGGTGCAACACCACTATCACTCATCCGGGACACAACCCGCCCCGCAACTGCGCATTGATTCGTCGCTACGCGCAGCGCTGCTCAATTTGCTCAACAACGCCGCCGATGCATCGCCCGAAAAAATAGACATTCATGTGCACTGGGATGAGGAATACTTCACGCTGGAAATTCACGATCACGGGCAAGGCCTCACTCCCGAAGCAGCGGCCAATGCCGGATCGGCATTCTTCACCACCAAGAAAGAAGGGCGCGGACTGGGCTTATTTTTAGCCAATGCAACCATCGAGCAACTCGGCGGCAAGGTGCGCCTGCTTAACCGCGAAGGCGGCGGAGCCACCACCGAAGTCATGTTGCCGTTGAAGGGGAAGAATGCATGAGCCATCCCTGTGCCGACTGCCCATCACTGCTGCTGGTGGATGACGATACAACGTTTTGCCATGTGCTCTCACGCGCGCTGGAGAAGCGAGGCTTCGCGGTGACCGTTGCCCACAGCGTCGAACAGGCGCTACCGCTGGCAAAAGCCAACCCGCCGGAATACGCGGTGGTCGATCTGAAAATGGAAGGCGCATCCGGCCTCGTGCTGATCCAATTTTTGCACGAGCTTGATCCCGCCACGCGCATCGTCGTGCTGACCGGCTATGCCAGCATCGCCACCGCCGTGGAAGCGGTCAAGCTCGGCGCGACACAATATCTCGCCAAGCCCGCCAATGCGGATGAAATTGTCGCCGCTTTCGGCCACAGCGCCAGCGTCGAACTACCGCTCAACACGCAGCCGTCCTCGGTGGACCGTCTGGAATGGGAGCATATCCAGCGCGTACTACAGGAACAGCAGGGCAACATCTCCGCCACCGCGCGCCTGCTCAACATGCACCGGCGCACCTTGCAGCGCAAGCTCGGCAAGCGACCTGCTGCCTGAGATGCTCAGCAATGCAAAGGGACGCCAATGGCGTCCCTTTTTGCTTGCGGCCCATGCCTAAAATCTACGCCGCAACTTGCATCATCGTCTCGTTCATCTCGTTAATCGCGATCAGCATGCGCCGCGTGGCCTGCGAAAATTCATTCCTTAGCAATATCTCCGCCTCAACCCGCTCCCCCTCCAGAACATTGGCGAGAATCAGTCCGGCAAAATAATGGAACTCGGCATGATCCGCTTCCAGACGGCGGAATGCGGAAAAGTGACCGAACTTGACTCTGCCGATACCGCCCAACCAGCGCCCCAAACCGCATTCATCATCCACACCGGCAACACTGGGCAACCAATTTTCTGTCGCCTCTCCCGCGATGTGGCTCTTCAATTTGCTGCGCCAATTCATGTGTGACACTGCTGCTTCGACAAAGTCGATACCTATATTACTGGGTGACACCCCAATGGCACACACCGCTTCATTGCTCATCAGCATAAATATGCTCCGGTAAGTATTCGCCGTAAGTTGCGTGCGACTTTATAAAGTTGCATACCGATTTAAACAATATGCCAAACGGCCTAGTCCTTATCTAGACATTGCCTCCCGGACTAGTCCGCCCCCCGCAGCCCCCGCTCTGTTACAATGCGCCGCGCGGCAATTGCTTCAGTCTTGATTGCTCGCTACCGAATCCGGTTCGTTTTCTCCCCTATCAGCCTAAGACTGGCGCCCCGCAAGGGCGGCAGGCCGATGTAATTCAAAAAGGTTTTATATGTCATTCGCATCTCTCGGCTTGTCCGCAGAAATTCTCCGCGCCGTTTCCGAGCGCGGCTACACCGAACCCACCCCGATTCAGGCACAGGCGATTCCTGTCGTTTTAGCAGGTCGCGACCTGATGGGCGGCGCACAGACCGGCACCGGCAAAACAGCCGGCTTCACCCTGCCAATCCTGCAACTGCTAACCGCATCTACAAAACCCGCCACTGGCAAAGCACCGATCCGTGCGCTGGTGCTCATCCCCACACGCGAACTCGCCGCACAGGTGGAAGAAAGCGTGCGTGAATACGGCAAATATCTGTCGTTAAAATCCATGACCATGATAGGCGGCGTGAACATCAACCCGCAGATCAAACAACTGCACGGCCGCGTGGATATTCTGGTGGCGACACCGGGTCGCTTGCTCGACCACTTGCAACAGAAGACCGTCGATCTGTCGCACGTCGAAATTCTGGTGCTGGACGAAGCTGACCGCATGTTGGACATGGGCTTCATCCGCGACATCAAAAAAGTCCTCGCGGTTCTGCCCAAAAAGCGCCAGAACCTGCTGTTCTCCGCCACCTTCTCCGACGAGATCAAATTGCTGGCCGACGGCCTGCTCACCAACCCGGCGCTGGTCGAAGTGGCACGCCGCAATCAAACCAACGAACTGATCGAACAGCGCGTGTATCCGGTGGATCGCGAACGCAAACGCGCGCTGCTCACCCACCTCATCAAAGAACACAACTGGTTCCAGGTGCTGGTATTCACCCGCACCAAACACGGCGCAAACAATCTGGCCGAGTTCTTGAACAAGGACGGCATCTCCGCGATGGCGATCCACGGCAACAAGAGTCAGGCGGCACGCACGCGCGCACTGGCCGAATTCAAAACCGGCAAGCTGCAAGTGCTGTGCGCGACCGACATCGCGGCACGCGGCATCGACATCAGCGAACTGCCGCACGTAGTAAACTATGAGCTGCCTAACGTGGCGGAAGATTACGTCCACCGCATCGGCCGTACCGGACGCGCGGGCAGCAACGGCGAAGCAAGTTCGCTGGTGTGCATCGACGAAAAGAAATTACTCAACGACATCGAGCGCCTCACCAAGCGCGACATTCCCGTGGTGCAAGTACCCGGCTTCGAGCCCGACCCGCGCATCAAAGCCGAGCCGATCTTGAACGGCTCGAATCGCGGCGGTGGAGGACAGCGACAGGGACAAGGCCGCAGCCAGCCGCGGTCCGGCGGAGGACAAGCGCGTAGCGGTGGCGCGCCCCGCACAGGCACGGGCGGCAAACCGGCTGGCGGCGCAGGTCGCGGCGCGGCGCCCGTGCTGCATCGCTCCGGCGGACGCGGCAAATAACTAAACCGTTCGTGGTGAGCTTGTCGAACCACATGCAACATCATCAAGCCCTTCGACAAGCTTGGGGCGAACGGCTTTATGGAGCCTCAAAATGAATTCAAATGTAAGCAACGAAGAAGCCATCGCCGCCACCAAGCTCTGGCTTGAAAAGGCGGTGATTGGCCTCAATCTGTGCCCCTTCGCCAAGGGCGTGCATGTCAAAGGCCAAATCCGCTACGTGGTCAGCGCCGCGCAAACGACGGAAGAGTTGCTGCAAGATTTTTTGCGCGAACTGGAAGTGTTGGCAGAAGCGAGCCGCGAAAAGATCGACACCATCTTGCTGATCCATCCGCACGTGCTCACCGACTTCCTCGACTACAACGATTTTCTCGAAGTGGTGGATGCCGCGCTGGAAGAGGTCGATCTGGCGGGCGAGCTGCAAGTCGCCAGCATGCACCCGCAGTACCAGTTCGCGGATACCGAAATCGACGACATCACCAACTACACCAACCGCTCACCCTACCCGACGCTGCACTTGCTGCGGGAAGTCAGCATCGACGAGGCCGTGGCAGCGTTCCCGGAAGCCGAGATGATCTTTGAAAAAAACATCGAGACCATGCGCAAACTGGGACACGAAGGTTGGAATACGTTGGGACTGGCGGAAGTGCAAAGGGACAAATAAATTAGTAAAAACTGTCATTCCCGCGCACGCGGGAATCCAGTGCAGTTATTCAACAGGCAGTTGCTTTTGCCTTGCTTCGCAAGCCTTTTTTGATAGCTGGATTCCCGCGTGCGCGGGAATGACGGTATGCTTGCTCCCATGAATACGAAAACAGAACTTTCCTTCTCTACCCTCACTCCCGACAGCGTCCTGAACGCGCTGGAGAGCATTGGCTTGCGCTGCGATGGCCGCTTGCTGGCGCTCAACAGCTACGAGAACCGTGTGTATCAAGTGGGTATCGAAGAAAGCACGCCGCTGGTCGCCAAGTTTTACCGTCCCGCACGTTGGACGGACGATACCATCCTCGAAGAACACGCCTTCGTGCAGGAGTTGGTCGAACGCGAAATCCCCGTCGTGCCTGCGCTGACGATTGACGGCAGCACATTGCATCACTTCGACGGATTCCGTTTCTCCGTTTTCCCGAAGCACGGCGGACGCGCACCGGAATTGGAAGACCGCGACACGCTGGAATGGCTGGGACGCTTTCTCGGACGCATCCACGCCGTCGGCGCGATCAAAAGTTTTCAGCACCGCCCCACACTCAACATCGACACCTTCGGCACAGAACCACGCGACTTTCTGCTGGCGAACGGCTTCATTCCCCATGACATCGAACCCGCTTACCGCAGCGTGGTGCATCAAGCGCTGGATGGCGTGCGCCACTGCTTTGACCGTGCGGGCGATGTGAAACAATTGCGATTGCATGGCGACTGCCACGCGGGCAACGTGTTGTGGACGGACGAAGGCCCGCACTTCGTCGACTTCGACGACAGCCGCATGGGGCCAGCGGTGCAAGACCTGTGGATGCTGCTTTCCGGCGAACGCGCAGACCGCATCAAACAAATGGGCGACGTGCTCGCGGGCTACGAGGATTTCTACGAATTCGACGCACGCGAACTGCACCTCATCGAAGCCCTGCGCACCCTGCGCCTGATCCACTACTCCGCGTGGCTCGCACGGCGCTGGGACGATGCCGCTTTCAAACAAGCCTTCCCGTGGTTCAACACGCAAATCTATTGGCAGAATCGCATCTTGGAATTGCGCGAACAGATCGCGCTGATGGAAGAGCCGCCGTTGTGGCAGAACTAAAAACGCGATAAACAATTCCGTTCGCCCTGAGCTTGATGGAACTACTAGCCATTCGACTAAGCCCGCAAGCGGGCAAGTCGCTGGTTATGTCGAAGAGTGAATGGATGACAGCGCTGAATTCATAGAGGCTTCGACAAGCTCAGCCCGAACGGACTAATGTATGAATACGAAAAACCAAACCTCTCTCTGCCCCTGCGGCAGCACCAAACCCTACGCCACCTGCTGCGCCCGTTACATTGAAGGCAACGAACCCGCACCCGGTGCCGAAGCCCTCATGCGCTCGCGCTACACCGCCTATACCTTATTGCGCGAAGACTACTTGCTGGTGACCTGGCATCCCTCCACACGCCCCGCATCTTTGGGTTTGGCGGATGATACCGCCACCAAGTGGTTCGGCCTCGAAGTAAAACGCCACGAGCAACAAGATACCGACCACGCTATCGTCGAATTCGTCGCGCGCTACAAAGTGCGTGGCCGCGCGCACCGACTGCATGAAGTCAGCCGCTTTGTGCGTGAACAGGGCAGGTGGTTTTATGTGGATGGAGATGTTTAGCTCACGCTACATCCGCACACAGAACCACTACAATACAACCTCATAACTCTCAGCAATATCTCATCAGCGAACTATGAACGTAGAAACCGAAAGCAACTTCCTGGTCATCACCGCCACCGGCACAGACGAATTGGGTCTGGTCGAACAGCTCGCGGGACGCATCGCCGATTGCGGTTGCAACATCGAGGAGAGCAGCATGGCCGTGATAGGCGGGCAATTCTCCTTCATCGCAAAAGTCTCCGGCGCATGGCACGCACTTTCCAAACTGGAAGGACAAATGCCTGCGCTAATCACACAACTCGGCCTCGCCATCACCCAGCAGCGCACCGGCAAAATCGAGCGCCCCCCCGCCATCCCCTACACCGTTGAAGTCGTGACGATGGATCAGCCAGGCACCGTGCGCAACCTCGCCGTCTTCTTCACCCGCAACGGCATCAATATCGAAGAGCTGCAAAGCAGCACCTATTTCGCCCCACATACCGGCTCGCCACTAACCTCCGTCATCATGAGCGTGGGCATCCACGCCAAAGTTCACATCCCCACCCTGCGCGAAGATTTTCTCGATTACTGCGATGATTTGAACCTGGATGCGACGTTGGAACCGATGCGGGGGTGAGGTGAACAGGACGATGCTCCTACAGCTCGAACTGCGGGTTCCATACAATTTCCCATACATGCTGATCGGGGTCTTGAAAGTATCCGGCATAACCACCCCAAAACGTTGCCTGTGCGGGCTTCACGATCAAGGCACCTGCCTTTTTCGCCTGCTCCATAACTGAATCAACTTCATCTTTTGATGCCACATTGTGACCGATGGTGAGATCGGTCGGACTCGGCACTCCTAACGCAATACCCGTGTCGTGCGCGATACTGGTTCGCGGCCAGATGGCCAGCTTTAATCCGGCGTGCAGATCGAAAAATGCAACGGCTCCATGCTCGAACTCCGCGCCGAAAATTCCCTGCGTAGCAAAACCTAAACCATCCCGATAAAACGTGAGCGACCTTTCCAGATCATTTACGCCGAGGGTGATAACAGTGATTCGCGGCTTCATGTTTATTCCTTGGATGTAGGCAAGGCAGCATGGCTTGTCAACAACACTCCCTGTTACGCCAAGGTTAGTTAGCGCCAAGCCTTGGCGTGCTAAGTCTCGAAAGCCAATTTAAAAGCGACCAACAGAACGATGGGTATCGCGTTGTGCAACCCATCCTGCCGGGCTCACTCTATTGCGCTAGCGCACGCTCACCAACGTGTCGAATTCATCGAGGGGAACTGGCTTGCCGAACAGATAACCCTGGTAGAGCATGCAGCCATTCGCTTTGAGGAAGTCGCATTGCACCTGCGTTTCCACGCCTTCGGCGATCACCTCTATGCCCAGATTATCGGCCATGCCGATGATGGTTTGAATGATGGTCGCATCAGAATTTTTGGTGCCGATGTTACGCACGAACGACTGGTCGATCTTCATTTGCTTGAGTGGCAGCTGGGTCAAATACGCCAGCGATGAATAGCCTGTTCCGAAATCATCCATAGAGAAACTTACGCCAATTTGTCGGATTGCCTGCATCTTGGCAATGGTGTCGGCCACGTCGTCGAGCACGATGCTCTCGGTCAGCTCAAGTTTGAGACGCAGCGGATTGATGGCAGTGCGCTGGAGAATGCCGCTCACTTGTGCGACGAAATTCGACTGGCGGAACTGGCGCACACTGACGTTGACGGCGAGCTGAAAATCGCGGGTGCACGGGTCTGTTTCCCATCGTTTGAGTTGCTGGCAGGCGCTTTCCAACACCCAATGCCCTATCGGCAAAATGAGTCCGGTATCTTCCGCCAACGGAATAAATTGCTGCGGCGAGATCAAACCTCGCTCTGGATGTATCCAGCGCAGCAAAACCTCCGCTCCCACAATGCTCCCGGTGTGGTTGACCTGCATCTGGTAATACAGCTGGAATTCCTGATTGCGCAATGCCTCACGCAACCCTATTTCCATATGGGCGCGAGTTTCCAGCTCCTCCTGCATAACGGGATCGAAGAAACGCAAGGTATTACGGCCGCATTTCTTCGCTTCGTACATAGCCGTGTCGGCCTGTTTAAGTAGCTCCTCAAGCTTATCCTTGTAGTTGACGAACAAGGTGATACCCATAGACGATGAGCTATGAAACTCGTTTCCTTCGAGGACGTAAGGTTGGCTAAGCACATCCAGCACCTTCTCTCCTATGTACCGCGCTTGTACCCCGGCCTGCGCCATTTCTGCGTTCAAGCCCTCCAGCAACAGCACGAACTCATCTCCGCCAAATCGCGCCACGGTATCGCCCTCGCGCACACAGCCTTGCAAACGTTTGGCCACCTCGATCAGCAGCAAGTCTCCGATGTCGTGCCCTCTGGTGTCGTTCAGCGTCTTGAAATCGTCGAGGTCGATGAACAGCAGCGCACCGCCGGTCTGGTTACGCGCACCTGTCGCGATAGTCTGGCGCAGACGATCAAGCAACAGGCGCCGGTTGGGCAACTGGCTCAGCGAGTCGTAGTACGCGAGATGATGTATCTCGTTTTCAGCCTGCTTGCGTTCGGTAAAGTCAACAAAGGTACCGACATAATTCGTGAGCTTGCCGTCTTTGCCAACGACAGCGGTAATATTCAACCATTCCGGATAAATCTCGCCGTTCTTGCGCCGGTTCCAGATTTCACCTTGCCAGCTATTGTCTTGCCGCAGGCTTGCCCACATGCGCTGGTAAAAATCAGTATTCTGACGGTCAGACTTGAGCATGGACGGATTCCTGCCGATCGCTTCCCCTGCGCTGTAGCCGGTTAGCCGGGTAAATGCCTGATTGACTCGGATGATCAGACCGTTCTCATCGGTCACCAACATGCCTTCATCGGTCTCGAAGGCGATGGCGGCGATACGCAAAGCCGCCTCGCGCTCTTCCAGCACTGACATCATGCTGTTGAACGCATGTGCCATATCGGCAATATCCTTCGGCCCGCCGGGTTCGACACGCACCTGCGACTCACCGATCTTGGCGTGCCCCATGCTGTCCGAGAGCTGATTGAGCGGACGCATCATGCTGCGCGTAAGAAGGCGGATCAAAAACAGGAACAGCAGCGCAAAAGAAAACGATGTAAGCGTATTGGCGATAAAAATTTCGGATGTCATTTTATCCAGTGCCCTCTTGCTCATCACCACCGAAACAGTGCCGAGGAATTCGGGGGGACCC
Organism: Gallionellaceae bacterium; assembly: GCA_009773615.1. Taxonomy (GTDB): domain Bacteria; phylum Pseudomonadota; class Gammaproteobacteria; order Burkholderiales; family Gallionellaceae; genus PALSA-1006. The sequence goes on from WSYA01000057.1 coordinate 21,399, forward strand.
GACTCGCCGAACGGCGATTCCTCAGCAGGTTGCGAATAAACCGGCGCGGCGAAGTGCCATGCTTTTCCGCTTTCCGCATTGAGCATCGCGACGGCTTGCAGTCCGCCAGAATGTTTTGGCTGTTCAAGAAATTCGGCGAGATTGACATTGCCGCGCACCAACAGCACGCCTCCGCTGGCATTGCGTATTTCCACTCCGACCACCCCGGGGAAGGCCATAGTGGCCTTCACCGCTTCTGTGGCATTGTCAGCGGACGCATAAACCAGCGCCAGAGAGCTTTGGCGTGCCAGATTTTCAGTGATGTGCTGCCCCTGCTCAATCAAATCGTGGCGCACCCGCGCGTTGCCTTGCCACGAACCCACGACAGAAGAGAACAGCGCCAGAAAGAGTATGCCCAACGTAACCGTGATGCCGAGCTGGCGCTGGAAAGTGAGCTTCTGGAAAAAAACGGAGAGTATTTTGTTCATGATAGTCGCGCCTATTGCTCGGGAAAGGTCATGTCAAATCCCCGCTGCCGACTGGCATTGATTCCCAAGTGTTTGGCAGTGCGCAGGTTGATCGCCATCAGCACTTCGCGCAACGGAACCATACCGGACGACTCGTTTCCACCGGTAGCCAGATAGCCGAGCGCGGAACCCGCAAGATGACGTCCCAACTCGACATTGTTGGGATATAAAGAAAACAACACGCCGCGCCGGACATGGCCGAAACTACTGGAGAATACTGCCAGATTGCGATCCCAGGATTCCTGCAACACCATTGGCAACACCGTACCTTCTTCCACCGTGGTGGCATCCTGCGGTAGCCAAAGCGCATCCTGACTACTGTCGCTGGCCGTAAAAATTTCCTGATAGGCGCGCACCGCACTGCGCAAATCGAGTGCTTCGTAAACCACGAGCTCCAGCCCCTGAGTACGCGCAGCCTCTTTCGCCAAACGCATCATCCATGCGTTCAGACGAGGATCGTATACGGTGAATACACGCCGCACCTTTGGCATCATTCCCTTCAAGCGCGAAAACAACAGCGCCGGATCCGGCGACAGGCTATTCACTTGATGATCGCGCACTTGATCTTCCGATGCCGACAATACACAGCCCACCACCACACCGATGTTGCCATCCAGCGCGGAGGAAGCCTTCGCACCCTGCCGCCCCAGCGCGATCACCACCTTGGTATCCTGACGACGCAGAGCATCGTTCAGTTCGGCGGCATCTACATTCGGGCCCACTGCAAAATTGGCAACACGCCCCTTGGCCTTGGACTCAATACCGTCAATGATCTGCGCGAACACACTGCGATAAGGTTCGCCAATATCTGGGTAGATCACTGCAATATTTCCCGCCCCGGCTGCCTGCGCGATTTTGTTGGCCAGATTTTTGGTCGCAACGACACGGACAGAACCGGCGACAAAAATGGGAAATACGACCACCTCCGGAAATGCCTCAATAGCTTGAGTCACCTCGGCATGCTCTCCCGATGCCAGCCGGGACGACACATGTGAGAGAAGGAATGGAGCCATGGCACGAAGCTCTCCGGCATAGTCCTCCTGCAAGGATATATCCTTGCGCGGCAAATCGGTGGCCTCTAGAGGGATCGCCCATGCCGAGGCGACCGTCAGCAAGGAAACCGCCACGATGCCTGCTCCCAAGCCAAATTGTCGGCGAAAAAACGGCGCGATGCCAGGTAGTAAATGTGTAGTGGATATACTCATGATTATCTTTTCGGTGCGTTCACGTTCAAGTGAGCCTGCTCGCGCAAGCAGTCAAAATCTCCGCTCAACCCTTCTTTTATGGTTCATCAGACTTTCCCGTGGGTAACCTGAGCCGGATACAGATCAAGGCCGCCGCAATGGAAATAGATGGCGATCTTGAAATGGTCACGGTT
>WSYA01000058.1 GCA_009773615.1 Gallionellaceae bacterium
CGCCACCGAAAATATCGAAGCCCCGCTGCGCATTATCGAAGTGCGATACATCAAGCGCAAGCACCACGAGATTCCCGAAAAGATGATCAAGGGCAACAAGGACGTGAAATCGTTGAGCTACTGCGACGCCTGCCACACCCAAGCGGCCAAGGGCGTGTTCGATGCCGATACGGTGAAGATACCGAACTATCCCGACTGGGATGATTAACCCATGACGGGAAATCCCCCGGCTATGCTGGGTACGCAGTAAAAGTTTGACGTATACGAGAGTCCATCAGCGAAACTCCAAACGTGAGCCGCCAAGCACACGTAGAAAGAAGAATCGAGATGGATGACAGCGAAAGCCTAAGTCAAGCAAATGGGAGTGCAAATACCACGTGGTATTCATTGTTGCAGGTGGTAGAGTATATCAAAGGCAAGAGCGCAATCCATTTTGCACGGGGTATGGAGAGCGCAAGCGCATAGACCAGATAAACCTATGGCGCTGACCGGCCACCTTCAGGTGGACAAAAAAGGGTAGGGGGCGCGTAAGCGACCCCGTTAAGCCGCTTTGAGCGGCTCACAAAAAAATCCCCTGTTTTGCCGGGGATACTTACTGCCTAGATGGTCGTGACAGAAGCGTCTGCCCAATCGCTGCTGGCGGAAAGGCTGGCGTTTATCTGGTAGTTAGGGATGAGGAGAAATGATGAACGAGTTTGATGGACGCCAAATCAGCCCCGCAAGAAATGTTCCATCCGTTCCGATATCGCTATATTACCTGAAGCACTACACTTTTGAGTGCTTCGGCGCTCATCCATCTGGCCAGGCTGGGAGCAAGAAATGAGCGGTATCGAGAGTTTCGCCACCGGCCCGATGTGGGCCGCTTTTATCGCCCTTGTGCTGGTTATGCTAGCGCTGGATATGTTCGTATTCGGCGGTCAAAAAGCGCACAAGGTAAGCGTCAGGGAAGCCGCTATCTGGACGCTGGTGTGGGTGAGTCTAGCGCTCGCATTCAACGTCGGCCTGTGGTGGTATCTCAACGGTACGGACGGACAGGAGATAGCCGACCGCAAGGCGCTGGAATTTCTCACCGGCTATCTGATTGAAAAGTCGCTATCGGTGGATAACGTATTTGTCTTTCTGCTGATCTTCTCGTCCTTCCATGTGCCCGCAGAGTACCAGCGCAGGGTGCTCGTTTACGGCGTGCTGGGCGCTATCTTCTTGCGCGCCATCATGATTCTTGCCGGGGCTTGGGTGGTGCAGGAGTTCAGCTGGGTGCTCTATCTTTTCGGCGTCTTCCTGGTCATTACCGGCTTGCGCATGCTGGTGGCGGCAGAAAAGGAGCCGGACCTGAACAAGAACCCGGTGCTGAAATTTGCGCGCAAGCATTTGCGCATCTCCGAGGAGGATCACGGCGAGAAATTCACCGTCATGAAGGACGGTGTTCGCTATTTTACGCCGCTATTCCTCGTGTTGATCCTGATCGAGGTGTCCGATCTGGTGTTCGCGGTGGATTCCATTCCGGCCATCTTCGCCATCACCACCGACCCTTTCATCGTATTTACCTCCAACATCTTCGCCATCATGGGGTTGCGGGCGCTGTATTTTTTGCTTGCCGACGTGGCGGCGCGTTTTCATCTGCTGAAATATGGCCTGGCCGTGGTGCTTACCTTCATCGGTTCCAAGATGCTCGTCGCGCCGTGGTATCACGTGCCGGTGGCGGCCTCTCTGGCCATCGTCGTTGTGCTGATAGGGGGTAGTATGGTTGCGAGTCTGGTCGCCACGCGCAAACGTGAATGAATGATTGATATATCCACGGTGCGCCTGCCTTCGCTGCCCAATTGGAAAATGGTAAGGCCCGCGAATGCGTCGTGAATCAGCCTCCGGTCTGAATGCTTCTGAATGTTAAACCGGTGTGCGGTGTATTTTGCTATATCCTTTGTCCGCAAGAGATCGCGTATTCCATCGCGTGTTACCATTAAATTCATATGAAAAATCCCGGCGATACGTTACAAAAATTCCTATTTGAACACGCGCCGGTGCGCGGCGAGATCGTGCATCTCGACCAAACCTGGCAGAGCGTCATCGAGCGCCACGAATATCCGGCGGTGCTACGCGATCTGATGGGCGAGCTTGCCGCCGCAGCAGTGCTGCTGGCCGCCACGCTCAAGCTGCATGGCTCGCTGGTGTTGCAGATACACGGCAAAGGTGTGGTGAAACTGTTGGTGGTGGAATGCTCCGGCAATCTGGAATTGCGTGCCACGGCGAAATGGGAGGGCGAGTTGGCGCACGGCACATTGAAGGACTTGGTGGGCGATGGGCGCTTCGTTATCACGCTCGACCCCAAGGATGGTAATCAGGCCTATCAGGGTATCGTCGCGCTGGAGGGCGACAGTGTCGCTGATATTCTGCAAAACTACATGACGCGCTCCGAGCAACTGGATACGCGCTTATGGTTGGCGGCGGACGGGAAATGTGCGGCGGGGATGCTGCTGCAAAAACTGCCCGAGCAGAAAGGTCAGGATGACGATGCGTGGGAACGCGCCTGCCAACTCGCCGCCACGCTCAAGCGCGAGGAGCTGTTGTCCTTGACTTCAGCGGAGCTGATCCACCGCCTGTATCACGAAGAAGATATTCGTCTGTTCGATGCGCAGGGCGTGTCATTCAACTGCTCTTGCTCGCGCGACAACGTGGCGCGCATGTTGAAGATGCTGGGGCGCGAAGAGGTGGACGATATATTCACCGAGCGCGATGATATCGAGGTGTTTTGCGAATTTTGTAACCAGCGTTATGTGTTCGATGCCATCGACGCTGAAGCGGTATTCACCGACGCGGTGTCGATTTCCAGCAATGAGACGCGGCACTGACTTAAAAACTTATCCGCAAATTTCGCAAGATTAAAAAATAGGATGCACAAATAAAACATAATCTGCGTGAATCTGCGAAATCTGCGGACAAATAGCTGTTAGAAAGAGCTCGACATGAAATACAACCGTCTTGGAAGAAGCGACCTGAAGATTTCCGAATTCGCGCTCGGAACGATGACTTTTGGCGAGCAGAACACGTTAGCCGAAGCGTGCGCGCAGCTCGACTATGCCGTGGCCCAAGGTATCAACTTCATTGACACCGCAGAGATGTACCCCGTGCCGGGCAAGGCGGAGACACAAGGCCGCACCGAGGAGTATGTCGGTCACTGGCTCAAGACTCTGCCGCGCGACCAAATCATCGTGGCCACCAAAGTGGCCGGCCCCTCGCGCGGTTTCGGCTGGATACGCGGCGGGCCAGTTGCCTTGGATCGCGCCAACATCACGGCGGCCATCGACACGAGCCTGAAGCGTTTGCAAACCGATTACGTTGATCTTTTTCAGTTGCATTGGCCGGATCGCAATGTGCCGATGTTCGGCAAGATCGGCTACGAGCCTAATTTGGAGAAGCCCACCGTCTCTATCGAAGAGCAACTCACTGTGCTCACGGAACTGGTGCGCAGCGGGAAAGTGCGCCACATCGGCATCAGCAACGAGACTGCATGGGGCGTGGCGGAATTTTTGAAGGTGGCGGAACGCCTCGGCTTGCAGCGCATGGTCTCCATCCAGAATCCGTACAACCTCATCAACCGTGCTTTCGAGATCGGCCTGCACGAGATGTGCCATCGCGAGCAGGTCAGTCTGCTCGCCTACAGCCCCTTGGCTTTTGGCTTGCTATCAGGCAAGTATTCAAAAGACCCGCAAGCGCCCGGCAGAATGACGCTGTTCCCCGCCTTCGGTCAGCGCTACCACAAGCCCAACGTGGCGGCGGCAGTGGCGGAATATGCCAAGCTTGCGCAAGCTCATGGTTTGTCTCCGGCCGCGATGGCGCTGGCTTTCGTGCGCAGTCGACCCTTCGTGACCAGCACCATCGTCGGTGCGACGACGCTGCGACAGCTTCAGGAAAATTTACAGTCGATCGAGTTGAATGCGGAAGTGCTCAAGGGCATAGAGGCGATACACATGAGGTATTTCAATCCTGCGCCGTAAACCGGATTATTTGTCCGCCTGAATAGGGCGCGCAGTGGTGGTAAAAATCAGCGCCTGCTGGCCGCTGCGAATGTCGGCATGAATCGCTTCGATTATGGGCGGGTTGGTCGGGGCGGCAGAGTCCCATTGAATGACGAAGTTCGCGCCCGAGCCGCCTTCCGCCTCCTTGCGCTCTACGAACAGCTCAAGCGTACCCATTGCATTGATCAGCGCAGGCTTGGTTAGATACTCTTTGAGCAGCTTTCCTTCCGTGCTGTAGTAGCGTGCTGAAACGACCCTGATAGGGGTTTTGAGGCTGGTATTGCGTATGCTGACCAATGCAGATACCAGACTGTCGATGGGATGCTGGCCATTGACCACACGATCCCCGTGCCAGATTTTGGAATAGATAGGCAGGTAGAGCGCCTGACCTGCGGAAAGTTCTTCTGCGGCCATAGTCCACGATGTGCCGCTGAATGCCAGAATAAAAAATATCAACAATTGTTTTTTCATGTTTGTAACTCCAGTCTCCAAAATCCGTCAGTGCGCCCGGCTAGGTGCATGGGTATGCGCGCAGATCAAAAAGCATTCGGTTGTTCATTATGCTGCTTTGCCATATTCAGTGTCAGCGCCTCGGCCACCTCAATTCCGTCAATCGCGCCAGACCTGTTGAACCAATTTTTTTTCCAGCTCGACCACAATAAACAACAACACTCCAAAACCAATGATGCGCAGCCATGCTGCCGCGTCGATAGATGCCACGCCGAACATGCTCTGCATGAAGGGTAGGTAGGTAAATATGGCCTGAATGACTACCAGTATCGCGGCGGCGAACAACACATAGGCATTGCCGGTGAAATCCTGCCATGTGCGTAGCGGCGCGAGCAGGTAGCGACAGTTGAATAGGTACGCCATTTCTCCCGCTACCAGTGCGTTGACTGCAACCGTACGGGCCGTTTCAATGCTGACGTTTCGTGTACTCTCCCACATGAACAGCGCCACCGGGCCTCCCGTCAGCAGTGTGGACACAAAAACGATGCGCCAGATCATGAAGCCGGACAGGAGGGCTTCGCCGGCCGGGCGCGGTGGTCGCCGCATTACGCCTGATTCGGATTTTTCGAACGACAGCGCCAAGGCCAACGTAACCGCCGTGACCATGTTCACCCACAGTATTTGCACCGGAGTTATCGGCAGCGTCATGCCGAACAGGATGGCGACCAGCACCATGCCCGCTTCACCTCCATTGGTGGGCATGATGAACACAATGGCTTTTTTGATGTTGTCATAGACGGTCCGCCCCTCTTCCACCGCGTGCGCGATGGTGGCGAAGTTGTCATCCGCCAGCACAACTTCAGCGGCCTCCTTGGCAACTTCCGTGCCTTTCATGCCCATCGCGACGCCGATGTCGGCCCGTTTCAACGCGGGGGCATCGTTCACGCCATCGCCAGTCATGGCGACGATTTCACCATTTGTTTGCAACGCTGTGACCAGACGCAACTTGTGTTCCGGGCTGGCGCGCGCAAACACATCGACATCCCGTACGGCCTTGCGCAATGCCGCTTCGTCCAGCGTGTCCAGTTCGCTGCCGGTCAGCGCGCGACCATTGCCTATGCCCAGCAGTGCAGCGATGGCGCGTGCGGTCTCGATATGGTCGCCGGTGATCATCTTGACGCGGATGCCTGCAGCATGACAGTCGCGCACAGCGGCGATGGCCTCTTCGCGCGGCGGATCGGTGATGCCGACCATGCCGAGCAATGTGTATCCGCCTTGCGTGTCGGTGAAACTCAATTCGCGTTGCTGACAATCGACGGCTTTCATTGCCAGTGCCAGCACGCGCTGAGCGCGCGCGCCAGACTCGACCATCTTGTTGTGCCACTGGGACAAATTGAGCGGAATATCCTCGCCCATGCCGCGCTGCCGATTGCACATCGCCAGCACTTGCTCCACAGCTCCTTTTACATAAATAAAGGCATGTCCGGCATGGTCGTGATGCAAGGTCGCCATGAAACGGTGTTCCGATTCAAATGGAATCAGGTCGGTGCGAGGCAGCGATTCATGCTCAAACACAGAATCGATGCCGGCCTTCATCGCCAGTGTGATGAGCGCTCCCTCGGTCGGGTCGCCTGCGATGCGCCATTCCCCTCCGCTCTCATGCACGGCGGCATCGTTGCACAGCAGGCCGGCGCGCAACAGGTCTAGCGTGTCGGTGTTCTCGGCGATGAGAGTTTCTTTTCCCTCTATTGAAAAGCCGCCATGCGGCGCATATCCCGCGCCGCTCACCTCGAAATCCTGATTTGCCGTGAGTACGCGCTGCACCGTCATTTCGTTACGTGTCAGCGTTCCTGTCTTGTCTGTGCAAATCACTGTCACGGAGCCCAGCGCCTCGACCGCCGGTAAACGCCGGATGATGGCGCTACGTTTTGCCATACGCTGCACGCCAAACGCCAGCGTGATGGTCAGCACCGCCGGCAGGCCTTCCGGGATCGCCGCTACCGCCATGCTTACTGTGGCGATGAACATGTCGCCGATGTCGAACTGATGTACCAGCCAACCAAACAAAAAAGCAACCACCGCCAGCGCCATGATAACGATAGTCAGCCAGCGCCCGAATATTTCCATCTGCCGCAACAGCGGGGTCGTCAACGTTTGCACTTCGCTCAGCAAGGCGCTGATACGGCCAATCTCGGTGTTGTCGGCAGTGGCAACCACTACGCCTGCGCCTTGCCCGTACACCACCAGCGTGCTGGAATAGGCCATGCAGTAGCGGTCACCTAAAACGGCCTGAGCAGGCACAGCGGCGAAGTTTTTTTCGACAGCGGTGGATTCGCCGGTTAGTGTCGCTTCTTCAATGCGCAGGTTTTTAGCATTTAGTAGGCGCAGATCGGCAGGCACCTTGTCGCCGGATTGCAGCAACACGATGTCGCCAGGAACCAGTGTCGCCGCGGCGATCACCTCGCGCTTGCCCTCACGCAGAACCGTGGCTTCGGGCGATAGCATGCGCAGGATGGCATCCATCGCTTTCTCTGCCTTGCCTTCCTGGATGAAACCGATGATGGCGTTGATCACCACCACTCCGACGATCACGCTGGTATCCACCCAGTGCGCGAGCAAAGCGGTGACGCCAGCCGAGGCCAGCAGCACATAGATCAGCACATTGTGGAATTGCAGCAGGAAGCGGAACAAGGGGCCGCGACGATTGGGCGGGCGCAGCCGATTCGGGCCGTGTTGCGCAAGGCGCTGTGCCGCTTCCGTGTGGCTCAATCCGTGAGCGTTTGAGGCAACGGCAGCCAGCGCATCTTGTGCAGAAAGATGATGCCACTCATTCATTTTTATTTCTTCCCAGCCACCACAACCATGCAAATCCAAGCATGCCCGCCAGCAGAGATGCGGCCAACACGCCCGTCTTGGCCATCAACAGATATTCCGGTTGCCCGGCAAAACCCAGTTCGGCGATGAAGATGGACATGGTAAAGCCGATACCTCCCAGCACCGAGACCGCAGCGATCTGGCTGAAGCGCGTGCCACCGGGCAATTGTCCTATCCCCAGACGCAAAGCCAGCCAGCATGCACCGGTGATGCCGATGAACTTGCCCAGTACCAGCCCGAACGTTACTCCCAGCATGACCGGATGGGTCAGTGTTGCTCCCAGAGCGCCAAGCTGCAACGGAATACCCGCATTGACTAGGGAAAAGATCGGGATAACCAGGAATGCGACCGGCAAGTGCCAGTTGTGTTCCAGCCGCTGCAAGGGTGTCTGCACGCCGCGCACGCCTTTTTCCAAGGTTTGCACGGCGGAATACAACCCCTCGTTGGTCATGATGTTGCCACCCTGCCGGTGGCTGGCATCAAAACGTTCGATCGTTTCCTTAATGCGCATACTGAACAATCCGGGGTCGTACTTGGGGCGTGCGGGGATAGCGAAAGCGCACAATACGCCGGCCAGCGTGGCATGTACGCCGGATTGCAGTAGCGCGTACCACAGCAAGGCCGCAACAGCGAAATATGCCAGTACTTTGCGAATGCCCGCGAAATTCAACACGAACAGCAGCGCCACCAGCAGCGCTGAAATCACCAGCCAGTCGAGTGCCAGTTGTTGCGTATAGAACAGCGCGATCACCACCACTGCACCCAAGTCATCCGCAATAGCCAGCGCCACCAGAAAGGTGATGAGTGCCTTGGGTACGCGGCTAGCCAATAACACCAAGGCGCCCACCGCGAATGCGATGTCGGTTGCCATCGGTATTCCCCAGCCGTGTGCGGCATCGGTACCGTGAGTGAGCGCGAGATAAATCAGTGCGGGCATTACCATACCGCCAATCGCGGCGATGATAGGCAATGCAGCCTGACGCATATCGGCCAGCTCGCCCACGAGCATCTCGCGTTTTAATTCCATACCCACCACAAAAAAGAACAATGTCATCAAACCGTCGTTCACCCAATGGTGCAGGCTCATGTCGATACCCCAAGTGCCGATGCGGATGCCCAGCGGGGTATGCAAGACATGCTGATAAGTGTCAGCCATAAAACTATTTGCCAGCAGCAGCGCGATGATGGCAGACCCCATCAACAATAAGCCGCTTGTGGTTTCGCGATGGATGAACTCATCGAACGGAGTCAGGACGCGGCTGAAAGCGCGCTCCCACGGCGCATAAATGATGCCTTTTTCGGCGCGGGGTGAAGGTTGTTCAATGTTCGGCATTAATATTTTCCTTGTGCATTATCTTTGTTCATCCCTCAATTAAGTGGTTTAGGGGGATGCGGGTGAGAAAAGCTTTTCGCCATCGTGTGAAAGAGCGGTGCGGGACAAACCAAGCGTGAGCATAATTTTGCAATGAACGCAGCAGCCATCAATGGCAATAGCATTTCGTGGTTGTCGGTCATTTCCATGACGATTACAAAGGCGGTAATCGGCGCTTGGGTAACACCGGAAAAATAAGCCACCATGCCCAGAATGATGGCTGCAGCCTCGGGTACGGAAGTAAATAAATGAGCGATGTTAGCGCCGAAGCCAGCGCCGGCCGAAAGAGATGGTGCCATAATTCCGCCGGGGATGCCGCTCAGATAAGAGACCAGCGTCGCCAACATTTTTAAAAAACCGAAATTTTCCGGCAGGCTCATTTTGCCGTCGATTAATGACTTGGCCTCACTGTAGCCGCTGCCGTAAGTCGCACTGCCGGAGGCGAGTCCGATCAGCGCGATAAGCAGGCCGCAGAGTGCGGCAAATGTTACCGGTTTTTCACGCATCCACGCGCCAAAACGCCCTGCAAGCCCGTTGTTGATTTCTATCAGTGCCCGGCTAAACGCGCCTCCCAGCAGCCCGCCGGCAATGCCGCAAAAGACAACAACGCTCCATTCGCTGCCAAATTTTAACGATTCGTCAGTATGGCCGAAATACGAGTAATTGCCGAGCAAAGCCAGTGAGGTGATGCCGGCAATTATGACTGTCATCAGGATGGTCGAGCTGTTGTGCTCCTCGAATGACCGGCTCATTTCTTCGATGGCAAAAACGATTCCCGCAAGCGGGGTATTGAATGCAGCTGCAACGCCGGCTACGGCTCCCGCAAGAATTAATCCGCCAGTTTCGATAATGCAGCTTCACCCTGATAAGCGTTGAGGATTTTCAAAATCCTAACTTTTCAGCCCAACTAAAAAGGGCGGAACTCCCACTCTCATTCCGCCCTTTCTCATTTAGCGACATTAAACTCGATGTTCAAAATCAACCCTACGATTTTCTTTCCAGCATTTTTCTTCATGGCATGTAAGACGCGGCTTGTCTTTTCCAAAACTCATGATCTTGATTTGCTGTGCCGGAACGCCAAATTGCTCAAGACTCTTTCCAACAGCCATAGCTCTCTTATTACCCAAAGCATAGTTGTACTCTGCGCCCCCGCGCTCATCGGCATGCCCTTCCAGGGTAACGATGTCTTGGCTATGTGCTTTTAGAAATTCAGCTTGTTTTTGAATCACGCCCTGATATTCCGGTTTGATAACGGCTTTTGCATAGTCGAAAAAGTTGCTTTGCTTTTGGAGCTGCTGTAATTCCTCATCTAATTTGCTTAACTCAATCTTTGCTGCGGACATCGTCGCAGATACTTCTGCGGCATTTTTTTCCTCAACAGTAGATGTTTTTACCTCGTTTTTATCTTTCTCTAAGGCGGTCAGCGAGGAAGATGTTTTCGGCGATGTGGAGCAAGCCACGATTAGAAGTGGAACAAGAGCTATTGCTAATTTATTCATAGGTAATCAATCTCCTTTTTGTGTATTAAACCAACTGAAGTCCGGTCGCCGATGCATTTATGTGCATTAGGTTTATATAAATATAATTGATATAATATCATTTGGCAATTGATATAATCAAAAAAATTATAAAATTCAAAGCCAAACAAAATTTATGAGTAAGCCTAACAAAGACCAGCTTTCACTTCAAGTGCTAAAAAAATTTCGCATCATCTACGGTTCCGTTCGCCAGCAATTTAGGGAAGTAGAACAAAGCTGTGGGGTTACGGGATCTCAACTGTGGATATTGCAGGAGGTTGCAAAAACTCCCGATATTGGAATTACGGAGTTAGCTGAGCGCTTGTCGATCCACCAATCAACTTGTAGTCAACTGGTTGAAAAACTGGTTACTCGCGGCCTAATCAATAAAGAACGCAGCAAGGAAGATCAACGACGAGTTGGTTTATGCGTGACTGAGGAGGCTAAAAATACGTTGAAAAACGCTCCCGGCCCTGCTGAAGGAATACTTCCTGAGGCGTTGCAGTCGTTATCTGAATCGGCGTTGCTTTCTTTGGAAAACTCGCTGATGGAGGTGATTGGTCAGTTAAGTAATCGCGATGACAAGCTTGCCGATAGGCCATTATCGGACTTGTAGGGATTTTTTCGCGCTGAACTTTCTAGCTTACACATAGCAAAATGGATATGCGCAGTTTTATTGCATTAGTAAGCTGACGGATTTGACTCAGAGCGTCTGTGCCATAAAGGATTTATTGTTCGCGTTGCAACTCAGCCAGCAATAGGTGCAGCAGCAAATCGTCAAAAGTGTAGAAGCCGTTTTCGCAATCGGCAAGCTGCGTCAGCGCGAATGCCGCGCCGGTGCCGAAGGCTTCGCGCCGGATGGATTCGTGAGTAAGCCGTACGGTCTGGTGCGGAAAACCAAAGATCACCTCATGGTGTCCGATGATTCCGCCCAAGCGCAACGATGTAATGCGTTCGTCATCCACTTTCAGAGTCTCGGCAATTTTGCGTGCCGTGCCGGAGATTTCCGGCTTGTCTTTAAAGTGCTGTTCCGAGCTAAGTGACATTTCGTGGAGGTTTTTTGCCTCTTTTTCGTGCCAAATGTTCTGCCACCAAGACCCGTTTCCGATCTTTCGAAAGCCCTCTGT
>WSYA01000059.1 GCA_009773615.1 Gallionellaceae bacterium
CTCGGTTTCAAATGCCCGGTCGAGCTGTTTATGCCAGACGCTTTTGACTTTAGGCAGCATCACGCTGCGTTATTTGCACTTGGTGCTTGAAACCGCCAGGTATTTCGCCGCGTCATTGCCGACTTATCTTTAGGTTGGAATTTTTAACTGAAGCCGATGAAGAGTTTCGTGAGGCTGCGCGGTATTGCGAAGGTGAAGTCGCCAGAGTAGGGTGTGCTTTTCTGCTATGTGCAAATAACAGGCATGCCCCGCTGTAACGAGGGCTTCACGGTTGAACACGAGAAACGTGTTGTACACATTCAAAAGCGCCCGTATTACAAGCGCCTACAGTAACCGGCTTATTGCCCTACCCACCGATCTTTGTTAAGGTGGCGCCCGCCATGAGACTTTCACGCGCCGTATTTTTTCCGCTGCTGCTCGCCTTTGTCCTGCTGTTCGCTCAGCAGGCCGGAGCTGTGCATACGCTGCACCACGCGCTGGAAGAGCAGACGCAACATGACAAGCAGTTGCCCAATTCCCATGCTTGCGAACAGTGCGCAGACTATGGGAAGCTTGGCAACGCACTTGGTGTTAGCGCACTTGATCTCGCCCTACCATCTTTATCAGGCGATGCGATAAAGTCCAGTAGTATCGCGTTTCACTCCATCCACATCCTTGTTGCCGTAGCACGCGGCCCTCCTGCTCCGCTCCAAACAGTTGCATAACGCCACCCCGCAGTTTGCGGGGTGAATGCCATTCTTTTGGAGATTCACCTTGTTCAAGTATTCCGCACTTTTTGTGGCGCTGTTTGCGCCATTTGCCGCCCATGCGGCAACCGATGAAGACCTGCGCGCTATTCGCGCGCAAATCGAACAATTGAAAAGCAACTACGAGCAACGCATTCAGCTACTGGAACAACGCCTGCAGCAAGCTGAGGCGAGCAGCAAGAATGCCGAGAGCACGGCAGTACAGGCTCGGGCTGAGGTTCAACAAGCTAGCCGTCCCGCACCAAGCAGCGAAGGGGCATTCAATCCCGGTATCTCGCTGATCCTGGGCGGCACATACGGGCAGCTTCGACAGGCCCCGGCCATTCCCGCAACCGGCTTCGCAATGAGTGCCAATCCTGGACACCAGCAAGGATTCAACCTCGGCGAATCAGAGCTGGGCATCTCCGCCAATATCGACCCCAGCTATCGAGGCGTCGCCACCATGGCTCTCAGCCCGGCAGGCGGGGTTAGCGTGGAAAATGCATTTGTGCAAAGCAGCGCGCTGGGGCACGGACTGAACCTGAAATTTGGCCGTTTCTTTTCCGGCTTCGGTTATCTGAACGAGCAACACGCCCATGTTTGGGATTTCGTCGATCAGCCGTTGGCGTATGCCTCGCTGTGGAACAACCAGCTGGGCGAAGACGGCGTGCAACTCAAATGGCTGGTGCCTACCGAAATCTTCATCGAGCTGGGGGGTGAGGTCGGACGCGGGCGCGGCTTCCCCGGCACGGACCGGCAGAAGAACGGGGCCGGTTCGGGCGTGCTGTTCGCACACGTCGGCAACGACATCGGCATCGAGCATAGCTGGCGCGCCGGAGTGTCGTTGCACCAGACCAAGCGCGTCGATGCGGTCAGCGATGCCGTTCCCGATCTGCTTGGCACCGTCGGTGGCGTGAGCAACAGCTTCAGCGGCGACAGTCGCACCGCCGGGCTGGATCTCGTGTGGAAATATGCGCCGAACGGCAACTTCACCGAGACCAATTTCAAGCTGCAAGGCGAGTATTTTCGCCGCAAGGAAAGCGGCTTACTGACCTACGATACGGCCGCAGCCAAAGTAACAGACAGTTATGCCGTAACGCAAAGTGGCTGGTATCTGCAAGGTATTTACCAGTTCATGCCGCACTGGCGCACGGGCTTGCGCTACGACCAGCTCGACCCCGGCTCGGCGCAGGTCGGTGCATTGAACGCCGCGAACGTCATCGGCAGCTATGGATACACGCCGTCCCGCAGCACCCTGATGGTGGACTACAGCCCGACCGAATTCTCGCGCCTGCGCTTGCAAGTGGCACAGGACAAGTCGCGGCAGAGCCTGACCGACAACCAACTGTTCCTACAATACATCATGAGTCTGGGCGCTCATGGTGCGCACTCGTTTTAGATTTCCCGATGGTAGGACCCCTCCTACAGGTGATAGATAAATTTACTAAGGAAAAACCATGCAAAAAATTCTCTACGCTTTTCTGCTGCTATTCATCAGCGGCAATACCTACGCCGCCATCAACATCTTCGCCTGCGAACCGGAATGGGTGGCGCTGGCGCAGGAGTTGGCGGCGGACAAGGCTGATATCTATTCGGCCACCACTGCGCTGCAAGACGCGCACCTTATCCAGGCACGCCCCAGTCTGATCGCCAAGGCGCGCCATGCACAACTGCTAGTGTGCACCGGCGCGGAACTGGAAGTCGGCTGGCTGCCGCTTATCCTGCGCGAATCCGGTAATCCTGACATCGTTCCCGGCAGGCCCGGCAACTTCGAGGCGGCGCGTTCCGTGACTATGCTGGAAGTCCCTACTCGCCTTGATCGCGGCGAGGGCGACGTGCACGCGGAAGGCAACCCGCACATCCAGACCAGCGCGACCAACTTCCTGCCCATCGCACAGGCGCTTTCGGCGCGGCTGGCCGAACTCGACCCAGTTAACGCCGCGTTTTACCGCAGCCGCCTGCAAGATTTCACGCAACGGTGGCAGGCCGCCATAGCGCGCTGGGAAAAACAGGCCGCGCCTCTCAAGGGCCAGCCCATCGTGATGCAGCACAAGGCTTTTCCATACCTCAGCGCATGGCTGGGTCTGAAAGAAGTCGCCACGCTGGAACCCAAGCCCGGCATGGAGCCCAGCGTCGCCCATTTGTCGAAAGTGCTGGAGCAGTTGCAGCGGCAACCGGCAAAGATGGTGGTACGCGCCGCTTACCAGAACCCGAAGCCGTCCGAGTGGATTGCGGAGCGTGCGCATATCTCCGCCGTGGTGCTACCGTTCAGCGTGGGAGGAACCGACGGGGCGAAGGATTTGTTCGGGCTGTTTGACGACACCATCGCGCGGCTGCTTGCGGGACTCAACCACTAATAACCGGGATGTAATTCCGCCAACACCGGCAGCGTCGTGTTGTCGGCGGGATGACGCTTTTTCGGAGGCTACCTATGAGCAAAATTATTTCAAAACCACCTACCGCTGCATTGGTTGCCATCATTGCTGTGAGTCTGGCCGCGTGCACAGATATCATCCTGTCGGATGAGAACGGAAAGGCCGTCGGCAAACTGGAGGTGGTCGCAAACGCTCCTTCACCGGCTCAGCTGACCCTCAACGACAAGGAATACACAGGGCAGTGGGACGTACAAAGATATACGAGGAAAAGGCTGCCAAGTCGCGCCGCCTGGTCAGTGACCGTGCCTACACTGAATGCATGATGAAAAACTATCCAAACCAGCTTAAATACGGGTATGCCAGCTTTACAGGTGCATATCGGTCGAAGATCGAATGTGATTTTATTACCGCCGCCCCCATGAGGCATCTTGCCAAATGAACGGAAAGTCCTTGAAACTGATTGTGCAGCAATGACTTCATCACTATGACCCTTAACATTTCAGAAAGATAAACATGGAAACTGTCGACTTCGGCATTCTGCTGCCTCCCTTCATCGCCGGGTTGCTGGTACTCGCCACACATGTGCCGCTCGGCATGAGGGTGCTGGCGCGCGGCATAATATTTGCCGATCTTGCCGTGGCGCAGGTGGCCGGGCTGGGCGTGATTGCCGCCGGGTTGCTGGAGCTGACCGAATACCCGCTTGCCGTTCAGGGCGTTGCGGCTACTAGCGCCCTGTTCGGAGCGGTATTGCTGTCCGCCATCGAACGCAGGTTGCCCGAGGTGCTGGAGGCTTGTATCGGCCTGCTGTTCGTGCTCGCCGCGACGGGCGGCATCTTGTTGATGAGTCGGGACGTTCACGCAGGCGAACATCTCAAGGATTTGCTAACGGGGCAAATCCTGTGGGTTAGTAACAGTCAGCTCATCTCTACGGCTATTTTCACCGCCGCACTGCTTGTGCTGTGGAGAACATTCGTCGAACGGCTCGGCAATTTCGGTTTCTATGCGTTGTTCGCACTGGCAGTGACGGCCTCCGTGCAACTGGTCGGGGTCTATCTGGTGTTCGCCAGCCTTATCGTTCCCGCACTGACCACTCACAAGCTGAAAAAATGGCGCCTGCCCGTTGCTTTTAGCATCGGTATTTCAGGTTATGCCGCAGGCGAATTGTTGTCGGTATGGAGTGACCTGCCAACCGGCCCGATTATCGTGTGGGCGATGGCGCTGGCGGGTGCAACGGTGCTGCTCTGGAAGCGCGCGGAATAACGTAACCTCTGTCCAGACCAAAAGACGCGTGACTGCTTCTGGCACGAAGCGGAAATACCCTCCTCAAGAAGCCAACGACTGCTCCGACCGAGGAACAGATATTTATCCACCCTCATCCTGACCGTTTTTTTGAGGGGGCACATGGCGATCATTGCAGACTGGCTGACGGAAAGTTGTCATTCAAACGAGGGGAGCGTAGACGCGACCATTTGAAATCCCGCTGAGAAAAGTGACCCTCTGCGATGAGGATGTTGTAGGTGCTTGATGGGATCGCGGCCTCGCGTTGCGTTTTGAGAGGATGGCGTTTTACGGTATCATTGCGCCCCATGATCAAATACATATTTATTACTGGCGGCGTGGTGTCTTCCCTTGGCAAGGGCATTGCAGCTGCATCCCTCGCGGCGATTCTCGAATCGCGCGGTCTTAAAGTCACTATGCTCAAGCTGGACCCGTATATCAACGTGGATCCTGGCACCATGAGCCCCTTCCAGCACGGCGAGGTGTTCGTCACCGAAGACGGCGCGGAAACCGACTTGGACTTGGGACACTACGAGCGTTTTGTCACGGCCAAGATGCGCAAGTCGAACAACTTCACCACAGGTCAGATTTACGACAGCGTGATTAAAAAAGAGCGTCGCGGCGAATATCTGGGCAAGACGGTGCAGGTGATTCCGCATATCACCAACGAGATACAGGCGTTCATCGAGCGGGGCGCGGCCGCTTCGTATGAAGGCAATGCCGATGTGGCAATTGTTGAAATCGGCGGCACGGTGGGCGACATTGAATCGTTGCCCTTTCTTGAGGCTGCACGTCAAATGAATTTGCGTCGCGGGCGCCATAGCACGGCGTTTGTGCATTTGACGCTGGTGCCGTACATCGCCAGCGCGGGCGAGCTGAAAACCAAACCCACCCAGCACAGTGTGCAGAAATTGCGCGAAATTGGTATTTTTCCGACGGCTTTGTTGTGTCGTGCGGATAGGCCGATCCCCGATGATGAGCGCTCCAAGATTTCGCTGTTTTCCAATGTGCGCGAAGAGGCTGTCATTTCGGTATGGGATGTGGACAGCATCTATAAAGTTCCGCAGATGTTGCACGATCAGGGGCTGGATCGCATCGTGTGCGAAGAATTGGACATCAAGCCTGCGCCAGCCGACTTGTCGGTGTGGAAAAAATTGATCGACGCGCTGGAGCATCCGACGCATGAAGTCACCATCGGGATGGTGGGCAAATATGTCGAGCTAACCGAGTCGTACAAGTCGCTGATTGAAGCTTTGCGCCACGCGGGCATTCACACCTTGACCAAGGTGAATATCGAGTACATCGATTCCGAAGTGTTTGAGTCGAGCGACCGTAAGGGGCTGAAACATTTCGATGCGATTCTCGTGCCGGGCGGATTCGGCAAGCGCGGCACCGAAGGCAAGATCGCCGCGATCCGTTATGCGCGCGAAAACAAAGTGCCATATCTCGGCATCTGTCTGGGCATGCAGCTGGCCGTGATCGAATATGCGCGCCATGTCGCGGGCATGAAAGACGCAAGCAGCACCGAATTCGATCTGGAAACCGAGCACCCTGTTGTCGCGCTCATCACCGAATGGCTGGATCGCGACGGCAAGGTTGCCACGCGCAGCGCGGATTCCGACTTGGGCGGCACCATGCGTCTCGGTGCGCAGCGTTGCCCGATCAAGGCGGAAACGCTGGCTGCGAGAATCTACGGTGCGGACGTGAACGAGCGCCACCGCCATCGTTATGAGGTGAACAACCATTACGTGCCCGCGCTGGAAAAGGCCGGCATGATTATCTCGGCACGCACGCCCTCTGAGAATTTGCCGGAGATCATGGAGCTGCCGAAAGCCGCTCACCCGTGGTTCGTCGGCGTGCAGTTCCATCCCGAGTTCACCTCCACCCCGCGTGACGGCCATCCCTTGTTCAAGGCCTTTGTCGAAGCTGCCGTGGCATACAAGGAGAAGGCATGAAACTCTGTGGATTTAACGTTGGTCTAGATCAGCCGTTCTTTCTCATCGCCGGGCCTTGCGTGATCGAGTCCGAGCAGATGGCGTTGGATACCGCCGGACAGTTGAAGGAAATTTGTAAAGAGTTGCAGATAAACTTCATTTACAAATCGTCTTACGATAAAGCCAACCGCAGTTCGGGCAAAACGTTTCGCGGTTTCGGCATGGAAGCGGGTTTGCAGATTTTGGAAAAGGTAAAAGCGCAGATCGGCGTGCCGGTGCTCACCGATGTGCATAGCATCGAAGAGATCGGCCCTGTTGCATCAGTGGTGGATGTGTTGCAGACGCCTGCATTTCTGTGTCGTCAGACCGATTTCATCCATGCGGCAGCATCCGCCGGTAGGCCGGTGAACATCAAGAAGGGGCAGTTTCTGTCGCCCTGGGATATGAAGAACGTGGTGGACAAGGCGCGCGAAGTCAGCGGCGACGACAACATCATGGTGTGCGAGCGCGGCGCTTCATTCGGTTACAACAATCTGGTGTCGGACATGCGTTCACTGGCGGTGATGCGCAACACCGGATGCCCGGTGGTGTTCGATGCCACGCACTCGGTGCAATTGCCGGGCGGGCAGGGCACCAGCTCCGGCGGTCAGCGCGAATTCGTGCCAGTGCTGGCGCGCGCAGCGATTGCGGCAGGCATCGCGGGCGTGTTCATGGAAACGCACCCGAATCCTTCCCAGGCCATGTCGGATGGCCCGAATGCTTTCCCTCTGGGGTATTTAAAGGAACTATTGCTGACCATGCGTGTCTTGGATAAGGCCGTGAAACAGCAGGGTTTGATTGAAGAAAAAATTGATTTACGTAGTGTTTAGTCGTTATTAAAACTGAGGAAGAATAAAAATGAGTGCAATTGTTGATGTCATAGCCCGTGAAATTCTGGATTCCCGTGGCAACCCCACCGTGGAAGCTGATGTGTTGTTGGAGTCGGGCGTAATGGGCCGTGCGGCCGTGCCATCCGGTGCTTCCACAGGAACCAAGGAAGCGGTTGAGTTGCGCGACGGCGACAAGCAGCGCTATCTCGGCAAGGGCGTATTGAAAGCGGTTGAATTCGTGAACACCGAAATCGCCGAAGCCATCGTCGGCCTCGATGCGGCCGAGCAGGCATTTATCGACCAGATCATGATCGATCTGGACGGCACAGAGAATAAATCCCGTCTGGGTGCGAACGCTATTCTGGCGGTTTCTATCGCCGTCGCCAAAGCGGCGGCGGAAGAATCTGGTCTGCCGCTGTATCGTTATTTCGGCGGTGCGGCGCGCATGGAAATGCCGGTGCCGATGATGAACATCATCAACGGTGGCGCGCATGCCGAAGGCGGCGCGGACATTCAGGAATTCATGATCATTCCCGTCGGCGCGCAAAGTTTCCGCGAAGCGTTGCGTTGCGGCGCGGAAGTGTTCCACAACCTGAAAAAGATTTTGCACGACCGTGGCTTGGCGACGACCGTGGGCGACGAAGGCGGTTTTGCTCCAGCATTGGGTTCCAACGAAGGCGCGCTGAAAGTGATTGTCGATGCGATTGAAGCGGCAGGTTATGTGCCCGGTGCCGATGTGGCGATTGGTTTGGATTGCGCGGCCTCCGAGTTTTACAAAGACGGTAAATATCACCTCAAGGCGGACGGCTTGGTGCTCAATGCCCAGCAAATCATCGACCTGTATGCAACATGGGTGGACAAATATCCGATCATCAGCATCGAAGACGGCATGAGCGAGCACGATTGGGACGGCTGGAAAGCATTGACCGACCGTCTCGGCAAAAACATTCAGCTGGTCGGCGACGATATTTTCGTGACCAACACCAAAATCTTCAAGGAAGGCATCAAGCGCGGTATTGCCAATTCCATCCTGATCAAAGTGAACCAAATCGGCACCTTGACCGAAACTTTCGCCGCGATTGAAATGGCCAAGCGTGCAGGTTACACCGCCGTGATCTCGCATCGTTCCGGCGAAACCGAAGATTCCACCATCGCCGATCTGGCCGTGGCCACCAACGCGCTGCAAATCAAGACTGGTTCGTTGTCGCGCTCGGATCGTATGGCGAAATACAACCAGCTGTTGCGCATCGAAGAAGACTTGGGCGATAGCGCATCCTATCCCGGTAGCGCCGCGTATTATCAGCTTGGCTGATGCTGCGCCCTGTCACACTGGCACTGATCGCCCTTATCCTGCTAT
This sequence comes from Gallionellaceae bacterium, assembly GCA_009773615.1. GTDB lineage: Bacteria > Pseudomonadota > Gammaproteobacteria > Burkholderiales > Gallionellaceae > PALSA-1006. Next base: position 8,539 of record WSYA01000059.1, read on the forward strand.
TGCAGTACCCGCTATGGCTGGGTAAGGGCAGCTGGCTCAAAGTGTGGGACATCGACCGGCAGGTCGAAGCGCAAAAAAAAATCAATCAACAAACTCAAATGCGCAACGCGGTGCTGGATGCCGAAGTGCGTGACCTCAAAAAAGGCACCGAGGCTATTGAAGAGCGCGCGCGCAGCGAGCTGGGCATGGTCAAGCGTGACGAGGTGTTCTTCCAGATCGTGGGCAATCATCCGCCCGTGTCTGCGTCCGGTGTGGGGGCTGCGCAAGCGTCAAGTCATTGAGGCGCTGTAAATATAAAAAGCGGCGGATCAGAGTTCTCTGACCCGCCGCTTTTTATTTGTGCGCTGTTAAACGCCCAGCAATTCCACTTCAAATATCAGCGTCGCATTGGGCGGGATGACTCGACCCGCACCGCGCGCACCGTAACCCAGCGAGGCGGGAATCGTCAGCTTGCGAATGCCGCCCACCTGCATGCCCTGCACGCCCTCATCCCAGCCGCGAATCACTTCGCCGCCCCCCAAATTAAATTCAAACGGATCGTTGCGGTCCTTGCTGGAGTCGAACTTGGAGCCATCGGTAAGCCAGCCCGTGTAATGCACGGTGACCATGTCACCGGCTTTGGCGGTGGCACCGTCGCCGGTCAAAATTTCTTCGTATTGCAGTCCCGATGCAGTGGTGATGATGGTCATGATATTTTTCTTAGGGTTAACAGGCGGCGCGTTCGGCTGACTGTATGGTGTTGGCGACCAGCATGGTGATGGTCATCGGGCCGACGCCGCCGGGAACGGGGGTGATCCAGCCTGCAACTTCTTTGACCGAGTCATAATCGATATCGCCGCACAGCTTGCCGTTTTCCATGCGGTTGATACCGACGTCGATGACGGCCGCGCCCGGCTTGATCATGTCGCCGGTGATCATTTTGGGCTTGCCAGTAGCCACCACGAGAATGTCCGCATCGCGCGTGTGCTTGGCGAGGTCGGAGGTCTTGGAGGTGCAGATGGTGACAGTGGCGTTGTGCTGCAACAGCAACAGCGCCATCGGCTTGCCGACGATATTACTGCGACCGATCACCACCGCATGTTTGCCTTCGATGCTCACGCCGCTTTTTTGCAGTAGAGTCAGCGCGCCGAAAGGTGTGCACGGCGCAAAACGCATATTGCCGGTCGCCAGTGCGCCGACATTGAGCGGATGGAAACCATCCACGTCCTTATCGGGACTGATGGCATCCAGCACCTTGCTGCTGTCGATGTGCTTGGGTACGGGTAGTTGCACCAGCAGGCCGTGAATCTTCGGATCGGCATTCAGCTCGGCGATCTTTGTCAGCAAAGCTGCTTCGCTGGTGTCGGCGGGCAGGGCGATATGCACGGAGTGCAGGCCGAGGTCGGCGCAGGCTTTCACCTTGTTGGCAACGTACACCTTGGAGGCGGCATCTTCGCCGACGATGATCACTGCCAGCCCCGGCGTGATGCCGCGCGCCTTGAGGGCATCGGCGCGCAGCTTCCATTCGGCGCGAACTTCCTGCGCGATGGATTTTCCGTCAATGATTTTTGCAGTCATGGTGATCAGAACTCGGGTTTAACGTCGGCTTTTTGGTAGTTGGCAACGCCTTCCATAATCTCCTTGCGTGCAGCCTCAATGTCAGCCCAACCACCGATCTTGACCCATTTATTGGGTTCGAGATCCTTGTAGTGAGCGAAGAAGTGTTCGATTTGTTTCAGCAGGATTTCCGGCAATTCGGCGTGAGACTTGATGCCGCGATACATGGTGGAGAGTTTATCAACAGGAACAGCCAACACTTTTGCATCGAGGCCTGATTCATCTTCCATCTTCAATACTGCCAGCGGACGGCAACGCACGACCACGCCGATTTGCAGGGGGATAGGTGTGATCACCAGCACATCCACGGGATCGCCGTCGTCGGACAGTGTGTGCGGGATGTAGCCGTAATTGCATGGGTAGTGCATTGCTGTGCTCATGAAACGGTCAACGAACATCGCGCCGGACTCTTTGTCGACTTCGTATTTGATCGGTTCGCCGTGCATCGGGATTTCAACGACCACGTTGAAATCGTTGGGGAGGTCTTTGCCGGAGGGGACTTTGTTCAAACTCATGATGCGTGGCCTTTAGGTAGAAATTTCGAGGCGCGAATTGTATCATCGTGCGGGAGTAATCTAAACAGGGCGAAGCTCTTCACTGGCCTAAGCTGTATCATCCGAACCGCTGCTTGAAAAGCTGCTAGCAGCAAACTCCAGCCGCTAAGCAATGAAAAGGGATTTGAATGAACCTTCACGCCGACCTTCATCATGTTATTTATGCGCTATCCGATGCGCTCGATCTGGTCGGTGTGGACGATATCGCGCACGGCAAGCGTGTCGGCATCATGCCCGTCGAGTACGGCAAGGTGCTGGGTCTTTCATAAGCAGAGACTGACTTCTTGTTCGAGCTGGGCATGTTGCACGACATCGGCGTGATTCTGGACAAGCCGTCCCCTTTGGACGAACGCGAGTGCCAGATCATCAATACCCACAGCTTTGAAACCTTGCGAGCTAAGTGACATTTCGTGGAGGTTTAATCCTGTCTATCCCTTATGCCTATTGTGTGAAACGTGAAAGTTAGACAGGGTGGTAGTCTAATCAGA
>WSYA01000060.1 GCA_009773615.1 Gallionellaceae bacterium
CGGAAGAGACAAATAACCTGCCTTGCATGTGCTGTTTTGATGCGGACAGTACGCCCTAGTTTATTGAAATGCAACGGGGTTTTGAGGGGAGACCTCAGAGCCTGGCCCCTTTGATTATTCAGACGTGGTCCATGATCCTGTGCGTGAAACCCATGATGTTTCCACCACAAATTGCAATCAACTACTGATAGGATCAATGAAAATTAGATTGCGATGAGCGTCCATCATGAAATTTACAGGACTGGGATCAATATGAGCTTTAGGTCTGCTTGCCAAAAAATCAACGAGAAATTCGACAACGTTAGCGGACTGATAAAATCCCTCCTGCTTAAGCTGTAGTGCTCCTACTCTTAGTATTCTTATCGGATTATTATCAACCGAGGGCTCGCGTGCATATAGATGGGAGAATACTCCGCGAAAAAATCCCGGCAGAAAGCGCATGACACCTTCAAGCCCGTCTTTGAAGCGTACCCATACCGCATAGTCTTCAATCACTCGAACTTCACTCACTCTCCAAGCTGCTGACATTAGAATAATCGGGAACTCGATTTACACGTTCACTTCGCCGCCGTTCCGCTTGTGCGTCGGCTTTTTACAACCGCTGAACGAGCGACACCCACCAGTGATTCAAGAGCCGCATTCACAGCCTCATTGGTTGGAAATATTTTTGCCAATTCAGGTGTAAGCAAAACCAAGTTGCTACCTTTTTCAAAGGCGGCGTGGTGTTTTCCTCGAATTCCTTTCCCGAGGTCTTCGAGACGATATTCGGCGCGCATTTCTTCAGCTTTCTTCATAAAATTTCCTTTCATGTTTCGTGGCTACTCGTGCGCTGACCAGCCGAATCTTGCCCCGGCGCTCCGTGTAAATCACGGCAAGGACTCGCCCTCTACCTGACATGCCAAACGACAGCCAGCGCGTCTCACCAACAGAATGGTCGGGGTCAGCAAAAGTGAGTTCCATTGAATCCCCAAATATGGAGGCTGCCTCTTCGAAGCTGACTTTATGCTTCTTAAAGTTTTGAGCTGCTTTGACCGGATCGGCTTCAAACTCCATGAATCATTATTCCAATTCAAGCCGCTGTTCATATTCGCCCTGCGTCTCACGCGCCACATGCTCCCCCTGCCATGCACCTGCCGTTCGCTTCCACACGCTTTTTTCATCAGCCATTTGACATACAGCCTCATCCATCTGCCTGTGTTCAGGTTGCGAGTTGAATTTTATAGCTTGCATGATGGCCTCCTTGGTTTGCGGTGACGCTCTGTTGCTAGTTTAGCTGAAACGGTTATTGGGTAGTGGCCGTTCCCCCTTCGACAAGCTCAGGGTGAACGGCCACTGTGTTGGCTTACCGGCTAATCGGCTTATACCGAATCCGCTTAGGCTTCGCGCCTTCCTCACCCAAGCGCTTCTTCTTATCCGCCTCATACTCCTGATAGTTACCGTCGAAGAACACCCACTTGGAATCGCCTTCGCAGGCCAGGATGTGGGTGGCGATGCGGTCGAGGAACCAGCGGTCGTGGGAGATGACAGCGACGCAGCCGGCGAATTCGAGCAGGGCATCTTCCAGCGCGCGCAGGGTCTCGACATCGAGGTCGTTGGAGGGTTCGTCGAGCAGCAGCACGTTGCCGCCGGAGATGAGGGTTTGCGCCAGATGCAGACGGCCGCGCTCACCGCCGGAGAGTTGGCCGACGAGTTTGCCTTGATCCGAGCCTTTGAAGTTGAAGCGGCCGATGTAGGCGCGCGCCGGGGTTTCGTATTTGCCCACGGTCAAAATGTCGTTGCCGCCGGAGATGGCGTCGAACACGGTCTTGTTGGCCTCCAGCGAATCGCGCGCTTGGTCTACGTGCGCGATCTTCACGGTCTGGCCGATCTTCACGGTGCCGCTGTCCGGCTGTTCTTTGCCGGTGATCATGCGGAACAGTGTGGATTTACCCGCGCCGTTGGGGCCGATGATGCCGACGATGGCGCCGGGCGGAATCTTGAAGCTGAGGTTGTCGATCAGCAGGCGGTCACCGTAGGCTTTGCTCACGCCGTCAAATTCGATCACTTCGTTACCCAGGCGTTCGCCGACGGGGATGAATATCTCCTGCGTTTCGTTGCGCTGCTGGTGTTCCTGTGAATTCAGCTCTTCAAATCTTGCAATACGCGCTTTGGATTTGGCCTGACGCGCCTTGGGGTTCTGGCGCACCCATTCCAGTTCCTGCTTCATCGCCTTGGCGTGGGCATCAAGTTGTTTCTGCTCAGTCGCCAGCCGTTCGCCCTTCTGCTCCAGCCAGCTTGAGTAGTTGCCCTTCCACGGGATGCCGTGGCCGCGGTCGAGTTCGAGTATCCATTCGGCGGCGTTGTCGAGGAAGTAGCGGTCGTGGGTGACGGCGACCACAGTGCCGGGGAAGCGCACGAGGAATTGTTCCAGCCACTCCACCGATTCGGCATCGAGGTGGTTGGTGGGTTCGTCCAACAACAGCATGTCGGGCTTTTCCAGCAGCAGTTTGCACAGCGCCACGCGGCGCTTTTCACCACCGGACAAATTCTTGATCACGGCATCCCATTCCGGCAGGCGCAGCGCATCGGCGGCGATCTCCATCTGGTGTTCGGCATCGCTACCGCTTGCTGCAATGATATTTTCCAAACGCGCCTGCTCGGCGGCTAGTGCGTCGAAATCGGCGTTCTCTTCGGCATAGGCGGCGTACACGGCATCCAGCTTGGCTTGCGCTTCCATGACTTCGCCCAGGGCGGACTCCACTTCTTGGCGCACGGTCTTGGCCGGGTCGAGCACCGGCTCTTGCTCCAGATAGCCGATGCGGATGTTGGGCAGGTGCTGCACCTCGCCGTCGTATTCTTTGTCCTGCTTCGCCATGATGCGCAGCACGGTGGATTTACCCGAACCGTTCAGACCCAGCAGACCGATCTTGGCGCCGGGGAAGAAGCTGAGGGAGATGTCTTTGATGATCTGACGCTTGGGGGGGACGATCTTGCTCACGCGGAGCATGGACATTACGTATTGGCCTTGTACCATTTTGATTTCGATGAGTTAATAAAGATGGGTAAGTTTAACTCATTACCCGCCCGCACTACGACCCCATGCGCGATCCTTTCCATACGGCCGCAACTTGAGCCCCGAAGTCCTTTACAATCGCCCCCCAGATATTGCAACGGCAGGAGAATGCAAATGAGCGAGATTGAAAATCAATGGGATGAAGTCGTCCAAATTGAACTTGAGTTGATGCGACACATGGTGGCGCTCGGCATCGACTGGCATGATGAAATGGCAATGCGACAGCTGGCAGCGGAATGCAAAACATTCAAATCGGCTAATGCCAAAGCAGCGTATGCCTCTAACGACCAGAGGCTCATCACCAAAGCCGAGCTATTCGGCTTGGCCTCTATCATGCTGCGTACCATGGAGAGCGCCGCCAATGATGGGCGCGATGTGCATGGAGGGGAAATCTGGAAGGCTTTCGGCCGGCATTTGTATAGCTGAAACGCTGGCGTTATTTTCCTGCACTCTTGCTGCTCAGACTGATCACCAGCACGCCCGCCAGCACCAGCGCCGATCCCGCGATCTGCAACAGCGAGATACGCTCACCCAAAAACACATACGCCATGTAGATGGTGCTCACCGGGCCGATGGAGCCGATAAGCGAGGCACTGCCCGAGCCGATGCGGCGTATAGCGAAGGACAATAAAAATACCGGCAACACGGTGGAGAAGATCGCCATCGCAAGGGAAAGCTCGTACACGCGCAAAGGCAAGTCGAGCGCACTCAGCGGACGCATTACGCCAAACTGCAACAAGCTGGCGGCGCTCGCCACCACCATCGCATAGGCGGTAAAGCGCATAGAGCCGATGCGCGCGATGGCATGCCCCGCCCCCACCAGATAGATCGAGTAGGACAAGGTGCTGGCGAATACCAGCGCTGAACCCAGCACGACGCTGCCCTCATTGACGCCCACGTCGTGCAGGAACACCAGCGCGATACCGGCATAACTCAAGACCATCGCCGCGATGACTTTTCTGCCGATGGCGCGCTTGTAGAGCAAGGCGGCGAGAATCACCGTCATGGTCGGATAGAGGAACAGGATCAAGCGCTCCAGCCCGGCGGAGATGTATTGCAGTCCGAGAAAATCGAGGAAGCTGGAACAGTAGTAGCCGATCAAACCCAAGCCCAGCACCAGCAAGCGGTCATGCGTATTCAGCGGCACGGCATGACGCCGCTGAACCCACAGCGCCACGCCAATAAAGAACGGCACCGAGAACGCCATGCGCAACGCCAGCAACGTCACCGCATCAACGTTATCGAGATACGCCAGCTTCACCAGAATGGCCTTGGCCGAAAAACCCACGGCGGCAAGCAGCGCGAAGACGACACCGAGCAACACATCCCGTTGCGCGAAGGTACTGCGAGTTTGACTTGCCATGATGTTAGACCCTAAGTGATGAGCTGGTGCGGGTCAAGGCTGAGCAACGCGGAAGACCCGCAGTTGCCCGGTTAAAAATACAACGTTAGAACAGGAGCGCACTGCGGCAGTGAGCTAGCTGGGCTAGCCACAGTCGCTTGGCGATGATGAAGTCGGCAGAGATGAGTTGCGTTTGCATGGGGACGAAATATACGGGGTCGGCGGAGAGCGGTCAACCGCCCTCCTTCGCTGCGGTTTTATCTTGAATACTTCGCCGTTATCTTCGCCGTACCCAAGCCCGTCGCGCGCAGCATAAAGCCGATCAGCGCGGCACTGGCATCTTCCGGCACTTCGAGCTTGTCCACTTTCAATGCGTGCACGGTGATGACGTAACGATGCGGCTTGTCACCCGGCGGAGGGCATGCGCCGCCGAAGTTGCGCGTGCCGAAATCGTTGCGGCCTTGTTTTGCGCCCTCCGGCAAAGCGGCACTCCCCACGGCAGATGCGGGCAAGCCTGTCGCTGTTGCGGGAATATCGTACGCCAGCCAATGCCACCAGCCGCTGCCCGTGGGCGCATCCGGGTCGTATACGGTCACAGCGAAACTGCTCGTACCTGTCGGCGCATGTTTCCAGTTCAGCGCGGGCGAAAGATTGCCGCCCGTGCAGCCGAATGTATTGGCGACCTGCGCCATATTCAGCACCTTGCCCTCGGCCACGTCCGGGCTGGATAACTCGAATGCCCAAGCGCTACCCGCCAACAACATGAATGAAACAACACCGACAAAAATACGTTTCATAAATTTCTCCTTTGATTGATTACGATGGAAGAAGTGTAGTGCATGACAATGATGCGAAACGCTCAACAAGAGGCGCGAATCGCTCAGCGCATTATTCCAAGCAGGACGAGCCGGAACCGAAATGGTGAGCCCCCACCTGTAGAAGCGGTGCTGCCTACGAACAATTTGGCTTAGAGGCTATTCGCCACATCTGCCGGATCAATGCCGAAGCGCTCGGCAAAGTTGCGGCGAAAACTGGGAATGGAACGGTAACCGTGATCCTGCGCCACCGCCTTCACCGGCTTGCGCGTGACCTGTAATTGCACCAATGCCGAATGCAGCCGCGCTTCCTGAATCAAGGCCCGCAACGAAGTTGCTTCCGCCACGAGACGTCTGCGCAAGGTTGCTCCGCTGATACAAAACTCATCCTCGAAATGCGCGGAAGTCCATTCGCGCGCAGGATCGGCAGACACCGTCAGCCGGATGCGCGCAGACAGACTCGGATCGTGAGCCGAAAGGAATTGGCAATGCCCGGCGCGAGACAGCGCGAGCAGAATGCCGAGCAAACGGTAGTTGCGCAGTGCCGTATCCGTCGTATCCGCATCCCCGATGTAGGCCAGCAACGCTTCCATCACCGCAGGTAATTTGCCCACGCTCACCGCCGCGCCCTGCGTCTGCCTCGCTCCATGCAGCAGGCCGCGCGCCATATTTACCACCTCCCATGGGAATGGCAACGCCCACGCGCGATACGGAGCGGCGCCGTCGGGGATATTCTCGATATCGGCCTGCATGGCGAAATGCGTCATCAGAAATTGCCCCGTAGCGCATTCCCATGTCCCGCCCAGCGCATGGAAGCGCTTCATACCCGACAACGGAATCATCAGCAACGGTATATCGCATACCACGGCATGCAGCCGGTAGCGGTGCAACGCGACGGTGGCGCTGGCGGCCAGGCTGGATTGTTCGAGTGTGGCGATCAGCTGGCGGATGGATGGGACGGATTGATTGTCGATATGTGCGGACATAATTTAAATACTGTAGGGAAAAATATCTCTGTTGTCGGGTAAGTTTTTTGTCATGATGTAAGCGCGCCCGCATCGGCTTTGACGCTCAACCAGAGCGGCTCACCCTCCGCATCGAGATAGGTGAGGTAAGCGCGCAAGTCGAATTCCAACTGGTGGTAGTCGGGCTCCATATGTCGGCACAGCTGATAGAAAGCCTTGTTGTGTTCGCGCTCTTTAAGGTGGGCGAGCTCGTGCACGACGATCATGCGCAGAAATTCGGGCGGCATGTCTTTGAACAATGCCGCGACGCGAATCTCGCGTTTGGTCTTGAGCTTCGCCCCCTGCACGCGCGCGATGGTGGTGTGCATACCCAGCGCGTTCTGAATGACATGCAGCTTGCTGTCGAACGCCACCTTGCTCAGTGAAGCGGCGTTGCCCAGATACTTGCCCTTGGCTTCGAGCACGTAGTCGTACAACGCTTTGTCGGTGCGCACGGTATGCGTCTGCGGATATTTCTGCCGCAGCATGTCGGCTAGCTTGTCTTGCCGGATCAGCTGCTGCACTTGCGCTGCCAGAGCGGCGGGGTAACCGGCAAGATAATTCGGCGGCGGCTTCGGACGCATTGCGGTATATAAAATAGGGCGGAGGATGCGATTCTACCGCTTGCCGCTGGCGGCATCATTGCTTGTTGCCCCTTTGCAGAAAGCAAAACGGGTTTGCGGCACGATAGAAAGATGCCGCATAATGAGCGCGCTAACAATATGGAATAACGGAGCGGGGTCGGTTACCCCTTGCATCGTGACTATATTCAGGGAGAAATGATGGTATCGAATTGGATTAAGGTCGGCCTGTTGCTTGTGGTGATTGCGGAGCTGTCCGCATGCGCACCAAAAAAACGCCCCACCAAGCCGACGGTGGTGACTCACAAACGCAGGGCGAGCGATACGGTGATGCTGGCGCTAGTATTCCCAGACAACCCGTCAGAAAAACTGGTGCTGAAACCGGCGACCTTCCCGAACGGGGTCTATGTTTGCGCCCTCGAAAATCTGTCTAAACCGTGCCTGCCTAAACTGAGTGCACTGGTGGCCGACAAGGTGGCGCAAAAAGGCATCGTGATAGTGGAGGATCAAAGCCAAGCGGATGCGACGCTGTATTTTGAAACCTGGTTCGACACTTTTTCGAGCTTTTCGGAAATCAACAAAGGGGGCATGAGCAACCCGGCAGAGATGGGCAAAGATTTCGCCGCCAAAATAGAACAGAGCATGGATACAGGAAACCTGCCTGACGTTCACAAAAAATTCAGGGACGCATCCGACCCTTTTGCTTCGGTAAGAACCAACACCAACGATGATCAAAAATTTATCTACGTTGCCTTCACCGCAGTCGAGATGAAAAATGCGATTGACTATCCCGGAGAAGGTGATAAACATTTGGGTGCGAGCAAAAACCCCTGGGTAGTAGCAGGATCGGGCAAAAGAAGCTGGATGAAAGCGAAGTGGGCTCCGCCAACACGCACGCTGATCGGCAATTACAACGGCGAAAAACCCACCGAAAATGCAGCCACCCCCATGCTTCAAGAGGCTATCGAGCTATTGCTTGAGCGCGTCGGGCAAACACCTAAAAAAAGGTAATGGATCGTGTCTGCAATTGCGGCTCTAAGCCGACATTGCGGGCCACTGTCTCAGCTGCGCCCCCCTCAAAACCTTGTCTACCTGATTGGAAATTCACCGGTGTTTGAAGTAATCGTTTTAGCTGTCGCACTCAGCATGGATGCTTTTGCCGTTTCCATCGGGCTTGGCTCCAAAGGCAACATCCGGGGATTGGGCTTTAAGGCCGGACTTTTTTCGGCAGCTTTCAGGCGTTGATGCCTTTCCTCGGCTACTTGGGCGGCAAAGGCGTATTGGACTGGGTCGAGGCCTATGCCCACTGGATCGCTTTTGGATTGCTGGCGCTGATCGGCGCCAAGATGATCTACGAAGGCCTGCAAGAAGGTATTGAAAAGGACATCGCGACGGTTACCAACAAGATGATGTTGCTGCTTGCAATCGCGACCAGTATCGACGCGATGGCCGCCGGCTTTAGCCTGACGCTTCTGGACATCAACGCCTATCTGGCCTGCCTGATCATCGGCATGTCGACTTTCGCATTCAGTTGGGCGGGCGTTCAGATCGGCAAACGCAGCGGCACTTGGCTGGAAAGCAAGGCCGAGATTTTCGGCGGGACGGTGCTGATCTTGATCGGAATCAAGCTGCTCGTCTTTTAATGAGTGTCGACTTAAATGCCCGGAGCGGGCAGTTGATTTTCTTGTGGCCGCAGCGGTCGCTCAAGCTTTCGAATCATAAAGCCGTATCAGATTCCGCCCCGCTGTTTTGGCCTGATACATCGCCAGATCAGCCCATTTGATCAGGTCGATCGATGTGGCGACATGATCTCTAAACAACACCACGCCGATGCTTGATGTGCAGTGATGTTCCACCGTGTTTTTTGCGCTCTTGTCCTGAGTTGCATGAATGGTCAACGAGTATGGCTGGGCTAAAATGATGCGGATCTTTTCCGCGACGATCCCGGCTTGAGCTGTAGATGCGGACATATCCGTATCCAGCTCTTTGAGTATCACCACAAATTCATCTCCGCCGAAACGCGCAACCGTGTCCACCTCGCGCACGCAACTGTTTATGCGGCGGGCTACTTCCTGTAACAGCAGGTCACCCACTTCATGCCCATACTCATCGTTGAGCGGCTTAAAATTATCCAAGTCCAGAAACATCAACGCGCCGTAGCATCCGCTACGTTTGCTGGCGGCCTTGGCTTGCTCCAACCTGTCGTTTAACAGACGCCGGTTGGGCAGTCTGGTCAACGCATCGAAAAATGCCAGATTGTAGATCTGAGCCTCGGCTTGCTTGCGCTCGCTGATGTCCTGTTTGATGGCGATGAAGTGCGTGATCTCATCGCTATCGAGACGCACCGGGGTGACCGTCATTTCTTCCGGGTAAAACGTCCCGTCCCTGTGCTTATTGATGATCTCACCATGCCATACGCGCCCGTCGAGCAATGTTCTCCAGAACTCCACGTAAAACTCCGGGCTATGTTCTCCGGATTTAACCAGGTCGCGCATGCTGCTGCCGACTGTTTCTTCGAGCGTGTAGCCCGTCAACAGGGAGAAAGCCGGATTGGCCCACTGGATTACAGCTTGCCTGTCCGCGATGATAATCGCGTTAGCCGATGCCGCCAACGCCGCGTCGTGCAGCTTGAACAGGCTACGTTGCTGGCTGAGCCTGAATAGTTCCTTGCGTTGTACCTGAATGGTTTCATGCAGGAAGTGGACGTAGCTTCCCTGCAATGTCTTGACCAGATCATGGCGCGTCAGCAAGCCGAGCAAATTGTCGTTCTCGGTAACCACGAGATGGCGGATTTTGTGTTGCGTCATGAGCTTGATCGCATCCGGCAACTTCATTCCGGGAGGCGCTGTGATCAAGGGGGTACGCACCACGCTGCTGATCGGCGTATCGCCGACATCGTCGATAAGCGGAGCCAAGCGCACGACATCGCGTTCGGTCAATATCCCGTAGGGAATCTGCTCGCGCATGACGACGACGCAGCTGTAACGATTTCTGCTCATCAAGCTGATCGCATCCGCAATTGAGTCATCGACATCAACAGTCACGATGTTGCGCGACATGACCCTTTCAGCACTCTTGAATTCGGACAAGTCGCCGACATCAAGGCGCTGCATAAAGTCGCCTTCGGTGACGATCCCTAGCAGACATCCTTCGCTATCCACCACGACCAAATGGCGGAAACCGCGTTCCTGAAGCAAGCGGTAGGCTTCGCGGAAATCGATGTCGGCTGCGGATGAAAAGGGCGGAGTGCTCATCACCTCGGCCATTTTGAGCTTACCCAGCGCGCGCCGTTCGGCCAGCAAACGAACCGCATCGCGCTCGGTGAATATTCCCTGAGGACGGCGTTCGGCATCGACAGCGACCACGCAACTGATTTTCAGCGCAGCCATTTCCGCCAGTACCTCCGAAATAACTGCATCAGGGGAGGTTATTTTGACAGAGGGGGTCAGAATTTCGCTGAGAAGGACTTTTTTCATGGCGCGGCAGAAACAGCTAAGAGACTAAAGATAATACTGAGCTAAGTGACATTTCGTGGAGGTTTAATCCTGTCTATCCCTTATGCCTATTGTGTGAAACGTGAAAGTTAGACAGGGTGGTAGTCTAATCAGATG